>CAVDAL010000093.1:0-13126 GCA_963606965.1 Acutalibacteraceae bacterium
ATTACAGGTTCTAGCTGGAGCACAGATGCAGATGGGCTTTATGCTCACCAGTATAGCGACCCAATTGTTTGGGGCTGGGGCGCGAACAGTCCAACCCAACTTTACGATTTGACTCGCAGTGATAGTGCAGGCAATTATTCTGTCTATTCAAATAAAGTTGTTGACAAGCATTTGGATGCCGCTCTTGCAAGAACGAATATCGAAGATTCTTATCAAGATTGGCAAAAAGCGCAGTGGGATGGCTCTGATGGTGTTGCGCCGCAAGGCGGAGCATCTTGGGTTTGGCTTGCGAACGTCGACCATTTATATTTTGTTCGCGATGGTCTTGTTGTGGCAAATCAAAAGCCGCACCCGCATGGGCATGGCTGGTCGCTTGTGAATAATGTTGACCAGTGGGAATGGCGGCAATAGAGCATCGCTTGCTATGCGGAAGATAAGCGGCTAGTTTATTGATATTATGACACGCACTATTTTGAAATATGTCGTAAGATTTTTAATCTTAATATTCGCTATAAGCATTGTTGCTTTTTGCTTGGTAGGCTTGTCGCCAATAGACCCTGTGCAAGCAAACGTTGGGCAGGTTGCATATGCAAGTTTGAGTGCGTCGCAAAAAGCACAGCTTGCGAGCTATTGGGGCAGCGATTTAAATATCATTCAAAGATATATCAATTGGCTTGTGGCTGCGCTTCATGGTGACCTTGGAATTTCTCTAAGATTTAATATGCCTGTTTCACAAGTTATTGCAAGCAGGTGCGCAAACACTTTGCTTTTAATGCTTATCGCGTGGATTTTCAGCGGCATTATTGGTTTTGTTTTTGGCATTGTTGCAGGAGTAAAAAAGGGTTCAATATTCGATAAATTTGTTAAAGGATATTGCTTTATTCTTGCGTCAACTCCAACTTTTTGGTTCGGCTTAATAATGCTGATTGTTTTTGCTGTTTGGCTTGGCTGGTTCCCGTTTGGGTTTTCTGTCCCACTAGGCAAGTCTGCTGCCGATGTAACAATTCTTGACTCACTGCAACATATAATTTTGCCTGCTATTACGCTATCTATAGTTGGCATTGCAAATATCGCTTTGCACACTCGTGAAAAAACAATTGATGTTATGGAAAGCGAATATATGCGCTTTGCTTTTGCGCGCGGAATGAGCAGATGGCAAGCTCTCAAAACTCATGGCTTGCGAAATATTGCCTTGCCGGCGATGACTCTTCAATTTGCTTCGATTTCTGAAATCTTTGGTGGCTCAGTTTTAGTTGAGCAAGTCTTTTCATATCCAGGTCTTGGTCAAGCAGCTGTTATCGCGGGTACTGGCGGGGATGCTGCTTTGCTTGTTGCAATAGCTCTGGTCTGTGCTTGCATAGTTTTCTTTGGTAACACGCTGGCAGATATTTTATATCATGCAATTGACCCCAGGATGCGCCGCTCGCAAAGCCTTGCAAAGAAGGTGGCGGCAGATGTTTGATACAGACACAATGGCATCAGTTTTTCACATGCCAGCAAAAGTGCGCATAAATAATCGAAAAAAGACATTTGCAAGTGCTGTTATTTGCTTATGCATTCTGCTTCTTGTTGCTGTTAGTGGCTTGCTTTTGATGAATGTGGCTACAACAACAGATCTTTCAATTAAAAACTTGTCGCCTTGCGTCTCACACATTTTTGGAACAGACCAGCTTGGCCGCGACATGTTTGCGCGCACAATTTCTGGCTTGAGTATAAGCATATGCATTGGGCTTTTGTCTGCTATTGTTTCAGCATTTATAGCATTGTTTCTTGGCATTGCAGCTGCTCTTGGCGGCAAAAAGGTTGATGCTGTTGTAAGTTGGCTTACAGACTTGATGATGGGAATTCCGCATATCATTTTGCTGATTTTGATATCTTTTGCGCTTGGCAAAGGCTTTATTGGTGTGACTGTTGGCGTTGCAATAACGCATTGGCCAAGCTTGTGCAGAGTTATTCGTGCGGAAGTTTTGCAGATAAAAAATAGCAATTATGTTGCGATGGCACAGCAAATGGGCATGGGCAAAATTAAGATTGCTATCCGCCACATTTTTCCTGCTGTTTTCCCGCAATTTCTTGTTGGGCTGATTTTGCTTTTCCCTCATGCGATTTTGCATGAAGCAGCAATCACATTTCTGGGTTTTGGCTTGCCGCCAGAAATGCCAGCAATTGGTATTATTTTGAGCGAATCAATGAATTATTTGTCAAGCGGAATGTGGTGGCTTGCAGTCTTTCCTGGTATTTCGCTTGTGCTTATTGTTTTACTTTTCGATTTTGCTGGCCAGCGCATTCGCAGCCTTGTCGATCCGCATCAGGCGCAGAAATAGGTGGTTGGTGTGACGGAAGTTAAAGCGCAAAAATATATTGAAAATGATATGCAAAGCTCTGAGCATGGGAAAGGCGAGCTGCAAAATCATAGCGCTGACCACGCTGGGGAAAATATTCATCACCATCATTCGCACAGGCACGGGTCAAAGCACCTTGGTGGGCATCATTTATTGCAAGTTGAGAATTTGACAATTGGCTTTGATATGTATGATGAAAATTCGCCAAAAACAAATGCGCGCAAGTTTTCTAAAGTCATTGATGGCTTAAACATATCTGTGCATGCGGGCGAGATTATTGCAATTGTTGGAGCGTCTGGCTCTGGCAAGACCTTACTTGCCGATGCAATTATGGGGCTTTATGAGCCAAACTCTGTTGTTAGTGGGACGATATATTTCGACGGCGTTAAGCAGAGTGCGAAAAGCTTGGCGGCTTTACGCGGTAAAGAAATTGCATTTGTTCCGCAGAGTGTTGCTTCTTTAGACCCGCTGATGAAAGTTGGCAAGCAAATTGGTGGCAACAAGCAGCAGCGAGCAGAGCTTTATAAGCAATATCGTCTGGATTGCGCTGTTGATGACATGTATCCATTCGAACTTTCTGGCGGAATGGCGCGTCGCATTTTGCTTTGCACAGCTCTTGTTTCAAATCCAAAGCTCATTGTTGCTGACGAGCCAACGCCAGGCCTTGATCTTGAATTAGCTGTTCAAGCAATGCGCGATTTTCGCAGCTTTGCAGACGGCGGCGGTTCTGTGCTTTTGATTACTCATGACATTCAGCTGGCATTGCGCGTTGCCGACCGCGTGGCTGTTTTTAAAGATGGCAGCATTGCCGAAGAAACTTCTGTTGAAAGTTTTGATGACCCAGCAAATTTGCAAGCAAGCTTTTCGCGCAGGCTGTGGCATGCTTTGCCGGAACATGATTTTGCAGATTTTGACGAAGATGGGCAATGTAAGCAATGCGGCAAGGAGCAGCACAGATGAGCTCACTTGAAGTAAAAGACTTGAGTTTTTCATATAGTAAGAATTCGCAGCCGCTTTTTAAGGGCGTAAACTTCAGCATTGATTCAAGCGAGCGTGTTGCATTGTGCGCTCCGTCGGGCTTTGGCAAAAGCACGCTGTGCAAAATCTTGGCTGGTTATTTGCGCCTGAGTGCTGGCAAAGTTTTATTGAATGGCAAGGAATTTGGCGCTCGTAACAACAAGCCAAACCCAGTCCAGCTTGTTTGGCAGCATCCTGAACAAGTGATGGATCCATATCTTCGCATTTCGCGCTCTTTGCAAGAGGTTGGCAATATTGATAGCGAAGTTTTGGACGCGCTTGGCATCCGCAAGGAATGGCTGAATAGATTTCCTCATGAGCTTTCTGGCGGGGAACTTCAGCGTTGTTGCTTGGCTCGAACATTGTCGCTAAACCCGAAGTTTATTATCGCGGATGAAATTTCAACAATGCTTGATGCTGTCACGCAAGTGCAGATTTGGACATTTTTGCTTGATTATATCCAGCAGAATAGTATTGGCATGCTGCTTGTTACTCATTCAGATTCTTTGCGCATGCGCCTTGCAACTCGCACAATTAATTTGGCAGATTTCAGCTAGTTGCAAGCTTTCCTTGGCAGCTTAAAAAGCATGGCGCTATATTTAAATTTGCAATAATTTTTGTTCAAATTTTCTTTTGTCACATCTTAAGATTATAATAGAATTAAGGTAAGAATTGCGTTTTGTGCGCTAGGATGGAAGGACATTTGAAATGTCAAAAAGTAGTGAATTTGAAATTAACTTAGATGAGTATAAATCGCTATGCAAAAATGCAAGTCTTAATGAAGACAATTTTGTGCATGTCGACCTCGATCAATCTAGTTTGGAAGATGAAAGAGCATTAGGCATCGCTGTTCCTAGCGAAGAGGAAGTTAATTTTTTCATAGAAATTATAAGCAAGGTAATTCTTCAGGATGGGCCAGATGCTTTTGTTGAATTTGTTACAGCAAATAAGGATCGAATTGATATGGCTTGTTGCTTTAGTGAAGAGCTAAGGCAAACATTAATCACCTGTTATAAGTTGGGCGTTTCTAAGAAGAATGGTGCTTGTGCAAATAATCTTGGCGCCATGTATTACAGTGGTGAATTTGTTGAACAAGATTATGAAAAAGCCAAGGAATTGTATGAGCTTGGCGCAGAATGGGGCAATGTTCGCGCTGCTGTGAACTTGGGATATATTTATGAATATGGCCGCATTGGCGAGCCTGATTACAAGAAAGCTTTTGAATGCTATTCAATGGCGGCTGCTATTTATGAAGACTTTGAAGCTTTGTACAAGATGGGCGACATGTTTAGTCGCGGTAAAGTTTTTGATCGCGATATGAAAAAGGCTTATGAGCTCTGGAATAAATCTTATAAGGTAGCGCAGGGAGCAGAAGAAGAATCGCAGGCTGCCATCAGGCTTGCTCCGCTGTTCTTGGACGCAAAAAGCACAGAACTTGGCATTGAACCTGATGCTTTGGTGGCGTTGCACTTGTATCAAATTGCAGAAATTGGCTTACGAATTTCAATCGACAATGGCTTGGACTATTATGAAAAACGCCTTGAACAAGCAATCGAAGGCCAGGCGAAAGCCCGCGAAGCATTAGACAACGGCGACTTCATCCGCTACTGCAGGGATTGAGTTTATGAATAAGAAGAATCTAAGTAAGAGTAAGAAAGAGAGGACACATATCTTCTGATTCTAATGCATCAAATAATGGTGTCATAGCGTCCTTGTATAATTTGTTGCAGCGAAATTAATAGAATTAGTAATGTAGGTTTGTTTTTAATGAATTAGATAATGGTTTTTTGTATAAAGTGGTTGTAAAGTTAGTTTGTTTTCATAGCACTACAAATTTTAAATGCTATGTTTGTGAAGTGGTTTTTTGAATTTTAATATTCCTAAATATGTGGCTCATATCAGCGAGGATGGTGAACGCTATGAGTCTGTTGCAGTGCACCTGAATAATGTTGCTGCAATGGCGGCTTCCTTTGCTGAATCTTTTGGTGCTTCTGGTTGGGCATATGTGGCAGGCATAGCGCACGATATCGGTAAGTATTCGAATGAATTTCAAGATCGCATTCTTCATGATGGGCCAAAAGTTGATCATTCAACAGCTGGAGCCATAGTACTTGATAGCGAATTAAATCTTCGTCCTTTGGCATATTGTGTTGCGGGGCATCATGGAGGTCTTCCTGATGCTGGTACGCGAGTCGACGACTCTACAACATTGTTTGGTCGTTTGAATAAGGAAAAAAATGGATACTTGCCTCAATACAGCGCTTATAAAAATGAAATTAAAATAGAGTCGCCCGATCATCCAACTCTGCTTACTGCTTCAGACTACAAAAGCGAGAGCGAACAGTCTTATTCGTTGCAATTTCTTATTCGTATGATTTTTAGTTGCCTAGTTGACGCAGATTTTCTTTGTACAGAAATCTTTATGAATGATGCTCCGAGGGAATCGCTTCATTATGACGAACTTCCTGTTCTTTGTAATAGGCTCGAAAACTTGCTTATTAAGTTTAGGCCTTCAAAAACAAAGCTTGGTTCTTTGCGCTGCAATGTGTCTGATGATTGCTTTGCTGCTGCAAAAGGCTCTAAGGGGTTTTATTCGTTAACGGCGCCTACCGGCAGTGGAAAAACTTACTCGCTTCTTCGCTTCGCTTTGCAACACGCATGTTTTCATGGCATGAGTCGCGTAATTTGTGCTGTTCCATACACATCAATAATTGAACAAAACGCGCAGGTTTATAGAGACGTGCTTGGCTCTGAAAACGTATTAGAACATCATTCTGGTTATGATTTTGATACAGATGAATTTTCAGATTCTGGGCTGGGCGCGCGATTAAGACTTGCCGCAGAAAATTGGGATGCTCCGGTTGTAGTGACAACAAATGTTCAGCTTTTTGAATCTCTTTATTCGAACAAGACCTCACGATGTCGCAAACTTCACAATATTACCAATAGTGTTATTGTTTTAGATGAAGCTCAAATGGTACCATCTAAGTTCTTGATTCCGTGCGTTAAGGCCTTGTCTGAATTGGTAAAAAATTATGGTTGCACAGTGTTGTTGTCTAGTGCTACGCAACCCGCTTTAGAGCGTTTTCTTGAACGCGAAGGCCTTGATTGCAGCGAAATAATCTCAGATACAGAGAATTTGTTCTCGAATTTAAGACGTGTATCTTATCGTTCTTTGGGAGCTATTACAGATGAAGGTCTTGCCGTACTTTTGGCACAGAATAACCAAGTTCTTTGTATTGTAAACAATCGAAAACGTGCGCGCACTCTTTATGATACTGTTTGTGCTAATTTGGATGATGAATCTGCCATCTTTTATTTGAGTACATTAATGTGTCCTGAACACCGAGGTCGCATTTTGAAGGATATTCGTGTGCGTCTTGATAGCGCGAGGCCTTGTATTTTGATAGCAACAAGTCTTGTCGAAGCAGGCGTTGATCTTGATTTTCCAATTGTCTATCGAGAAGTTGCTGGCGTTGATTCAATGGTGCAGGCTGCGGGTCGCTGCAATAGAGAAGGCGCGCGCCCTTCAGACGAGAGTTTTGTATATTTATTTAAAAGTTCTGATAGGTATAGACCGCCTTATGAAGTTAGACAGCGTGCTGCGATATCTGAATTGGTTCTTCCTGGACTTAACGTTGCGGGTGGAGATATTTCTCAAACTGACGCGCTTCCGGTTATTGAAAAGTTTTTTAACTTGCTCTATGACGTAAAAGGTAATAGCGATCTTGATTATTACGATATTGTCAAAGCGCTTTCAAATTGCGGTTCAACTTTTGCATTTGATTTTGCGCAGGTTTCTAAAAAGTTCAATTTGATTGATGACAACGCGCTTCCTGTTATCATACCTTCAGATGAAATTGCCGAAGAAGTACGCCAGCTTGAACAGGGGTTTGTCTTCCGCTCTCAAATGAGGCGAATTTCTCGGTTTTCCGTGAACCTTTATCAACAAGATATTGAAAAGCTGAGGTCTGAAGGTGCAATTCATGAGTTAATTGAAGGAATGTATTTGCTTGATGATAAGAGGCGTTATAGTGAGAAAACTGGCTTCGACATTACGCTAGAAAGTGGCGAAGCTTTTTTCTGGTAGATTTAGTTAGTGTTAAGTATGCAAATGACAAGGGAAAGGAGTTGATATGGCATATGGATTTAGAGTAAAGGTTTGTGGTGAAATGGCATTGTTTACGCGACCAGAGCTTAAAGTAGAACGTTATTCATACGATGTAATAACGCCGAGTGCTGCGCGTGGAATGCTTGAATCGGTCTATTGGCATCCAGGTATGCGCTATGTTATTGATCGCATTCATGTCTTGAATCCTATTGAGTTTACGAGTGTCCGTCGAAATGAAGTAAAATCCAAAGCTAATGCAACGTTGTTACGTTCGGCTGCAGAGGGCAAAAAAGAGCTACCGCATATTTATGCGACCGACGATATTGTCCAGCGTGCTTCGGTTGTTCTTACGAATGTTTGCTATGTGATTGAAGCTCACTTTGAAATGACCAGGGAAGCCGGCGAAGGCGATAATCCTGGCAAGTTCTGCGATATTTTTCGCCGAAGGCTTGAAAAGGGACAATGTTATTCTCAACCATATTTTGGCTGTAGAGAATTTGCCGCTAAAGTTGAGCCATATGAAGGCGATTGGCCGCCCAAAGGCGTCTATTCGGATGTTGAAGAACATGATTTTGGTTTGATGCTCTATGACATTGATTTCAGTGATCCTAATGACTACAAGCCGATGTTTTTTAAGGCTGTTATGCGTAATGGCGTGATTGATGTCATGAATAGTGAGGTGTATAGATGATTATTACAGCACTCGCTTCATATTATGAACAGCTTCTTAAAGAGCATCCAGACGAAGTTGCAAAACCTGGGTGGACGACCTGCAGAATAAAGCATAGACTTGTAATCTCTGAAGATGGGACTTTGATTAAGATTATTCCAGCTAGCGAGAAAAATGGAACGCCTAGAGTTGTGCCTGCTCAAGAAAAGAGAACATCGGGTGTCAAAGCTAATTTTCTTTGTGATACATCAGCCTATTTTTTTGGTGTTGACGCAAAGAAGAAAGATGACGTAAAAGATGTAAAGGAGAAAGAAGAGCGTGCGCTGCTATGTTTTGAGGCTTCTTGTCTTAAACATCATGAGCTACTTGATGGAGTTGATTCACCTGTTGCCAAAGCTATTCTTGCTTATTTTGATTCATGGAATCCAAAAGATATTCCATTGCAGCAAGAATTTGGTCAAGCTTTTCAGGACGCTTGTAAAAGCGGAAACCTTGCATTTGCTCTATTGGATGAAAATGGATGTTTGTTGTATGCGGAAGAAGATTCAGATATAGCTGAAATTTGGGATACAAATGTTTCGCTGTGTGAAAATGATGAAGGCAAAATGGTATGTCTTGTTACAGGAGAAAAACAAACAATAGCAAAACTCCATCCTTCAATTAAGGGCGTAGTTGGTGCACAGTCTGCTGGTGCATCGCTCGTTAGTTTTAATTCCCCTGCTTTCAAATCATATGGTTATGATGGTGAACAAGGACGTAATGCACCGGTTGGTGAGTCTGTTGCTCAAGCTTACGGCCTTGCCTTAAATTATTTACTGTCTAGTTCTAATCATCATATTCTAATCGGAGACACTACTGTAGTTTTTTGGTCTGAGCATGAGGATCAAGGGAATACTAATTTGTTTTCATTGTTGATGGGTGGTAGAACTTCTAAATCACAAGTTGACTCTGCTGGGCTTGACAGAAATCTAACTGCTGTGCTTTTACAGCTGCGTTTAGGAAAAAAACCTAGCCTTGATGGGGTCGACTTTGCTTCAAAATTTTATATTCTTGGATTGGCGCCGAACAATGCTCGACTATCTGTACGTTTCTTTTTTAGTGGCGATTTTGGCGGTATGCTCAGCAATATTGAAGCCCATTACAGAAGAATTCAGCTAGTTCATCCTCCTCATGAAAAAAGCTTGCTCACGCCGTATCGGCTGCTGCGGGCTGTCGAGAATAAGGAAGCGGACAACCCGGTTGTTTCTTCTGAGTTAGCAGGCCCGCTCTTAAAGGCAATTTTAAGTAACGGAAAGTATCCAGAAGGACTTTATTCGAATGCATTGTTGCGGATAAAGGCAAGTCGTGAGGTTTCTTATGTGCAAGCAGCAATAATAAAAGGTTATCTTATTCGAAATAATGGAAAATTGGAGGAAGATGTGACTATTGAATTAAATGAAAAACGTTGCGATGTCGCATACAACTTAGGAAGGGCGTTTTCTTATTTGGGGCAGATTCAAGAAGCAGCCAACGGAAAAGATACGCTTACAGGTCGTTATCTTGATTCTGCATGCTCAAGACCTGCAGTTGTATTCCCCTCGTTGCTTAAATTGACTAATGATCATCTGCGCAAGCTTTCTAGAGAAATGCCTGGTTATGCAGTTAACTTGGAAAAAGGACTTTCTAGTGCTCTTTCTGAAAGTGTGATAGATTCCTTTCCGAATCATCTTTCGTTGCCTGAGCAGGGTGATTTTATGCTGGGGTATTACCATCAAAAAGCTAAACGCTATCAAAAAAAAGAAGAGAATCCTACTAAGAATATCGTTAATGAAACCAAGGAGGTTTAACTATGTCCGAACCTATTAAAAACCGTTATGATTTTGTTGTCTATTTTGATGTTGAAAACGGCAACCCTAATGGCGATCCAGATGCAGGAAACATGCCACGCATTGATCCTGAGACAGGGTTTGGCCTGATTACTGATGTTTGCCTCAAACGTAAAGTTAGAAATTATGTGGAATTGGCACGAGAGGGCGCATCTGGCTACGAAATTTATATAAAGGATGATGTTTCACTCAATGCAAGTGATTTCCGTGCATTTCAAAATATTGGCGTTGTAGAAGATGATGCAAAAAAGCGCGCCAATGAAATAGCTAAACTTAAAAAGAATGACCCTAAGCTTGATGTCAAGCTTCGCGATTATATGTGTTCGACTTTTTATGATGTGCGCACATTTGGCGCTGTGATGACTACATTTGTTAAGAACAATCTTAATTGCGGGCAAGTGCGCGGACCAGTACAAATGACTTTTGCTCGAAGCGTAGATCCTGTTTTTCCACAAGAGGTGACTATCACCCGTATTGCTATAACAACTGAGGACGACGCCGCTAAGAAGAATACGGAGATGGGTCGTAAATATATACTTCCTTATGGACTTTATCGTTGTGAGGGCTTCGTTTCAGCTAATTTAGCACGCAAAACAACTGGTTTTTCTGAGGAAGACCTTGAGTTGCTATGGGAAGCTATAGTAAATATGTTTGAACATGATCGTTCTGCAGCTCGAGGCATGATGGCTGTACGTTCGCTTATTATATTTAAACATGATACTGAACTGGGCTGTGCTCCTGCGCATAAGCTTTTTGACGCTGTAACTTGCAAGAAGTGCGAAGGAGTTAAGATTCCTCGTTCTTTTGCAGATTATGAGGGTGTTACGGTGGATGAAGAGCAGATTCCAGAGGGTGTTAAAGTTATTAAACGTGTGTAAATATCATGTATTCAGATGATGATTTACTTGGATTATCAGGAATTCAGCACTATGCATTTTGCCGGCGGCAATGGGCATTGATTCATATTGAACAGCTTTGGGCCGATAACGGGTTAACGGCGTTGGGTAATGTTGCTCATGAGCGAGCTCATGACGAAGTGCTTCGTGAGCGACGCGGCGATTGCTTGATTGTTCGTGGATTATTTGTGAAGTCATCTAATCTTGGCGTTGCTGGCAAATGTGATGTTGTTGAGTTTCATAAAGATGCTAATGGCCACCCGCTTCATGGGGAGGGTGGCCTGTGGCGTCCTATACCAATTGAATACAAACGAGGCCGTTCTAAAGCAGGCGATGAAGATAGGCTTCAACTTTGTTGTCAAGCTATGTGCCTTGAAGAAATGTTTGCGGTGGATATAGATGAGGGATTTCTTTATTATGCGTCGACTCATTCTCGAGAACGAGTAAAACTTAGTGCTGAGCTTCGCTCTGGTGTGCAAGGAATGTTGAAAGAGATGCATCGTTTGTATTCGCGCAGGCATCTTCCTGCTGCTAGCATGAATAAGGCGTGTAAATCTTGTTCTTTGATTGATTCGTGTCTTCCAGAAACATCTAGTCTTTTAGTTAGCGACTATATTGATCGTGCGCTTGGAGTTTAGCCATGAGGAAATTACTTAATACTCTGTATGTTTTTACAGAGGATGCCTATCTCACTTTGGATGGTAGAAATGTTGTTGCTAAAATAAATGGGAAAGAAGTTGGACGTATCCCGCTTCATACACTTGAAGCTATTCAGACATTTTCATATAGAGGAGCTAGCCCAGCTCTTATGGGAGCTTGTGCGGAACAAGGGATTTCGTTGGGCTTCTTCGATAGAAGAGGTAGGTTTCTTGCTGACATTCATGGAGGTTGTCACGGAAATGTGCTATTGCGCAAAAGGCAATGCTTGTCTTCTATTGATAGGAGTTTGAGTTTATCGATAGCACAAAATTTTATTCTTGGAAAAATTTATAATTCTAGATGGGTACTTGAGCGCACATTGCGTGACCATGGGGCAAGGATTGATTTTGATAAGGTTAAAGCGGCTTCTGAGAAATTGGCAGCTTCATTAAAATCAGTACGAATATGTGATTCGATAGAAAGTCTACGAGGGATTGAGGGCGAGGCTGCCTCTGTTTATTTTTCGGTGTTTGATGAGTTATTACTGCGGGAAAAAGAAATTTTTTCGTTTAAAGAAAGGGTGCGTCGACCGCCAACTGATCCTATTAATGCAATGTTGTCACTATTTTATACGGTATTGGCTCGCGATTGTTCGTCGGCTTTGGAATCGGTAGGATTGGATCCTTACGTTGGATTCATGCATGTAGATCGACCAGGTCGTAGATCACTTGCATTGGATTGTATGGAGGAGCTTAGGCCAATATTTGTTGACAGGTTTGTTGTGACGGCAGTGAATAACCGTGTAGTAAATTCCGGTAGCTTTGAATATAGGGAATCAGGAGAGGTTTTGCTAACAGAATCTGGTCGAAAGGCTATGTTCAAACAATGGCAAGAGAAGAAAAAGACGTCAATTCTTCATCCTTTTCTTAAAGAGAAGATTCCGTGGGGTCTTGTTCCGTTTGTGCAGGCACAGTTGTTGGCAAAGTGTTTAAGAAACGATCTGGATGGCTATCCGCCATTTATGTGGAAGTAGGGAAAGTTGTGTTGACTTTAATAGCTTATGATGTGGATACTTCAAATTCTGCAGGGCAAAAAAGATTGCGCAAGGTCGCAAAGTGTTGTGTCAATTACGGACAGAGGGTGCAAAATTCCGTATTCGAATGCTCGGCAGATGCAGCAACGATGGTTCGCGTGAAGAAGGAATTGCTAGAGATTATAGACCAAGAAAAAGATAGCTTGCGTTTTTATAATCTCGGTAATCATTATAAGAATAGAGTTGAACATTATGGCACGAAACAATCGTATGACCCAGAAGGGTTTCTTACTATTTAGAATTGCAGGTGCGAGCAATATGCAATCATGAATGAAATGTTTGGTTCGCACTGAAAATTTAGGAAAAATGTGCAGTTAAGTTTATCAATCATTTAGAGTATCGTAATCAAAACACAAGATATGCTTTTCTTGCTGGCAATGTTACAATATATTGCGGTCGCTCCCCGTACGGGGAGCGTGGATTGAAATCAAGTGCAGGTTTAAGAGACATAACACTAAATTGTCGCTCCCCGTACGGGGAGCGTGGATTGAAA
>CAVDAL010000094.1:0-10141 GCA_963606965.1 Acutalibacteraceae bacterium
CGTGGAAGGATAGGACGTTGCTGAGTTGTTCAGAGGCCTTTTTTTGTATAATGGCGTACTGTTGATAATACGAAGTCTGTAAAGTTATTTATTGTTCTTTCTTTCAGGCTCTAAAATTGTTAGAAATTAAATTAAATTAAGAAAGGTTTGTGCAATGCATCCAGAATATGACGCGCAGTCTATTGAACCAAAATGGCAAAAAGAATGGGAAGATGCGAACATCTATAAAATTGAAGATGAAAGCGACCGCCCTGCCAAGTATGTGTTAGAGATGTTTCCATATCCTTCTGGCGATATTCATATGGGGCATGTTCGCAATTATACAATTGGCGATGTATATGCTAGATATCTTCATATGCAAGGTTATGATGTTTTGCACCCAATTGGGTGGGATGCTTTTGGCTTACCTGCTGAAAATGCAGCAATCAAACATAAGAGTCATCCTGCAAAGTGGACATATGAAAATATAGCAACTCAAAAAGCGTCATTCAAGCGCATGGGTCTTTCTTATGACTGGGATAGGGCTGTTATAACTTGTGGCGAAGATTATTACCGTTGGGGTCAGTGGTTCTTCCTAAAAATGTATGAGAAGGGGCTTGTTGAACGCAAAAGCAATCCTGTCAACTGGTGTCCTGATTGCAAGACTGTTCTTGCGAATGAACAGGTTGAACAAGGTACATGCTGGCGTTGTCATAATGAAATCGAACATCGCGAGCTTGAACAATGGTATTTCAAAATTACTGATTATGCGCAGGAATTACTTGATGACCTTGATAAGCTTGATGGCTGGCCAGAACGTGTTAAGCAGATGCAGGCAAATTGGATTGGCAGAAGTGAAGGCGCTGATGTTGACTTTACACTTTGCGATGAAAATGGCGATCCTACAGACACAAAGATTACTGTTTTTACAACTCGCCCAGACACATTGTTTGGCTGTACATTTTTCCTGCTTGCTCCAGAGCACAAGATGGTAGATGAGCTTGTTGCTGGTACTGAATATGAAAGTGCTTGCATGGAAGTTCGAAGCATTGCTGAAAAAGCAACAGCAGTAGAGCGTTCGCAAGGCAGTCGTGAAAAGCATGGCGCATTCACAGGCCGTTATGTTATCAATCCAATTAATGGCGTGAAGGTCCCTGTTTGGGTTTCAGATTATGTAATGACTGACTATGGTACAGGCGCTGTTATGGCTGTTCCATCAGGGGATCAGCGCGACTTTGAATTTGCTCGTAAATATGGCTTGGATATTCCGCCTGTAATTGTTGCTGAAGATGACCCGCTATATGAACAGCTTAAAGATGTTAAGGAACGTGAAGTTACGAATGTTGATTGGGAAGAAGCATATGCTGCAGAAGGCATAATGGTTCAGTCTGGTCAGTTTACAGGAATGCAAGGCGGCAAAGGTTCTGAAGGCATGAAAGCTGTCATTGCTTGGCTTGAAGAAAATGGCTGCGGTAAGTCATGCGTTACATTCCGTTTGCGCGATTGGTTGATTTCTCGTCAGCGCTATTGGGGCAATCCAATCCCGATGATTTATTGCGATGATTGTGGCGTTGTTCCTGTTCCGGAAGAAGATTTGCCTGTTCGCTTACCGCAAGACGTTGATATTGCTGCTGGCGAAACTTTGAAAGATAACAAAGAGTTTTATGAGTGCACTTGTCCAAAGTGTGGCAAGCCTGCACATCGTGAAACTGACACAATGGATACCTTTACATGCAGTTCTTGGTATTATTTGCGCTATACAGATTCGCATAATGATAAAGCAATTTTTGATTCTGCTAAAGCCAATCGCTTTATGCCTGTCGACCAATATATTGGCGGAATTGAGCATGCAATTTTGCACTTGCTTTACTCACGATTCTTCACAAAAGTTTTTAGAGATTGTGGTCTTGTGGACTTTGATGAACCGTTCCAGCGTTTGCTGTGCCAAGGCATGGTAAAGCTTAATGGTGAAACAATGTCGAAGTCAAAGGGCAATACTGTTAGCCCAGAAGAGATGATTGATCGCTATGGCTGCGACGCAATGCGCCTTACTATTCTTTTTATGGCTCCGCCTGATAAAGATTTGGATTGGAATGAAGAAGGAATTGCAGGCATTGCTAGATTCTTAAGGCGTGCTTGGGGCTATGTTTATGAGCTTTGCGGCGAAGGCGAAGCTGATGGCAATGCTTCTAAATCTTCAAGAGAAGAAGGTGAAGCTGCAGCTAAGAAGCTTCATCGTGAAATGCATAGAGTTATTGGTAAAGTTAAGACTGATATTGAACGCTTTAACTTCAACACTGCGTTGTCCGCGATCATGGAGCTTGTGAATGCAACAGCAGATTACTTGAAGGTCTTGGATGCTGCAACTCGTAAGGAATGCGAAGATTTAAGCAAGCTGGATGCAGAAGTTGCAAATGCTATTGTCTTGTTGCTTGCTGCATTTGCGCCGCATTGGGCAGAGGAGCTTTGGCACAATGCTTTAGGACATGAAGATTCTGTTTATGAGCAGGAATGGCCAGAGTTTGACCCAGAAGCTGCGAAGGCAGATGAAGTTGAACGTGCTGTTATGATGGGTGGCAAAGTTAAAGCAAAGATTATGACAGCAGCAGATGCACCAGAAGATGAAGTTGTTGCTGCTGCGCTAGAAGCTGTTGCCGACAAGCTTGAAGGCTTAACAGTTCGCAAGACTATTGTTGCTGGTAATGTTGTTAATATCGTCGCAAATTAAAGGCTACTAAGCTTCGCTTCAAATTTTTTGGAAATTTCCAACGGGCTTTTGCATTTAGTTTGCGAATTTTGCAACTTCGCGTAAGCTCAAATATTTTTTTGCAAAACCGAAGCATGATTTCTTCCATTGCCTCGTGGCCAGCGATTAATGCTATGTAATGCTGGCCTAAGGGAGGCTTTGGCGTGCCTTTAGGTTAAACACGGATATATATTTCCGACTATCTAGTTAATTATTGATGTTTGCCCATAAAAGCTGATACACTACAAACGTATTGGTGCGTCTTAAACGTGGCGCAATCGCTTGCAATTGCTAGCCGCAGTATGGCTTTCACGCCGCTGTGAATACAGAAAGATGCCAATTCAAGGAACGCAGGCTTTGACCCGCGTTCTTTATTTAGAAGGAGTTTTTTAGTGGCAAACAAAGAAACACAACTTATCGAAGCTTTAGAGCCAATTGCTGCTTCGCATGGCTTAGATTTAGTTACTGTTGAAATTGCAGGCACAACAAAAAATCCTATTTTGCGCATTTTTTTAGACACGCCAGATGGTGGCATTGATTTAGACCAGCTTGCGAATGCGCAAACATGGGTCGACCAAAAAGTTGAAGAGCTTGATCCATTCCAATATTCATATATTTTGGAAGTTTCATCTCCGGGTATTGACAGACCTCTTCGCAAAAAGCAAGATTTTGAACGCTTTGCGCAAGAAGATGTGTGCATATATCTGAAGAAGGGCGAGGCTCGCACAAAAGTCAAAGGCGTGTTGCGCGGTGTTGAAGGTGACAATGTTGTTGTTCTTCAGGAAGATGGTCAAGAAGAACGTGTTGCATTCGACCGTATTAAAAAAGCGCATATTATTGGCAAAATTGACTTCAATAGAAATGACTTTGAAGGATTAGAGGAAAAAATTACAACTGAAGATGGAGAGGAAGAATAATGTCATCTGCACTTATCGAAGCATTAGCAGACTTAGCTAAGGAAAAAGACATTGATGAATTTGTTGTGCTTGAGCGTCTTGAACAGGACTTGGCACGCAGCTACAAAAACATTTTAAATTTGGATTGGGACGCGCGCGTAATTATCGACCGCGCTTCTGGCAAAATTTATGTATATGAAATGGTTGGTTTGGGTGAAGAAGATCCTGAAACTGGCGAATATGAAGATTATGAAGAACGCGATGTAACTCCAGATGATGTTTCAAGAATTGCAGCACAGAATGCAAAGCGCGTTATCAATGAGATTGTTCGCGATGCAGCATCTGCAAATATTTACAAGCGTTATATAAATCGCAAAGGGGAACTTGTAAGTGGCCAAGTTTTGCAGACAACACCTGATTTCACAATTTTAAAGATTGAAGAAGGCGTTGAAGCAGAGCTTCCTCATTTTGATGTGCGTCGCAAAGAAGGCGAACGCAATGAAAAGCCACCTACTGAACATTACAAGCATAATGACAAGTTGAAGGCTTTGATTATTGATGTTCGTGAGCCAAGTATTGAAAATTCAAGAGGCGTTTTAGTGCGCAATGAAAGCACACGTCCTCCTATTATTGTTAGCCGTACTCATCCAGATTTGATTCGTCGACTTCTTGAATTGGAAGTTCCTGAAATTTATGACGGAATTGTCGAAGTTAAATCAATTGCTCGCGAGGCTGGCGCTCGTTCAAAGATTGCTGTTCATTCTCGTGAGGCTAATCTGGATCCAGTTGGCGCATGCGTAGGCCCTAAGGGTTCACGCATTCGCATGGTTGTTGGTGAGCTCCGTGGTGAACGCATTGATGTAATTCAATGGAATGAAGACCCAGCAATTTATGTCAAAAATGCGCTTTCACCAGCAAAGGTAAGCACAGTTGTGATTGATGAAGAATCGCATTATGCAACTATTGTTGTTCCAGATGATCAGCTTTCTTTGGCTATTGGCAAAGAAGGGCAAAATGCTCGTTTGGCAGCAAGGCTTACTGGTTGGCATATCGATATTAAGTCTGCTAGCTTGGTTGCAGCAAGTGGCATGGACATTAGCTTGGCTTCATTGATTGATGATGAAGAAACTGAAGAGCAAGAAGAGCCATTGGATACTCGTTGCATTTATGAAAGTGCAGACGGAGTGCGTTGTCGCAATCAGGCTCGCCCTGGTTCAAAATATTGTGGCATTCATGCTAGTGAAGAAGAGGACTTGCTTATTTAATGACAACAAAGCCCCACATAAGAACTTGCATTGCATGTGGCAGAAAAGCACAAAAGCATGAGCTTGTGCGCGTTGTGCGATTAAACGCTGGCGAAGTTGAGCTTGATGCAAGTTCAAAAAAAGATGGCCGTGGGGCATATGTTTGCAAGAAATATGAATGTTTTGAACATGCATGTGAAAAAGGCATGTTTGGGCGAAGATTAAGAACAAAGATTCGCGCTAAAGATTTGCAGCAGCTTAAAACAGATTTTTCGGCGCTTTTAGGTTTGTAGTAGGGACGGTGTGTAAAAATGGCGAATATGCGTGTTTATGAGCTTGCCAAGGAATATGGGATGGATTCCAAAGAACTCCTTGAAAAGCTTGCAGAAATGAAGATTCCGGCAAGGAATCACGCTTCCACTTTGCTTGATGCTTATGTTACAAAAGTACGCAAGCAACTTGATGCAGAGCGCAAACAGGAAACAGCTGAGAGCAAAGACGAAGCCAAGCAAAAAGCAGAGGCTGAATCTGAAGCAAAACGCGTTTTGGAAGAAAGAAAAAAGCTAGAAGCTGAACGCAAAAAAGCAGCTGAAGCAGAAAAGCGTCGCAGACAAGAAGAATGGATTGCAGCACACCCACAAGAAGCTGAAAAATTGAAGGCTGAAGCTAAGGCTCGCGCACAGGCAAAAGCTAAGGCTGAAGCTGCAGCTAAAGCGCAAGCAAAAGCAGAAGAAGAGGCAAAAGCCAGCAAGCAAGAAGAACAGAAGGAAGAGCCAAAACCTGCTGCTAAAAAAGAAGAGAAAGCAGAAGTGAAAAAGCAGGACAAACCTGCTGCTAAAAAAGAACCCGTCCAAAAAGAAAAAAGCGCTGCAAAGAAAAAAGAAGAAATAGCAAAAGAAGAGAAAAAGCCACAGAAGAAGGCACAAGAGCAGAAGAAAGATAAGCCTGCTGAAAAGAAGGCATCTTCTTCGCCTGCAAAAAAGCAAACGAATAAGAAAAATGCAGAGGCTCAAGAAAAGTCAATTTTTGATGGATTGCTTTCGCAAATTGCTGCTGAAAATGATCGCCTTGCTCATGAAAAAGAAGAAGAAAAGCAGAGCAAGGGCAAGAGAAGTCAAGATAGGCGCGGTTCAGGTCAAAAGTCGCATAGACAAAAGTTTGACAATGATGAAGAAGATTCACGCGAAAGATCTGGCGGTAAAAGAAAGAAGCGCAAGAATCAAAAGTATCAGGATCGTGAAGATTTTGATTCAGTTGATTCAGAATCTGAAGACGATAGATATCGTCAAATGGCTATGGCTGCAGAAAAATTGCAGCGAGATAAAATTTTAGAAGAAGCTCGCGCAGCTGTTGCAGAGGCTGAAAAAGAATCGACTGGCCGTCGCAAAAAGCGTAAAGAACGTCGTGCTGCTGAAGCTGCAAAGAAGGCAGAAGAAGAAGCAATTCGCGAGGCAGAAAAAACAGGTCTTGCTATTGGTACAGTTCGCGTTGTTAGCGGTGTGACTGTTGGCGAGCTTGCAGAATTGTTAGACGTTCCTGCAAATGAAGTTGTTAAGCGCCTGTTTTTGTTGGGCACTCCAATGACTGTTACGCAAACTTTGAGCGACGATCTTGTTGAACTTATTGCTGGCGATCTTGGTCGTGAGGTCCATATTGTTTCCCAGGAAGAGGAAATGTCATTCACATTCCATGATGATGAAAAGGACTTAAAACCACGTCCACCAGTTGTTACTGTTATGGGTCATGTTGACCATGGTAAGACATCTTTATTGGATGCGATTCGCGCGACTGGCGTTGTTGAAACTGAAGCTGGCGGCATTACTCAGCACATTGGTGCTTCTGTTGTTTGGATTAATGGTAAACAGATAACATTTATCGATACTCCTGGTCATGAAGCATTTACTGCAATGCGTGCTCGTGGTGCGCAGGTCACAGATGTAATTGTTTTGGTTGTTGCTGCAGATGATGGCGTAATGCCACAGACAATTGAGGCTATCAACCATGCAAATGCTGCTGGTGTCCCGATTGTTGTTGCTATCAACAAAATTGATAAAGATGGAGCTAACCCAGATCGTGTGCGCAGCGAACTTGCAGAATATAATGTAATTTCTGAGGAATGGGGCGGACAAAATATGTTCGTCGAAGTTTCTGCAAAGAAAAATATTGGTATTGATGACTTGCTTGAAACTATTATTTTGCAAGCGGATGTTTTGGAACTTAAAGCTAATCCTGATACGCAAGCAAGTGGTTTTGTTATTGAAGCAAATCTTGATAAGGGTCGCGGTTCTGTTGCAACAGTTATTGTTCAGCGCGGTACCTTGCATGTTGGCGACACACTTGTTGCTGGTACAACATATGGCCATGTTCGCGCATTGATTGACCCTAAGGGCAATAATGTAACAGAGTGCAAGCCTTCTGACCCTGTTGAAATTTTGGGTTTGAATTCTGTGCCAAATGCTGGTGATGAATTCTGTGTATTTGAAGATGAATCTGAAGCTCGCAAACTTGCAGAAGAACGCGACTTGAAAAAGCGCCTTGCAGCCCAAGAACGCCGCGGACATGTTAGCTTGGATGACTTGTTTGCTCGCATTGAAAATGAAAAGCTTGCAGAGCTTAATCTTATTGTTAAAGCTGATGTTCAAGGTTCAATTGAAGCTTTGGTTGGCAAGCTTGAAGAAATGGATCAGTCTGAAGTCCGCATCAATATTATTCATTCTGCTGTTGGTGGCGTCACAGAAACTGATGTTACATTTGCAGCAGCATCTGATGCAATTATTATTGGCTTTGGTGTTCGTCCAGATGCAAAAGCAAGAGCTGCAGCTGAGCGTGAAAAAGTTGATATTCGCTTATATAGCGTTATTTATAAAGCTATTGAAGAAATCAATGCTGCTCGCGTTGGTTTGCTTGCGCCTGAAGAAGTTGAAGTTGATACAGGTTCAGCAGATGTGCGTGAGTTGTTCAGAATGCCAAAGATTGGCGTTATTGCTGGCTGCTTGGTCACTGAAGGCGAAATTGCAAATACTGATTCTGTTCGAGTTGTTCGCAATGGCATTGTTGTTCATACGGGTAAAGTTGCATCAATGCGCCATTATCGCGATGATGTTTCTAGCGTTCGTGCTGGTACAGAATGCGGCATTGGCTTGGAGGGCTTCCAAGATATTAAAGAAGGCGACATTTTAGAAGGCTTCCGCATTGAAGAAGTCAAGCGCACGGAGTAAGCTATGAAGAATAGTTCAGCGTCGCGCAAAGCTAATGAAGTTTTGCGCGGCAAAATCGCAAATATTTTGCTCTTTCATGTTTCTGACCCAAGACTTCAAATGATCACTGTGACTGGTGTTGAAGTTTCAGGAGATAAGTCGGTGGCAAATATTTATATTTCCGCTGATGAAAAGCGCTATGACTCTGTTGAAAGAGGCTTGGAGGCTGCAAAAGGGCGCATTCGTTCTATTTTGGCAAGTGAACTTGATTGGCGCATTACTCCTGAGCTCAGATTCCATATAGACAAAAGTGTTGATGAAGCGCAGCGCATTGCACGTGCTTTGGAGGACGAAAGCAAATGGCAACAATCGATTTCAAACCAGCAATAGAGCTTATTGATAGCGCAAAAACTGTTGCTATTTGCGGGCATATAAATCCAGATGGCGACAGCATTGGCTCGACTTTAGCTTTAAGCATTGCATTAGAAAAGGTTGGCAAAAAGGTTTGGCCTCTTGTTCCAAAAAAGGAAAATTTAGAGCAGTTTGAATTTTTGCCAGGCTTTGCGAGTGTGCAGTCTGCAAAAAATTTTGATGAAGAAGTTGACCTGTTTATTCTTGTTGATGTTTCAGTTTCTTCAAGAATTGGGGATGCTAACCATGCTTTTCATAAAGCGGGAAAGACCCTTGTTATAGACCATCATGAGCATTGCGACTTGGAAGCAAATTGCAAAATTTCTGACCCGAGCGCTGCTGCAACCGGCTTGCTTATTTGGGACCTTGCAAAGCAGCTTGGTGTGGAAAATGATCAAGGAATTGCGCTTGCGTGCTTGACTGCCGTTGTGACAGACACTGGAAGATTTCAATATCAAAATGCTGATTCACAGGCATTTAATGGCGCTGCAGAAATGGTAGCAGCTGGTGCTTGCGCAAGCGACATTGCTCTGAATATTTATCAGCGCAAGTCGCGTGCTGCTTTAGAGCTTTCTGCATTGGCTGTTCAACGCTCAGAGCTTTCCTGCGGTGGTCGTGCTGTTGTTTCTTGGATTACTAAAGACGATTACAAACAGCTTGGCGCGAATAAGCAAGATTCTGAAGGTTTGATTGATGTTATTCGTCAACTTGACGGAATAGAAATTGCTGTTATGTTGCGCGAACAGGACGATGCTGTGCGCGCTAGTATTCGTTCGAAAAGTGAACGTGATGTTGCAGCCATTGCAAATTCATTTGGCGGTGGCGGGCACAAGGCAGCTGCCGGTTTTACAATCGAAGACAATTTGGACAATGCTAAAAAAGCTGTTGAAGAAGCTTTGGCAAAAGAGTTTGAATAAATGGGACGTCGCCAGACTACAGATTATTGCGGGATTTTGGCGATAGATAAGCCAGCTGGAATAACATCTCATGATGTTGTTGATATTGTGCGCCGTGCTACAGGCGAGCGCCGCGTTGGCCATGCTGGCACTTTGGACCCCTTGGCTACAGGTTTGATTTTGGTTTGTGTTGGTCCTGCTACGCGTCTTTCAAATTATTTGACTGGTCATGATAAAAGTTATATTGCGCGAATTGTTTTTGGCGCGGCAACTGACACCGATGATTCTGAAGGGCGCATTGTTACTGTTTATTCAAACTGCGCACCGGGCAGTGGCCTTCAAGTTTTGGACGAATGTAGCCATGAAGAAATTTTGAATGACTTGCTTGGCGAATCTATGCAATTGCCTCCTGCATATTCTGCGATAAAGAAAAATGGAGTTGTTGCATATAAAGCAGCCCGTGAAGGTAAAAGTCTTGATTTGCAGGCGCGTCCAATAAGAATTGATGAAGCAAACTTGATTGATAAAGGCGAAGTTGCAGTTGATCTAAATGATGGCGAAGGCGGCAGGTTTCAAGCGCAGCTGCCTTATTGGGACGTTTTTTTGCGCGTTAGCAAGGGGACTTATATTCGCTCTATCGCTCGTGACTTGGGGCAACAGCTTGGTTGCGGCGCTCATATTGGCAATTTGCGACGTGTCGAATGTAGCGATTGCAAAGTTGATGATGCTTTAAGTCTGCGTGACCTTGCAAAAATTATGGAAGATGGTGCTG
>CAVDAL010000095.1:0-15846 GCA_963606965.1 Acutalibacteraceae bacterium
TTCTTGGGAGTCCAGCTGGTATTTAATAGGAAGACTGCCAGTATTTTGCGAAAAGCTTGTCAGTATTTACAGGAACCTCACCAGCAATTTGCGCCATAGACGGCCGCCCGCTTGTGGAAAATAATTCGGCGGCTTATAAAGCAAGACTTCAGTAGAGTAAAATTCATTCGGTATATTTTTATGGAGACTTCAGGTTGCATTTAATGTGTTTTGACAGGGCACAAAAAAGCGCAACTAAAGATTCTAATTTGTTTGCATTTTTTTGCACTAACTCTTGTGGCTGGCATGGCGCTTTTGCGCTGCGCATGTTATGTGCTGCATTTGCTGCACGCTGCATATTCTGCAAAAAAGCAAGCAATTATTTAGCATGGGAGAAATATGGCTCTGACATTTGCTGCCTTTATTGAACAGATGGCGCAATATCCAATCTTGATTTTAATCCTTGTTTTAGTTTTAGCTGTGACAGTTGTTTCTGGTGCAACAGATGCACCAAATGCTATTGCGACAGCTGTTTCAACACGCTGCTTAAGTCCAACAGCTGCAATTATTATCGCTGCAATTTTTAACTTTGTTGGTCTTGTTGGAATGACTTATATTTCAACTGCTGTGGCGCATACGATGTTTAATATGGTCGACTTTTCCGGAGATACGCACACGGCACTAATGGCGCTGGTAGCAGCAATGATTGCTTCAATTGGTTGGGGAATATTGTGCTGGTTTTTGGGAATTCCAGCATCGAAGTCTCATTCATTAATTGCTGGCATTACAGGCGGAGCAATTGCATTAAATGGAATGCATGGCGTCATTATTGGCGAATGGATGAAGGTCATTTATGGCATGGCATTTTCTTTGATTGCTGGTTTCATCCTTGGATGGATCATGTCAAAACTTATTGGCTTTATCTTTAAGTTCGCAAACAGGCATTCTATGAATAAAGTATTTGTTGTTATTCAGGATATTTGCGCTGTTTGTCTTGCATTTTTGCATGGTGCTCAAGATGGTCAGAAGTTCATGTCTATTGCGCTTTTAGGGATTGCTCTTTCATTCGGGCAATCTGCGCCAGATGCTTCAGGCTTCCCATTCTGGCTTATGATTATCTGTTCGCTAACAATTGGCCTTGGCACAGCAATTGGTGGCAAACGCATTATTAAATCTGTCGCAATGGATATGGTTCATTTGGAAAAGCACCAAGGTGTTGCAGCAAGTTTAACAACAGTTTGCACACTTTTTATTGCTTCAATTACAGGCATGCCAGTTTCAACAAGCCATTGTTCGACTGCTGCGATTATGGGCGTTGGCGCGTGCAGGAACCCTAAAAAAGTAAAGTGGTCGATTGCTAAAAATATGGTTTTTGCATGGGTCTTGACATTCCCATGTTGCGGAGCAATCGGCTTTGTTTTGGCAAAGCTTTTCATGTTTTTGTTCTAAGAATTACGCCGCTAAAAATTCATTGTAGTTTGTATGCTCGGCTGTTAGCTAAGGCATAAATTTAGTGCACGGCTAAATTCTGTGCGCAACAAAGTCGACCAAAAAGTTGGGACTTGACCCGCCAAGCCACTTGCCCCAATTTGAATTCAATACTGGGAAGTAACGCAGCCTTTGCGCCATTACGCGCTTGATTGGCTTGAGCGACGTGCGGTAATTTGCAAGAACTGCTTCGCTGTCCTTTGAACTGCAAACAGCAAGACCTGCCAAGTTGCCACTGTTCATTGCAAAGCTAATTCCTTCGCCAGAAGATGGAGAAATTATTCCGCCAGCTTCACCTGCTAAAAGAATGCGGCCACACCCACCAACAATATCTTTTGTGCTTTTTGCTTGCACAGCAGACCAAGCTTCGCGATGTATTCCATTAGTCCCGAATGGATAATATTCGCCAAAAACTTGAATTGCTTTTTCATGCAAAGATGCGCAGTTCTTGCTATGTGGGAAGAATACTGATCCAACAATTGCATAATCTGTTTTTGGAATAATGTAGCCGTAACCGTAGTCACTACCAATATTGCGCGAATAAATGCAATCGAAAAATGGTTCAATTTCGCCAGCGCTATAGGGAATAAATTCCTGTAGTGTCTTATACAAAGCAAGTTGGCTTACATCTAAGCAGCGGCGCACGCTAGAGCGCGGGCCGTCGCATGCTATTAAATAGTCGCATGTAATTTTGTGCTCTGGAGCTTTTGTATCATCTGCTTGTTGCAGGCGCGCATAGACGTGCGCCGCGTCCTGTTCGCATGAAATAAAGCGCATATTTTCAGCAATTTCAACATTGTCTGGCAGAAGCTGCAAAGTCCATTCATCAAAAATTTTGCGGTCGACATTTACAAATTCGAGCTTTGTTGCTTTGCGAATGTTTCTGTCCCAATCAAAAAAGCGGAAGTTGATTTTTTTCGGCTCGCAAATTGCGCTCTTTGGCAGTTCAGCGCCAATTTCTTTTAAAAAACGCATTGAATATGGATTAAGCATTCCGCCACAGCTTTTGCTGCGTGGTAACTTGAAGCGATCGATAAGCAAGACGCTGCCGCATTTTGCAGCTTGCCTAGCAGCCATTATTCCTGCAGGGCCTGCGCCCACGATAATTGTTGAGTAAAAGTCGTTTAAATTCATAAACACATGGTAACATTCTTTTCATGTTAAATACTTTATATCATATGCTCGACCCCGTGGCTTTTTCTATAGGCGTCATCAGCGTGCGCTGGTATGGCATTGCATACTTGCTTGGCTTTGCATGCGCTGGTTTTTTGATCTATGCATATTCCAAACGCTGGAAGTTGCATTTTGCTGCATATGACCTTCTTGTTTTTGTTTGCTATTGTGCATTTTCACTTATAATTTTTGCGCGCCTTATTTATTGCATTGTTTATGGCGATGGCTATTACTTTAAGCATCCGCTTGAAATTTTGGCGTTAAATCGTGGCGGCATGTCTTTTCATGGTGGGCTTATTGGCGCTATTATTGGCGGGCTTTTATATGCAAAGCATTTTCGAGTTCAATTTCTGACTTTGGCGGACCTTGTTGCATGTGTTGCGCCGGTTGGTCTCTTTTTTGGACGATGTGCAAATTTCATCAATGGTGAACTTTATGGCGCTCCAACAAACAGTGCGCTTGGCGTGGATTTTTTGGGCAACGGGATTTTTTATCATCCATCTCAGCTTTATGAAGCAGCTCTTGAAGGCATTGTGCTTTTCATCATTTTGTTTATGCTATCGCGAAAAGTGCCAGCACGCCCATGCGGAACATTCCTTGGCGCTTTCCTTGTTTTTTATGGAGTGGCGCGTTTTTGCCTTGAATTTATTCGCTTGCCAGATTCGCAAATTGGATATTTCTTTGGAACATGGGGGACAATGGGTCAGCTGCTGTGCACTTTGATGGTTATTGCAGGGGTTTGCCTGCTTATCTATGCTCATAAGAAAAATCGCCCGCAAAAGCTTTTTGAATATGCGGCTGAAGAAAAACAGCAACAGCGCGAAAGCGAAGCCGAAAAGCAAGATTGAAACAAAGATTAAAGTGTAAGTGTCGCGGAACTTGCTTATTTTGACACATCGGTGTCAAAATATATAAGTTCCGTTGCGCTTTTCATTTCAGATATCATTTAAATTGAGCTGTTTTGTTTGAATTAGACGGATTTTGTGTCAATTTACATAACTTCCGTGACACTTTCGAGTTTTAAGCGCAACGGAAGATGGTCTTTTTGACACGCGTGTGTCAATAGAGACAAGTTCCGTGGCACTTCCAGCAATCTAACTGTCAATCCGCCCAATATCCATAGCGTTTATCTTGCGAGTGCGCAAGCAAGAGCAAAAGTTGCAGCAATTTAGCTGCGAATTTAGCGGCGTTTGTGGTTTACAAATTTACGCTTACAAAACATCATTGCAATATAAGGTGCGCAATTGCCTCAAGCGTGCTAGTATTTGCGGGTTGATTAATCAGAATATATCGAAAGGGTTTACATGTCAGGACATTCAAAGTGGGCTACTACCAAGCATCGCAAGGCGGCGCAAGACTCAAAGCGCTCCGCAATGTTTTCAAAACTTAGCAGAATAATCACTGTTGCTGCAAAAGAAGGCGGAGACCCTAACCCTGAAAATAATGCATCACTTGCTGCAGCTATTGCTAAGGCAAAGGGCTATTCAATGCCTAAAGATAAAATCAAAGTTGCAATCGACAAAGCATTTGGCTCTGGCGCAGACGGTGCAAACTTCGAAACTGTCATTTATGAAGGCTATGGTCCTGCAGGCATTGGCATGTATGTTGAATGCTTGACAGACAATCGCAACCGCACAGCTGCAGATGTCCGCTCTGCATTTTCACATTCAGGCGGCAATCTTGGTGCTAATGGTTCTGTTGCTTTCCAGTTTGAACGCAAGGGTCAAATCACAATTGAAAAGTCTGCATGTGCAGATGAAGACGAATTGATGATGGCTGTTGCAGAGGCTGGCGGCAATGATTATGAAGATGCTGATGAAGAATGGATTGTTTATACTGCACCAACTGAAGTTATGGCTGTAAAGTCTGCTTTGGAAGAACAAGGCATTGAAGTCAAAGGTGCTGAACAAATTCTTGAAGCGAATACTCCAACAGAAGTAAGCATTGAAGATGCGAAGAAAGTTATGCGTCTTGTTGACAAGTTGGAAGACCTTGATGATGTTCAAAGTGTTTCACATACAATGCTTATTACAGATGAAGTTGCTGCAGCTCTTGACTAAATTTTAGTTAACAAAAATTGCCTGACAAAGCCCGCTGAAATGCGGGCTTTTCTTTTGCAAGAATTTATAGCCAAAAATATATAATTATCAATGTTTCAAGCAGGGGTAATTGGTGTCCATAGTGTTATACTATGCGTTTAATGAAATAATCATTTCGGCGATTAATTTATGAAAGGTTTCATTATTTCTTATGGGTTGGAAAATTAGAAATCTATTTGACATAAAAACAATCCGGAGATTTTTCTCTGGCATATTTTGCATAGCACTTTCAATTGTCTTGATGGTTGGATTTTTACCAACCTCATTTGCGCAAAATAGCAGCACAGGTCAGGCGCAATCATCTCAAACTGCTGAAGTTGATGGACAAAATTCTGGCAATGACAGCTCGCAAAGCGGCAGCCAAAGCGATGGTGACGGCAGCCAACAAGGCGCAGATTCGCAAATGTCTGCAAATGAAGGCGACTCTGGAAGCGAAGGCGGCAGCGATGCAGGCGGGGACGCAGATGCAATCACAAGCATCAAAATCTTTTATCGCTATGTTGATACAGGCGACACTGAAAAGCAAAAGCGCATCGAATATAAACCAAATGATTCTTCTACATATCCAAATCTTTTTGATGGGCGCTATATCAAATTAAGCGCAACAATAACTTTTGGTGACCAATCCACTCTTGATATTGATGAATCAAGCGACCTTTGGACATGGAAGATTGTCAACAATGTTGACGATGATGGCAAAGCTTTAGGCACGAACCTTGTTGTTGTGAATAAAGATGCAGAAGTTGAAAGCCGCGACAGTGGCAGCGGCATGTCATATCTTTCTTATTCGCTTTTGCAATTCCCAGATTATGAACTTGATAAAGCAAACTACTTGAAGGTTAAAGTCACAGCAACACCAGCTGAAAAAAAGAAACCAAAATCAATCGACCTTTATTATGTCGATGCAGACCATCAAGAAATCCGTACTGACACAAAGCCTCTTGGCACACAATATTCATCGGATGAATTGCCATCAATTACAACGGCTGGCAACAATGTGCAATTTTATGCAAAAATCACATTTACAGACGGCACATCGATGGACACGCTTAATGATGCAAAAGCTCCGGGGCTGCCAGACTTCAAATGGTCGACAAGCGGTGTTGTGGATTATTCAGGCCAAACAATCACAAAAGTCATTCCAAAAATTTCAGACGATGGCAAAGTCACAGCAGTAGGGCAAGGCAATGGTTTTATAAATGTTAAGTTTTCTTTGACTGAATATTCAAAGCTGGAATTCGACGCGCAAGTGCGTGTTTCTTTGGATGAAACTTCTCCTTATCCAACAAAGATAAAGCTTTATATGGATGAAGGACTAACAAAGCAGTATTCTTCCGCAAATAAGATAATCCTTCGCAGCACGCAGGAAACTACTCAATTTTTCACGCAGGTCACATGGAGTGATGGCACAAAAACTTTAGCTACATATGGCGAAGTCAAATATTCAATTGCCGGCACTGTTTCATCGAGCGGCGAAGAGATAACAGATGTTTTGGCTCGTGTTTCACAGACTGGAATTATCAGGCCGCTGCAGCGTGGCGATGGCATAGTAACAATTAAAGTTGCATATCAAGGCACAGAATCTATATATGTCTATGCAGATGTGACAATTATGGACAATGCGCCGCAGATCATGGCAATGGATATGGATTATGTGGATGACCAGCACACATCTAAAACTGCATATAATGAAAAGACTGGTGCAACTCCTGAAATTCGCGAGAAAAAGGGCAATGTCAGGCTGATACCTTCTATTGTTTATACTTCTGGTGTTGTTGCGAGTGTGACAGCTGCAAATTTTGATTGGAGTATTGAAAAAACAACAACGCTCAAAGGCAAAAATACGTCTGAAACTTTGGCTACAGTAAATGGCGGTTATGTTTTTGCTACAGCAAAAGGCGATGGCATTGTTTATGTGCGGTGCACATACAAAAATAGCAGTGCTGTTACTGGGCTTTATAAGGTTGAAATTCGCGGAAATAGTGAACGTGTCTGGGTTAAGAAAGTTGAAGTTCTAGATTCAAAGGGCAAAGCATATGGCGACAATTCAATAAATCTTGAAACATATGGCATTGTCCAGTTGTATGCAAGAGTTACATATAGCGACGGCACTATTAAAAATACATACAAAAAAGACGTTGTTGACGATCTTGTTTGGGGCCCTTCTGTAATGGACGGCGCAACAATTGATGAAACAACAGGCCAGTTTATTGCAACAAAAACTTTCCAAGCAGCGCGTGTAACAGCCACAGTTAAAGGTGGCGGCTTTTATGAACAGGATGTGAAAGGGCGCGTCTGGATTCAAATAATGAAATCTACTGATGAAGGTGGCACTCCATCAGATTCTTTAACAATTAGTGTTGTTTATGAAGCTGACTATAAAGAAAAGAAGATGAAAGCAAAGCCTGTTTTCACAAAGACATATACAACTTCTGAAGTCACGTCTACCTTCCCAATGAGTTATACAACTTATACATTTTCTAAAGGTCCAAGCGATGTGAATGGCGAATATACAAAATGGGGCGTTTTGACATCTTATGGCTTCCCGCTAACGTCGATTGTTTCTGAAGCTGGCGTTAAAAGTTCTGACCTTTTGGGCTTTAGATTTGTAACAAATGATAATTACAATCCAAGCGCATATAGTACGGATGATTTGCTTGGAACAAGATATGCATATCCAAACTTTAGCATTGGCATTGAAAATGGCAAGCCGTCAAGCGCTGGTGCATATACAGTTCAAACTACATTAGCGCTAAATTCATTTGTTGATTATGATACAGATCAAAAGTTGAGCCCAGGTGATTATAGCAAGTTGAGCAGCAAGACTCGCTTCAGGCTTTGTATGGGCTTGACATCCACAACAGGAATTAACACATTTGATTCAGCTAGGAATGTAAATCAGGTTGTCTTGATTGTTAAAGATGGCTCATATGGCTATGGCGGCGGCGACGGCAAAGGCGACGGTAGCGGCAATGGCGGCGGAGACGGTGATGGCAGCGGAGATGGTAAAGGCAGCGGCGGCGGAAACGGCGACGGCAATGGCAATGGCAATGGAGGCGGCAGCCAGCAAGGCGGCAAAAATGCAAATGGAGATTCAAATTCTTCCGGCGGCATGGGTAATGATGAAGGCAAGACGCCTGGTACAACAAACCATAAAAATGGAACAAATACATTAGATGCAAAAGAAAGTGCGGGCGGTAAAGAAGGTGGCTCTGGTGGCGATGGAACAAACCAGGCTGGCAACCCATTTTATTTGCGCAAAATCGTCAGCAAAGATACAGGTTCTTACTATGTAGAAGACGTATCAAAACTCTTCGTGATATGCGTTTTGCTTGGCATAGGAATTGCATTGCTTGTTGGCGCAGCTCGTTCTGGCATTAGCTATGGCAGAAAATTGAGCATGGCAAATATGCCATATATGGGGGATTCTGCACCTGGCGCTGGCAGTGGCGGCGGCAGCTCCGGCGGCAATGGCAATGGTTTTGGTGGCAGCAATGCGCAAGATAATTCCGCAAAAATGCAAAATGACAACTTCCAAGATGAAAGAAGGTGGTAATTATGGCAAGCATTAGAAAACTTTTCGCAAAACGTGCAGTTATAATTAGTACCTGCTTAGTGCTTGTCTTTGGTGCTTTTGGCTTTGTTGGATATAGCTATGCAGACGATTTGTCTGATCCATATGAAGCTGACATTTATTGGTTTTTAGATGACCAACGAGCAAGCCAATATGAAATTTATTCAACTGCTGAACTTTATGGCTTGGCGCAGCTTGTTAACGGTACTGCTACAAATCCATATACAGGGGATAGAATTCCTGCACAAAGTTTTAAGGGCGTCACGTTCGTGCAGGAAGAAAATTTGGTTTTGTGCAAACCAAGCAATCCACAGGAATGGGCTCCAATTGGCACAGCTAGCAGGCCATTTTCTGGAACATATGACGGCAATGGTCACACTTTGCGCGGCCTTACAATAACAAGCACATATCAATATGTTGGATTTTTTGGATATACATCAAGCACTTCATGCATTAAGAATTTGAGCTTAACATCTTCAAGTTTGTATCAGTCATCAATCACTTTGACTACAGATAGTGAATTTATTGAATGCGTTGGTTCTTTGGTTGGATATGCAGGTGGCACTGTTGAAAATTGCAGTAGTAAAGTGCCCATTGACATCTATTCAATGACTCGAACAACAAAACAGCATACTTATGTTTTGTCATGCGTTGGCGGCTTGGCTGGTAAGGTCATTGGCAACCTTTCAGATTCAAGCTATTCAGGTTCTGGCGCTGGCATAACAATCAGAGTTACTGCAGATTCTTTTGGCGAAGACTTAAAGGTTTGCCATAGCATTGGCGGCGTTGTTGGCAGATATGGCGACCCAACAAACCATGGTGTAATCACAAACTGCTTCAATGGCGCAGATATTTGGGTTGCAACTCTTGGCTCTGGGGCAGAAGATAACTGGGGCATTACAACATATGCTCGTTCATATTTTGTTGGCGGAGTTTGCGGCTATACAAATGGCAGCATTTATAATTCACATAATGGCGTTTATGATGGCTTGTCTGGCCGCGTTAAAGGCAAAGTTCAAACTTCTGCAATAGATTCAATTAGCGGCGAAAATCCAGAAAATCGTGGCGGCGACCAAGTCGGCGGCGTTGTTGGTTCTATTCGTGGTGAAAGCGATGACCCGCATAAATATAATGATGGCGACCCAGATGATGAAACATATATCCAAAATTGCTATAACTTGGGTGAAACTGTTGGCGCTGTTGCTGTTGGTGGTGTGGCAGGTCAAGCTGGAGCATATTGTTATGTAACACAAAGCTATAATGGCATGGCAGATGATGAAGACATAGGTCATGTTGTTTCAACGCGTTGGAACAAACCATGCACTGGCGGCGTTCTTGGACAAGGGCGCGGCGGCAGCGTTAGTTATTGCGCAAATTATGCATTGATTGAAAATACACAGACAGGCTATTACACAGCTGGCATTGTTGGTGTTTTATGGACAGCAGATGACTATCATGAACTTCAACCAGAAATGTATGCTTGTTTTAATTCTGGTCATGTTTATACAGCAAACCGCACAGAAGGTGCTGACTATCGTGAAGCTGGCATATGCGGCAATAATGAAGGCTACATTCATGACTGTGTCATGCTCTATGGCACTGTTCCATATCATGACAATTCCCCAATTGGTTCAAATGACTGGGGCTTAACAGCAAACTTGAATGTTTTAACAATGGAAGAAATGCAAACTTCTGAATGTGCAGCAATGCTTAATGAATCAAATAATGGTTCATGGGATGTCTATTGGTATATCAATGGCGGTTATCCTGTTTTGAATGTTTGGGAAGATGCTGATTCTGTAACAGAGCTTTCTGCCGACCTTATTGCAAGTGTCGACATTATTGAAGAAGCTGGATATTTAGGCCCAACAATTGAGCCTAGTCCAACATTGCGCATTACGTTAACTTCAGGGCGCATTTTGTGGCAAAATACTGATTTTTATGTTGTTCCGCAAAAAGGTGCTGTGGAAGTCACACGTGAAACTGAAACTCCATATAGCGCAACAATTGTTGGCATTGGCAGGTTTAGCGGCACTGTTGAAAATGTCTGCAAATATGGCATTGGCAAGGGTGACTTGAGCAATGCAACAATTGCTGCTAAGTCTGGCAAATATAGCAATGGCAAGTCTGTTTATCCTTCTGATGTTCGCTTAATTATGGGCGGCGGGGAAGTCGACAAAGATAGCTATTCATATAGAATATATGATTACAACACAAGTTCGCTTACGGGCAAAGGCATGCATTATGTAGTCTATGATAGTGAAGGCTATGTAATTTTTAGTGGTAGTAGTGAATTTGTTCCAATAAGCCAAGCTACATTGACTGGCGACTATGTTTTGTATGACAGAGATAAATCAAAAATCTCGGATTCTGATGGCAATGTTTACAGCCCAGACAGCGGTGCAAAAATCTCTGGAACATATGCATGTTCAGTATATAAAAATGGCACACCTGCTGGTTATGTAATTGAAGCAACAGCAAATAGTGCTGCTATTAAATTTACTGGCTCAACAACTGGATATTATAGTGTTTCTGCTGCTAGCTTGCGCGATGATGTTTCCATTGAAGAAATTAAATGCGGCGGCAAAACTTGGTATTGGGATAACGAACGCTCAATTATGTATGCTTTGGATGAGCAGGGCAATGTTGACCCTGACGGCTGCTGGGTCACATTCACAGGCGAACAGATGAATCCAACATTCAAGCTTTCTTATCTTGGGAAAGAGCTTACAGAAGGCGATGAATATCGCACTGTCTATGGCGACCCGAATGATGGCGACTACAACCAAGTGCTTTATGGAATAAATACATCTGCTACAACTGAAGATACAGAAGATACAGACGGAATTAAGAACGGATTTACAATTCGCTCAAATGATTCAACTCGTTTTTCAAGCTATGTTCAGACTGAATTCACAATTAAGCCTGCAAAGTTTGAAGATTGCGACATCAGCATTCCAACAACAAATTATGCATTTAATGGTTCATATATCATTCCAGATATTAAAGTGACTTTGAACGGAGTGACACTAAAAGAAAACCGCGACTATAAAATTAAATTTACGAATAATTTATATCGCGGCACAGCTAAATATACAATTACTGCTATGAACAATTTGTCTGGCGGCAAGCAGACAACATATACAGGCACATTCACAATTGGCGACGGCATTGATATCAGCCAATATTCATTGGATAAGATTGATAATCCAACATATAACTTTGGTGAAGAGCCATTTGCAAAGATTGCTATTCGCTATAAGAGTGGCGAAAAAGCAGGGGAACTTGTCCCGCTTAAAGAAGGCAAAGATTATACTGTCTCATTCAGTTCATGTGCTTTAGGCAAATCAACTGTAACAGTAAAAGGTGCTGGCGAATATACAGGCACGCTAACTCAAGACATTACAATCTTGCGACTTGATGTAAATGATGACAAATACAACCAGGTGCGAGTTGAATATCAAGACATGACATATGGCACGTGGGCACCTGACTATGATTCAACACTGCCAAGATATAATATTTCTACATCTTGCCCTGTTGTCAGTGTGAAGATGTATCCAATCATTGATTGGGGAAATGAAGAAAATAATTACACACCAACATATTCAGATAAACCAATGAATTCAAGAACATATAACACGCTTACTGGAACAATTGGCGCATATTATTTTGATGATAGCGGCAAGCAGGTTACACATAAGACGGCGCAAGTTGGAACAATACATACAGAGCTTCGCTTTGAAATCAAAGAAAGCGATGGATATATGTATGGCTGCAGTGGCACTTTGAAGCACGATGTGCAACTCACGCAGCCGGTGGATTTGTCAGATGAAAATAATGTTACTTGGCAGATTGGCGACTGCGAATATACAGATAAGGGCAGCAGCCAAGACCCAACAAAGCATGTTTACAATGGGCAAGCTCATGAACCTGTATATGGCATAAATAAAGGTTCTGGCAACAAGCTTGTTGAAGGCGTCGACTATACAGTTGAATATAAAGAAAATGTAAATGTTGGTGTTGCAGAATATACAGTCACAGCTGTGGAGGGCAGCAAATATACAGGCACATATTCAAGCACATTCCCAATTATTGCTTATGACTTGTCTACTGGCGCAAGCATTACCCGCATTAAAAATCAACAATATACAGGTTTTGATATTGAGCCAAAGCCTGCTGTCTATGTTGGCAATACAAAGCTTGTTGAAGGCAAAGATTATACTCTTGCATATATGAACAATAAGACTTTGGGCACAGGGCGTGTTTATGTAACAGGCATGGGCAATTATGGTGGCAGGACGTCTGCAATATTTAGCATTGTTGGCAATGTTTGGGAAATCACAAGTGACTGTGTTGCAGACATTCCAGATTATCAATATACAGGCTCGACGATAACTCCAGTTTTAAAGGTTGTTGTTGATGCTGTAACGCTGAAGAAAGACACAGATTATATTGTTTCTGTTCAAAGCGCAAAAGAGCTTGGCACAGCAACAGTCACAATTGAAGGCATTGGTAAATATACAGGAGTTGTGCAAAAGCAATTCAATATTGTTCAGTCCGATGTTGCAGCAGCCACAGTTAAACTGTCTTCATCAAGTTTTTATTATGATGGCAAATCGAAAAAGCCAACTGTTGCTATAGTGAAAAGTGGTCGCACGCTTGTAAGTGGCACAGATTATAGCTTGACTTATATGAATAATACATTCATTGGCACTGGCAAAGTAACCATTAAAGGCAAGGGTAATTATAAAGGCTCTAAAACAATGACATTTACAATTTCACTTAAAGGCACAACCATCAAAAAAGTTAAAGGTGCTAAAAAGAAGTTCACCATAACTTGGAATAAGCAAATGGACCAGACAAATGGATATCAAATTCGTTATTCCTTGAAAAAGAATATGAAAAAGTCAAAGACGAAGACAAAAACCATTAAGTCTATTACTGCAACAAAGTTAGTGGTGAAAAAGCTTAAAGCTAAGAAGAAATATTATGTACAAATTCGTACATATAAACAGCTTGGCTCGAAATATTATTATTCATCATGGTCAAAGAAAAAGACTGTGAAGACAAAATAGCAATATTGTTGGATTCAAAAGGAAAAGGATAAGTGGATAAACAAGAAGAAAATTTAAATGCAGAGCTAAAAGCCAAGGGCAGGGCGGGCGAGTTTTCACGCCGCGACTTTTTAAAGACTCTTGGGCTTTTAGCTGGCAGTTCGCTTTTTGCATCCGGTGCAGTATTCAGTGCATCTGGTTGCAGCGGCGAAGAAGCAATGAATAAGCTTACAGATGTTTCAGGCTTGGAACAAGAAAAGCGTACGGTCACAGACGATGCAGGCCGTGAAGTTGAAATTCCAGCAAAAGCGGACGTGGAAAAAGTTTTTGCAACTTCAGCTTTGGCACAATTTTTCTTATTTACTCTTGATTGGGAAAAGCTAGGCGCTGTCACATCGTCTTTCAGTAAGGAAGATCAGCAATATCTGCCAAGTGAAATTGCAGATTTGCCAAGGCTTGGTTCATGGACAAGTAATACTTTAAGCGCAGAAAGTTTAATGCTTGAAGATATTCAAATTGTATTTTCAATATCTGCTGTGGAACTTACAAAGCAAAATATTGATGATGCAGAAAAATTGCAAGACCAATCTGGCGTGCCTGTAATTTTGATTGATGGTTCAATGGATAAAACAGTACATGCATATGAATTCTTGGGTGAATGCATTGGCTCTGATGATCGCGCAAAAGAATTGGCAGATTATTGCAATAAAATCTATGAAGATGTAACAGCTGCTGTTGGTTCTATTCCAGATGCTCAAAAGCGCCAGTTCTATTATGCGGAAGGCACATCTGGTTTAACAAGCAAGGCTGAAGGCAACCAACACGTTGTTGCTTTTGAATTAGCTGGCGGCAAAAATGTTGTTCAAGTTGAAACAGCAGCAGAAGCAATGGATTCTGTTACAGTTTCAAGGGAACAGCTGCTGCAATGGAATCCGGAAACAATTTTTGCACAGAGCTTTGATGATGGCGGTGCAGATGAAGTCATTCGTGAATCTGACGACTGGAGCAGCATTACAGCTGTGAAAAAGGGTCAAGTTTATACATTGCCAAGTGTTCCATTTACATGGGTTGATAAACCTTCAGCTGCAAATAGATTTCTTGGTGTGCAATGGCTGGCAAATTTGTTTTATCCAGACAAGTACAAAATTGATATTGTTAAGACTGTAAAAGAATATTACAGCCTGTTTTATTCGGTCGAGATTACTGATGAAGAAGCTAAAGGCTTCCTTGGTAATTCATATAAAGCTTAAATATGAGCTGAAACTTTTGAAAGGGGTTTAGCTAAAGTGTCATTTTCAACATTCATTTCAACTCTTGAGGTAGTCATTCAAAACGTCTTGCACATTGTTGCGCAATTCTTGCTTATCCCAGTTATGATTTGCCTCCTTTTGCTTATTTTGGCTTCTTTATATTTCATTGGTGCAACAATTGTCGAATTTTTTGCAGAACGTTCACACTTCAAGCGCAATGCTCCAAAGGACATAAATGCAATTCATGATGCTTCATATGAAGATGTAGCGCAAGTTATTGTTAATACTGGTTTGCTTGGACCTCAAAAGCAAGCTCTTGAAATTGTCGCTCGCAACATGGGCTTGCCTGATGACGATTTATTCGCTTTAGCTAAGGCAGAAGTTCAGCGTGTTGATGAAAGATATCAGCGCATTGTTAAGCGCACAGACTTGTTAACAAAGATTGCTCCAATGCTTGGCTTGATGTGTACTCTTATTCCTTTAGGCCCTGGCATTGTTGCTATGGGTCAAGGCGACACAGCAACTCTTTCAACATCGCTTCTTGTCGCATTCGATGGTACTGTTGCAGGCTTGGTTGCAGCTGTTGTTTCAATGATTGTTTCAAACATTCGCAAACGCTGGTATGCTCAATATTTAAGCTCTATTGAAGCTTTGATGACAAGTCTTCTTTCAAAGGCTGAAATTGCCCGCCAAGAAGGCGTTGTTTTGCCACACAACTTCACACAGCAAGACTTGGAAGAACTCAGGAAGAAATATCGTCAAACTAGCAAACCTGTTAATGACAATAGCAAGCCTTCTGAAGTGGAGAGTGCATAAGTCATGAGCAGGCACGATTTTAATTCCAGGGGTAGCTTTACAGGCAACTCTTACTTGGAAGAAGAAGATGCAGACCCACGTGTTGGTTTGGTTAACTTGGCCGATGTTATGCTCGTTTTTGCTTGCGGCTTAATGCTGGCTTTGGTTGCTTACTGGAACTTAGACGTTAGCGCAATGCAGCAAGTCACTGAAACTGACTCAATGGAAGAAGTTGAAAATGTTGAAGAACTTGATTCTGCAACAGGCGGCGATTCTTACCAAGACATGGGGCGCGTTTATAAAGATCCAAAGACGGGCACAATGTATCTGCTTTCCAAAGAAGATGAAGAAAAAATTAAACAAGGGCAAGATGCTTCAGAAGTAGGCGAAGAAATAAAATAGAGGGTAAGCTGTTAAGGAGCTCATAAATA
>CAVDAL010000096.1:0-4976 GCA_963606965.1 Acutalibacteraceae bacterium
AAAGCAATTGGCATTGACAAAGCTTGAACAATTAAATTGACGCGCATCAATTCTTCATCAATAGAATCTTTCTTTGAAACTATTGGCTCTTCTAATAAATCATAAAGTTGTTTTGGAACAATGCTTACAAGGATTTTGACAAAGTCATCAACATTCGGGTCTTTTTCTTCAATAATATATCGACTGAATAAAACAGTTTCCCCAGCTGCAAGAGCAACAGTCTGTGCTTGCAGTAACTTTGTAAGCTCTACTTTTTTATACTTTTCTAAAGTTCTATAAATATTTCTTTCGCGTCTTCTTGGGCTATACAGCTGCAAGCCGTTGTAATCTTTCGAAGAAAATGCCTTCTTCAATATATCGCAAAATTGCAGATAGCCTGTTGTTGAAATTATATGGCCTTGTTCCCATGTTAAAGTTCTGCCAATTTGAGCAACGCCCATGTCGAAAAATATGCTTGTGAATTGTTGAATGATGTCATATTTATCCTGGTAATGGCTATAAAAAGTGGTCTTCCCAACGTTTGCCATCTTGCATATTTGCTTGACAGTCACGTCGTCGAATTCATTTGTTTTTAGCAGGCTTACAAGCGCTTGGAAAATTCTAATTTCTGATGAAGCAGCTTTTGTGAATAGACTGTCTTTCAAAAACTCCATCTCCCCTCTGATAATGAAGTCAGTTGTATTCATAAAGTCTATTTTGATGCAAAAAACAAAGGCCATAATTTTTGCATGAATAGTATAAATCAATTTTGCAGATAATGCACTTGTCAATACCAAGTGAACAAATTCGCAAGAAAGTTCGGCAAACAGAACCTTATCTGCAAAAAGCGTCTAGAAAAGAACTAAATTGCTCGTGTGTATCTGTTTGTTTTTCATCCGCGAAATTATAGTTCGAAATGTAAGCACCGCAGAGGGGGCTTCGAAATGTAATTAGAAAAGAGAGGAGAAAGACATGCAGAAGACTGAACTAGACAGACCTTTGCAGTGGCAGGAAGGGGAATATACTGTCTACCGCAACTATCAGTGGACTGCACCTGGTTGCCACAATATGTGCGGCCAACTCGTGTATGTCAAGGATGGAAAGGTTGTCAAAATTGAAGGCGACCCACAAGATCCATATTCAAAGGGTCGTTGCTGTGCTCGTTGTCTTAACTTGCCTGAGGCAATGTATAACGAACAGCGCGTAACACACCCTCTTAAAAGAGTGGGCGAACGCGGAGAAGGCAAGTGGGAAAAAATCACTTGGGATGAAGCTTACGACATCATCGAAGAAAAAGTTCGTGCAATTTGGAAAGATTATGGAGCTGAAACAATTGTATGCTTCCAAGGTACAGGTCGAAACATTGTTTGGCAAACTCCATTTTTGGCATTCACAGCTTTCAAAACTCCAAACTTTGCTCTTGGCTTTTTGTCTGGCGATTCTTGCATGCTTCCTCGCAACACTGCGCAGACATATGTTTTGGGCGACCCAACAATTGTTGATATGGGTGTTCAATTTGAAGACGGCATGGACAATCCTGATTGGAAGCCGCAAGAATGTCTTGTTGTTTGGGGTAACAATCCACTTGTTTCAAACGGTGACGGCTTCATAGGTCATTGGATTATCGATGTTATGAAGATGGGTACAGAGCTTATTGTTATTGATCCAGAATTAACATGGCTAGCTGCTCATTCAAAAATTTGGTTGCCAATTCGCCCTGGCACAGATGGTCCGCTTGCAATGGCAATGCTTAATATCATCATTAAAGAAGATTTATATGATCATGAGTTCGTCACTAATTGGTGCTATGGCTTTGAGCAGTTGGCAGAGCGTGTTAGCGAATGGACAGCTGAAAAAGCTGCAGAAGTTTGCTGGGTTGACGCAGACAAAATTGTTGAAGCTGCTCGTTTTTATGCAAATGCAAAGCCAGCAGCAATTCAGTGGGGCTTGGCAATTGATATGCATCCACACGGTGTTCCAACAGCACATGCAATTAGTGCTTTAACAGCTATTACTGGCAACTTGGATGTTCCTGGCGGCAACATTCTTATGCGCGAAGCATACAATGTATATTGCGGCTATCGCACAGGTTATGAGACACTTCCTATTGAAGTTCGCAATAAAATCATCACACAGGATGCTGGCGATACAGAAACTTTGGTTGCTGGTTCTGCTTCTGGCGACAAGATTTTGGAAGCAATTGAAACAGGCGAGCCTTATCCAATCAAGATGATTTTCTTCCAGACATCTAATCCAATTGCAAACATGGGTGCTGAAGCTCCACGCGTTTATGATGCGATTATGAAAGTTCCATTTAATGTTTGCATGGATTATGTCATTACTCCAACTGCAGCAATTTGCGATTTGTTCTTGCCATGCGCTTTTGGTCATGAACGCAACAGTATGCGTACTTGGTGGACTCCATTCAGAATTAGTCGTGAAATTACAACTTATGAAGATTGCCGCTCAGACGAACGTGTTATTGTTGAAATTGGCCGTCGTCTTGACCCAGAATTGTTTGACAAGATGGGCATTTATGACGACAAAACATTGTGCACTTGGGTTATGCATAATACTCAGCTTCCAGACAGCGTTTGGCCTGAAGAATATGAAGGCGATTTTGAAGACATTGAAAAGACTCTTTATAGCTATTGCACCTGGCCTTATAAGAAATATGAAAAGGGCTTGTTAAGGAATGGCCAGCTTGGTTTTGCAACTCCGTCTGGACGTGTTGAGCTTTATTCTCTGGTATTTCAATCATCAGGCTGCGACCCGTTGCCAAATTGGGAAGAAGCTCCTGAAAGCCCATATTCAACTCCTGAGCTTTATAAAGAATATCCATTTGTTCTTACAACTGGTCAGCGTTCTTGGGTTTACTTCCATTCAGAAAACAGGCAGCTCCCAACAATGCGCGAAATTCATCCTGATCCACGTGTAACAATCAATTCTAAAGTTGCCGAAAGAATGGGTCTTGTTGAAGGTGACTGGGTATGGATTGAAAATCAGCGTGGCCGTTGTCGTCAGCGCGTTCAGTTGTCAGATTTCTTGGATGAACGCGTTGTTCGCGGTGAACATGGCTGGTGGTTCCCAGAAGAAAAAGAAAATGAACTGTTCCGCACATTCGACAGTAATATTAATAACTTGACGACTCAAGGCGTTGTTGGCAAAACTGGCTATGGTGCTCCATATAAATGCTTGCTGTGCAAGATCTATAAATGCACGCCTGAAAATAGCGATGAACTGCCAACAGACAAGGTTATGGAAATAGGAGGGAATAACTATGAGCAACAGTTCGCAAAATAGTGCAAGCGCAATGGGCTTGCTCATTGATACAGATTACTGCACTGGCTGTCACACTTGTGAAGTAGCTTGTAAAAAAGAACATGATATTCCGCTTGGTCAGTGGGGTATAAAAATTACTCAAGTTGGACCATTTGAAATTGGGGATAACGAATATGAATATCGCTATTCTCCAGTACCAGGCAAGCTTTGCGACTTATGTGCTGACCGTCGTGAAGTGGGAAAGATTCCGCTATGTGTTACAAGCTGCCTTGGCAAATGCATGGACTTCGGTCCACTTGAAGAACTTGCAAAGAAAGCTGCCGCAAAAAGAGGCAATGCAATTTGGGTAATTGAAGCTTAGTATTTTGAAATTTTAATGTTTGATTCGCATCAGGCGGAGCACGAAAAAGCAGGCCAAGTAGTGTTTCGCCTATGCGTTACTTATGTTAGTTCGTCACTTTGTATGTATGTGCTGGTTAAGGGGATACCAGCAATTTTAGGGGGATTCCGATTTTAAAGGAGGAAATTATGAGTGATTTGAACGTTCAAGATGTAATTAGCGATAAAGTGGTAGAAGAGGTTCCAGAATATTTAAGGCGAGGATATCGTTGGGTTATTCTTGCTGTTTTTTGCTTGATTAACTTTGCTTGTTTGTTCTGCACAATGTCTTTTGGCGGAATGGCTACAAACATTATGGAATATTATTCGATTTCAACTTCTACATTTTCATTCATGACAACAATCGGATTTTTGACAGGTTTTATTTTCTGCTTGCCTTTTGGCAGCTTGGCAGACCGTTTTGGCCCCAAGAAAGTTATGGTTGGCGCGTTTGTTGTTGTTGTAGTTGGGTGCGCGTTGCGCGTTGTAATTGCTGATCCAAGCGTTGCGTTATTAAGTATTTCTCAGTTTTTGATGGGCTTTAGCTTTTGTGCAGTTAATTCAACTGTTGTTAAAGTTATGGGTGCATGGTTTGACCCGAATCAAATTAATTTTGCTTTAGGTTTATATATTGGCATTGCATCACTTGGTTCTGCTTTAAGTATGGTTTCAGCAAGTATTTTTTCTTCACTAAGAGCTATGCTTATTGGTCAGCTTGTATTGATGGCTGCATGCTTGTTGGCATGTTTCTTGTTGAAGAACAAACCAGAAGGTGCTCCTGAGCAGCCAAAAGATTCATTCTTCAAATATCTTGGTCAGACCTTGAAATATAAAGAAGTTTGGCTTGCTGCTATTGCTTATATGTTTTTATATGGTGGCTGCACTACTGGTAATGCGTTCATTGTTGCAGGCATGCAGGATAAGGGCTTTGATGTATTGACATCAGGTTTGACAGGCACATCAATTTCGATTTTCTGCGGAATTGGCAATATTTTAATTCCTGCAATTATTTCGAAGATGAGATCGCACAGGAACACTCGCAAGCTTCTTATTGTATTTGGCTTTTTGGCTGCTGTTAGTTTTGCTTTGGCTTGGTATGTGCCAACAGGTGTATTTACATTTGTATTCTTTAATTTGGGCTTTTTCTCTATTGGCGTTTGCTTGGCTCAAACAAAGGCGCTGCCGGCGCAGATCCCAAGGCTTCCAGAACAGTATCTTGGTACAGCCGGCGGCTTCCAGGCGTGTTTGCAGAACTTGGGCGCGTTTGTGATTCCGACTTATATTGTTGCTAATATTGCTGGCACAAATTACGGAATTTTGTTCTTGATTGTTGCAGT
>CAVDAL010000097.1:0-5536 GCA_963606965.1 Acutalibacteraceae bacterium
CAATTTACAAAAATTCGCCACTTTATGAAACCGTAGTAATACAAAAATTCGTCACCTTTGTCGGGAAGGGTCTGTTCATATTTAAGTACAAAAATAAATATATGGCAGCGGGCACATAACACTAATGATAAAATTTGCTTCGGTAAAAAGGAGCAATGTGGGCAGTTCAAAAAATGAAAATGCAAATGATATGTTTTTGCAAAAGGCGCAAAACTATTTGCGTGACAATGCTGAACTTCGCATTGCGCTTGGCATTTGCAAAGATGCAATTCTTGTTCCACATTATCTTGGACAAGGTGAGCATAACAAAAACTTCCGCTTTAAAGACCCAAATTCTGGACGCGAATTTGTTTTGCGCATAAATGTTGCAAGCCAGCCATTTCACAAAAACCAAGTAGCTTATGAATTTGCTGCTTTAAAAGCACTTGAGCAAAGCGGGTGTGTGCCAAAAGCACTTTATTTGGATGACTCAAAACGCCTGCTAAATGAAGGTGCACTTGTCATAAGTTTTTGCGAAGGCAAACAGCTTGACTTTGATAATTTGCAGGCAGGAGACTTGCAATGCGCAATTCAAATGATGGCAAATATCCATGCTGTTCCAACTAATGAAGAATCTAACCCGCATGTTGCAAAATTATTCAAGCCAAAAGACCCGCTTGCAGAACTTTATGCCGAATGTGTTTCGCGCTTTAAAATTTATCAATCTTCTGGCTTTGAAGATGCACGCATAACAAAATGGGCGCAGCGCTTTTTCAACATCGCAAAGCCACAACTTGAAACACGCGCCTCAAGCAGTAACGCAAGCCACATCATTAATACAGAGACTTTGCCATCGCATTTTCTTATTCCAAAAAGTGCTGCAAATGAAGCTGCAACAAACGCGTCCAAGTCTGGGGCATTTTGCTCTGCACCTGGCACTTTTATAGATTGGGAACGTCCAATTATTGGCGAAGTTGCACAAGACTTGGCATATTTTATTTCCCCAACAACAACATTTTGGGATAGCGACTTTCTTTTCCCAGCATCTGAAATCGAAGCAGTTATTAATGATTATTGGCGCGCAGTTGATGGACGCTTTGAACAAGGCAATTTTGAAGAGCGCTTTTATGCATTCCGCACAATGACAGTTTTGCGTAGCATGACATGGTGTTGCAAAGCGCTTGTTCAATATAGCGCACAAAGCACGCAGCACAAAACAGCAAAAACAGCAGGAAAGCTTCCTATATATCTTTCTGATGAATTTTTAGAACAAGTTATTGATACTTTTGAAGCTTAAGCAACAAGGCGGCTTTCATTTTGCACAGCAAGCTCTTCTGTGCAAGCAACAATTGCTTTTTTGCGATAACTCTCACTCACATCAAGCTGGTTTGCCACAAAATCTTGCAAACTGCCATAAGCCTGTTCAACAGCTTCATAAAATGCTTGCAAATTTTCAGGGCGAGCGCAATGCGCACGAGTTATCTCCCAAGCCTTTTCTTCATCATTTGTAAAACGCATAAAACGCTCAAAAGCTTCTTGAATATTTTTCTCACGCGCAATATTTGTCAACATATAGTCGCGTTCAATTTCTTCTTTGCTCACGCCAAGAACAAGCAAAAGGCAAACAGTCAAAATGCCAACACGATCTTTGCCGCCACTGCAATGGATATAAGTCCCCTTGCCAACAAAAGCATTTTCCAAAAGAATATGAATGCCCTTGCGGATTTGGTTAACTGTCAAAGGATTTGCCAAAGAACGATAAAAGTGGTCAGGGTCACAAGCAACATCGCGCCCAACAACCTTTGTGCCAGCAGCTGGTTCTGTATATTCAATGCCGACTTTTTCCAAATCATAAAATGGAATGTGCAAATTTTGCACGCCTGCAATATCTGGGTCTGGCTTTTCTTTGCGTTCCCAACCAGTACGAACATCGATTATGCATGAAATATTATGCTTGCCAAAAAGCGCACGCGCATCGCTATCTGTCATCTTTGCAAGCGCGCCGCCACGCAAAAAAAGATTGCTCTTAATGCAGCGCCCGCCCGCAGCAACAATTCCGCCAAGGTCGCGAACGTTAGTCACGCTATCTAATTCAATAAGAGCCAATTTCATCCTTAATTGCACATTAACAAAACGTTTGAAATTATAGTGATTATGCGGCAGTAGCGAGCATGCCATGCAACAAGATATGCGCCGGATGGTCACCTGCTATGCGATTATTGCTATGCAAATAGCTCATAAAATTTACGCCGCTTGAAAATTTTACGCCGTTCATGTTCTATAGTTTTATTTATCTGAACATATCTGCTAAAATTTTAGCTCGCTCGGGCGATTGGCGCAGCGGGAGCGCAGCTGCCTTACAAGCAGAAGGTCACAAGTTCAAATCTTGTATCGCCCACCATACAAAATCTTCAAGCTGGCAATTTCGCCAGCTTGTTTTGTTTATGCATCAAGCTTAATGCTTGCTCCTGGGCGAACAACAAGTCTGCCTTCAACTTGAAAACGTTTTGCCACATCTTCACTAAAAAGATTGCTTTGGTCGTTTGTGTCAAACATTGGCACCATATGTTCCGGAATATTGTGCTTTGCTTTTACCAGCTTTGCGCATTCAATAGCTTCTTCCACATCCATGTTAAAAAAGCCATCGCATGAAAACAGAGCATAATCGATATTCATTTCTGCCAGCTTGCCGCAGCGCATGTCATCAGTCATGCTTGTGTCGCCAGTGAAGTAAACTCTCGCACCATCAACATCAATAACAAGGCCAACACACTTAGCAACGTCATGATCTTTGTTGAAGCCTGCTTGCACTGGCTGGATGTGAATTCCACAAATATCAAACTGCTTGTAATTGCCGCAAGAAGGTTGAAAATCTGCTGGACGCAACACGGTGCAGCCACTAGCATGCGGCATTTTGTCCACAACATTGTGGTCAGGATGTTCATGCGTCACCAAAACTGCATTTGCTGGCAAGTCATAGCCGCTGCCACTGCACGGGTCGATATAGATAACATTTTCAGAATTTGTTGTTAAGCGCCAACTGCCGTGGCCATTGTAAAAAAGCTCAGTCATATTCAGCCCTTCCCTTGTAACTGTTTTATCAATAATACAAAACTTGAAGCAAATGAACGTATTAATGGCAGCATGAATCATATTTGCGGTTGCTCTTTGTGAAGTTGCGGAAATCGTAAAACAGCACATGCCGTGCAACAAGCAGCAAACAATGCGATATACTTTACGTAATTTTAATTAATGGCAAAGAAATTTTTGTCAACTCTGACAATCTGACTCACATCGAAAGGAGCAGATATGGAATGGTCGCAAGAAAAAATCCATGAAATTGTTAAAGCTCAAAATGACTTTTTCAAGACAGGCACAACGCTTGATGTTGCATGGCGAAAAAAGCAACTCAAGAAATTAAAACTTGCCATGAAGTCATATGAAAAAGAGCTCACCCGCGCACTTGCAAAAGACCTTGGACGCAGCAAAGCAGAAGCATACTTTTGCGACATTGGTAGCGTAATTTTGGAAGCTAATGAAGCTTTGCGTGGCGTGAAAAAGTGGAGCCGCACAGAAACTCATTTTTCTGGGCTTGTTTGCTTCCCAAGCATCTTCACGCATGTAAACAAAATGCCATATGGCACAACGCTTATCATCTCGCCTTTTAACTTCCCAATTTTGCTTTCATTCGGAGTTTTGATTGCTGCAATTGCTGGCGGCAACACTGCCATTATAAAGGCAAGTTCAAAGTCGCCTGAATGCACAAAAATTATGCAGCAAATTGTCGATGACATTTATCCGCCTGAATATGTAACAGTCATAGATGGCGGCCATGACGTTGCAGACATGTGTCTTGCAGAAAGATTCGATAAGATTTTTTACACAGGCTCGCCAAAAGTTGCAAAGCATGTCATGACGCAAGCCGCAAAAAACTTGACACCTGTAGCGCTTGAACTTGGCGGCGAAACAGGCAATTGGTGCATTGTCCGCAAAGATGCAAATATCAAAGATGCAGCTCGCAAAATTGCATTCTTCAAAATGTGCAATGCGGGGCAAGTTTGCATAAATATCAACCAAGTTGCTGTTGCAGAAGAGATTGCTCCAGCATTCATAAAACAGCTGAAGAAAGCTTTCAAAAAGCAGATTGGCAATAGCGCAATTTCAAATGATGAATATCCTCGCCTCATAACAAAAGCGGCTTATGACAAGTGCGCACGCGATGTTGAAACTTACAAAGAGCGCATAATTTTTGGCGGTAAAGGCGACCCGCAAAATTTGAAGTTCGAGCCAACGCTTATCTATCCAGTTGATAAAGATGAAGATATTGTTCAACGCGAACTTTTCAATCCGTTGCTGCCAATAGTCCCATTTAAAGATGAAGAAGTCGAAGATTTGATGCAAACAATCGCAGACCGCGAACATGGACTTGCTCTTTACATCTTCACGAAGAAAAAACGCTGGGCAAAACGCATGATGAAAAGCCAGCAATTCGGCGGCGGATGCATTAATGAAGTTTGTTTGCACTTGATGGTGAAAGGTGTTCCATTCAATGGAACAGGCCATTCAGGCATGGGCGCATATCATGGCGAATGGGGATTCAGAGAGTTCACTCACCCATCGACTGTTCTTGTTGGTTCGCGCTACTTCAACTTGCCATTGCGCGAACATCCATATGAAGGCAAAGAAAATTCTTACAAAATGCCGCTTTTACGCATTTTTGAAAGGTAGTGATGAACATGGGAAAGAAATTCGATCGCACATTCCAAAGCGCAATAACAATCGGGAATTACTTTTTAGGATATAAAACTCCTCAAGTCTTGGAAGGTCCAGGCTGTGTGCGCGACCTGCCAGCTGTCATTAAAAGTCAGGGCGTAAACCGCGTCTTGATTGTTATTGGTCCAAACATTTATAAGCGCGGGCTTGCAGACGGCATGATTGAAGAGCTTGAAAAAATTGGCATTGATTATTTTGTATTCTGCGATTTGCAAGCAAACCCAACAGATGAAAATGTTGAAGCAGGACTAAAAGTATTCAAAGACAACAACTGCGAAGGAATTATTGCCTTTGGTGGAGGTTCGCCAATTGATTGCGCAAAAGCAATTGCTGCGCGCAATGCAAACCCTCGCAAAAGCGTTGCGCAAATGCAAGGACTTTTAAAAGCACATCGCAAAATATGCCCATTTTGGGCTGTTCCAACAACGGCTGGCACTGGCACAGAAACAACAGTTGCTGCTGTTATTACAGAAGCTGAAACACACCATAAAGCTTCAATAAATGACACTGCAATTTTGCCAAAGCAAGCCGTTTTAGACCCAGAGCTAACCGTTGGCTTGCCACCTTTCACAACTGCGACAACTGGAATGGATGCTCTTTGCCACGCTGTTGAATCATATACAAACTGGAAATATTGCACAAAATATGAAAAAGACCTTTCGCGTAAGGCTGTTAAATTGATTCATGACAATCTTTACAAAGCCTTCCTTGATGGCAGTGATATTGAAGCAAGACAGAATATGCAGCTTGCAGCATTTTATGCAGGCCGTTCATTCACGCGCGG
>CAVDAL010000098.1:0-9635 GCA_963606965.1 Acutalibacteraceae bacterium
ATTCGAGCCAGCGCCTCTTTTGTTCAACAGCTTTTCTCTATTTTCTCTAGCTGTTCAAATTTGTTTTATCGCAATTTTATTTATTGCGCATGTGCAACACAAGCTATATATGTTACATCTGCGCTGTCATCAACTGTTTCAACTTCATGAGCATAAGAAAATCCCATTGAAGGTTTAACATCATGTTCTTCTGAATATGTGACTTGTGAAAATCCAGTTTTTGCAAGCAAATCTTCAAAGTCAACAATGTATGGAGCAGCTTGAATGCTGTTGCCAATTTCTTTGGCTTTTGCTTGTGTATTCTTATCACGAACAATATTTGCAAGTGCTGTTTCGCAAATAAGCAAGCCTTCAGGCTTAAGAACGCGCCTGCATTCTTTCAAAGCAAGTTCCATGTCATAGAATAAATTCATAACGCTATTAATGAAAATAACATCGCATGAATTATCTTTAACATGAGCCATGCTTAAATCTTCAGGATATGCAAAATGGAATTCCATATTGCTTGTTGCTAAGCCTGTATCATGTACAGCGCGTTGTATGCCAACAGAAGCTTCATCTACATAAGATTGAACCCAATCAATGCCAATAATATGTCCATTTTGTCCAACTCGGTCAGAAAGCTTATAACAGCCGCGCCCACGTCTGCAACCAATATCAAGAACAGTCTTTCCTTTAAGATTGTTTGGCAAAGTCATTTTGCAAAGACTAGCAAAGCCATATTCAAATTTCTTGTCTGAATAATAAGCATCTAGCTTTTCTTTATATTCATCGCTGATTTCACTTTTTACCTCAGAAGCATTGTCGCTAACTTGCTCTGCCTTTTTGCTGTTGCTAGTTGCACTTGTTGTGGCATCAGCTTTTGCAGCAGCATCGTCTTCTTCCAAATGCAAAGAATCAATTTTGTCAAGTAAATCGCGGCGGTGAGTATCAACCATCAATTCTTTGTTGTGAGCATAATATTCTTCATTGCCATAATGGCTAATAAATGAGCTAAGTGCTCCGCGTGCAGACATTTCTGTAAGCAAAACTAACATTTCACGGTCGTCGCCAAAAGCAGCAGAAACAAAATTAAATGCATTATTAATTTCTTTGTCTGCATTATTGATATTTATGTCGACTTCTTTTATTAATCCGCGATAAGCAAAATGAATTGCATCAAATGCTTCTTCGCCTTCCAATTTACCCATGATTTCTGCTTCATGCTTTAAATCTTTCAAATACTTTAGCATCTGGGAATCAATGCGCAGCGAATCATTTTTTGCTGTATTCAACTTACGAGCTTTTTGAAGTTCAGCTTCTTTGTCAATTATTACAACTCCAAGTGTTTTTGCTAAAGTTTCACCATCAAGCAATCTTGGCTTTAAGTCGCGCAAAATGTCGCGGACCTTTATCATCACAGCTTCATATTCAACAGCATGGCGCGTTGATTTTGAAAGAGTATCCAAAATCAAATCAAGCAAGGCTAATCGCTCATCAAATTCAGCTGCTTTTGCACGATCTAAAATTTCTTCAGTCACATTACCAGCTAAAATTTGGTCAACTTGATAGTCGCTCCTATACTTATTGAACAATTCATAATAAAGAGCAAAGCGCTCTGCAATTTCTGGTTCGCGAACAAATTGTTCAACAAGGCTTTTAGTTACTTGTTTGCCGCATGATTCATACAAGTGAAGCATTTCGGATAAGTCGTCCCAGCCACGCGCTGTAACAAAGCGCTTGCTTGATGGAGTAGATTCAACAGAATAAAAATTTTCTGGTTTGATTTCTAAAAATGTTGTGATTGATGGGTGGACGCCTTTGTCTAAAGCATATGTGCGCCAAACAGCATAATCAGGGTCGACATCCATAATGCGCAATCTGTCCATTGTGACGATGTCAAATTCATGAACAGATTTATTATATTCAGGCGGGTTACCAGCGCAAACAATAATCCAATTTTCCGGGACTTTATGCCTGCCAAAAGTTTTAAATTGCAAGAATTGCAGCAGGGAAGGGTATAAAGTTTCACTGACGCAATTAATTTCATCCAAGAAAAGAATGCCAGACCTAAGGCCGCTTTCTTCCATATAATCATAAATAGACGCAACAATTTCGCTCATTGTATATTCTGATACATCATATTCTTCGCCTTCAAATTCTTTGTGCACAATGAATGGAAGACCAAGCGCACTTTGGCGAGTGTGGTGCGTCATTGAATAAGAAACAAGGCCAATGCCAAGTTCGTGCGCAATTTGAATCATGATTGCTGTTTTGCCAATGCCTGGCGCGCCAATCAAAAAGACAGGGCGCTGCTTCATTTGCGGAATGATTGGAAGTCCTGTTTCTTTGTCTTTGGAAAGATAAGCTTCCACTGTGTCTTTAATTTGGTTTTTTGCTTCAGAAATGTTCATTTTAGTCTTGTCCTAGCTCGAAAATTTCATCTTCATCAATTACAACTTTCATAGCCCAAGGCGGGACATGAAAAGATTCTCCATTCGAATCAACAAAAACGAATGCAGTTTCATACTTTGGCATCTTCTTTGGGAATGTGCCCATGCCATCAGTAAAATATATAAGGCCGCGCAGATTTTCAAACTCTCCTTCTTCAATCATTCTGTCCACATGATTGAAAACTGGCCTGAAATCTGTGCCGCCAAAACCCCTAATTTCAAAATTCTCTTTGAATTCCTCCATCTCTTTTAATGATGTTATTTTGATATCACTTTGTACTCGCGCATCGCATTGAATGATATGCAAGTTTATTTTGTCGCCAAAACCTTCTGTCGATTGCAAAATTTCATATGTCCTTGCAACAAATTCTCTTATCAAGTCGCCCTGGCAAGAACCAGAAGTGTCAAGCGCAATTATAAATTCGCGAATTGCATTATTTTCTTTGTATTCAAGTGGTTCAACAAGAGGCATATTTTCATAAAGTTTTAAACCATATGTATAAAAGATATAATCGAACTCGTCGTCGTTAATCATCATATCTTCGCCCATAATAGCAAAACGCTTTAAAAATTTTGAATAATCGCATTCTTCTCTATTTGCAACATTCAAATTTGCTGTCATCGTGCCAAAGTCTGCACCCCATGCTTGTTTATATTCTTCAAGCATTGTTTCAACTTGTTTGCTTATGTCTTCCCACTCTTGCAGTGCGTCATCGTCGCCAGCATCCTCAGCGGGCTCACGGCTGTTGTCTTGTGGGTTTAAATTCTGTGGAGCTTTATCGCTTTTGTCTTTGCCATTGCTTGAATCTGAACTATTTTCTTGGGGCGAATCTTGCGGCTCGCTATTGGAATCTTCACTTTGTGCATTGCTATTGTCAGGCGATTCTTCGCCAGAACTAGGCGACTTTCCATCCATTTCTTCTTCGTCATCGCCATCGTCTTGCTGATCGCTTTGTTGGCTTAAAGAAGAAGCTTCATTTTGTTTTTCTTCTTGCTTCTTTTCGCCTTGGTTTGAATGGATTGGATCTTCGCGTTCACCTGATTCATTTTCTTCACCATCATGTGGTGAATTTGCCCAAAAGCCGTGTGAATCCCTGCGGAAAAGCTTGACGAGATATTCATATTTTTCATTCGTTGCATCATCGCGCGCTGCAAGCTCTTCATCAAGACGCTTGTACAATTTGTGTGGAGTCAACGTACCCCAAGCTTCAATCATTGCATCAATCTGAACTTGAGCTTCATGGTCGCGTTGTGCCGGAAAGGCTTCTGAGGCCATTTCAATTGCGATAGCTTCAGTGCAAATATCGCATGCTAAATTCCAAATATCATAATGAGCATGGACATCATCAAGAGGCTGGCGAAATATGCAATGAATAATGCTATGTAAATAGTCGCGAACACAAATGTTTGGGTCATTCCTATAATTAAATGCAGTATCAAATGGGTTGAAATAGACCCGCCTTGCATCTGTAGCAATTGCAGCATCTATAAGTTGCGGCTCAAAATTCATATGCCAAAGCGCGACATCAAAAAAACGAAAAGTCATCATTAAAGTTATGCGCGTTTGTTCCATGATTTCTGCGCTGATTTTATTGACTTTTTCAACTGCTTCGTCGGTTAATTTTTTGCCTGGCGCTGCCAAATCTGTTGCTTGAATTAATTTGTTGTCGAGTGCTTTGTTTTTTTCTTTTTCAACAGCTTTAACAGGCTTTATTGAAAAGCCACCAGGCATACTATTTTGTGAGTTTGTTGTCATTTATATTCACTTTCATTACAAGTCAAAATTGACTCTTCTTCTTCCAAAAGAATTTTCTTGCAATTCAAGCAAATAGCTTGTTGAATGAGCATTTTTGCTTTCAGTTGAAATATCTATTGCCATTTGAATTGATTTTTCATCAAAAAAATTAAGGTCGAATAAATATTCAAAACCTTTGATTGTTCCTTTTTTGGCAAAGTCAGAAATGATAGCTTCCAGATTATTGAAAACTCGCTTGCGCATTAAAGTAGCATGTGATTCATCTAATAAAACTGGATTTTTAAGACGTGACAACATATGCATTGCCCAAAAATGCAAATTGTCTGCACGACTTACGTGTGCATCCAGATAATGCACAAGCGTCGCAGGATTTATTACGTCGCCTAAAAATGCATATGTAATTGCAGAAACAGAAGACCTGTTTTGCGGATATTCAAGATATAAAGAATGTGCAGATTCTGGCACAAGTGCAAGCAAAGCTTCGTCGTTGCATTCAGATGCAAAAACAACACGCGGGGGTCCAAGTGGTGTGTGATGCATGCGAACTTCTTGCACGTCATATGGCAAATCAAGCGTGATGCTTTTGAATGCTTTGCTTATGTTAAAAGCTTTTTGCTGAATATATTTAACACTTGTCGGAATATGCAAATTGTCAATATCTTCAGCGCCAGCAAAGCAGTGAGCTTCTATGCAGGTCGTTCCTTGCGGAATGCTTATATTTGGTTCATCTCCAGCATATAAGATAGCAGAAAGCGTTCCGTCTTCATTTCTGCGCATAAGTAAGCCGCTTTCAATGAAGAAGTTCTTGTTTCCATCTTCAACATAAATGCGCTTTAAGCTACGTTCGCCAATAATTGCAGTATTTTTATATGTTGAAATGGCAAGATGTCCGATTTCTTGCAAGCTAGCAGGGATTCTTATATTCTCAATCGCTGTTAAGCACAAGGCTTTTTCGCCCAGTTTTTCAAGATTGTGTGGTAGTTCAGCTTGAGAAAGTTGTGAGCATGCATAAAATGCTGAAGAATCAATATATTTAAGGCTTTTGGGGAAGATTACCTTCTTTAGTTTTGTGATTCTTGCAAATGCTTGTTCATCAATTCCAATGCAGCCTTCGTCAATTGAAACAACTTCACGGTTTGTATCAAGTTGTTCAGCAGCAATCCAATTTTTGCCATCTTCGGCGCGGCGGTATAGAGTGCCTTCGCTGCTAAGATACATATAAGGATTATCTTTGTCTATGCAAAGCTTGCTGATATCTTCATGCAGAATGGGCGTGTTCCACAATGCATGAAAGCCAAAATATTCAAGGCGTGCAGGAAGATATAATTCTGTTATTGCTGTATCTTCAAATGCGTCAGTTGATATTCTTTCAAGAGTGTCATTTAATTCAATGCAGGTAAGGTTTGCGCATTTAAGAAAAGCCTTTGCGCCAATAAAGCTTAATTGTTGTGGTGCTTTGAATGTTTCTAATCCTGAACACATAAATGCGAAGCCACGAATTGCATAAATTGAATCTGGTAAATCGACGTGTGTAAGTTTTGACATATATGCAAATGCACGCTTTGAAATATCTCGAGTGTTTTTGTCGACAGTATATGATTCCATTGGGGTTGCAAGAGCATATAAAACAGTTTTATCTTTGCTATAAATTGCATGCCCATCTGTTGTAAAAGTCTGGTTTTGCGGGTCTATTGAAATTGCTTCCAATGAAGAATTCACAAAAGCATCAGGTGCTAAAAAGCGAAAGCACGGACCAAAATCAAGATATCGTGGTGTGCAAGAATTAAAAACACCAGCAGGGAAGAACTGAAGATTTTTTGGAAGAACAATGCGCTCAATATTTTTTGCATCTTTTATCCATGATGAAGAAAACATATCAATTTCTTGTGGCAAAATGAGAGTTTTTAATGCTTTGCAATTAAATATTGCGCGTCGGCCAATGCAATCTGCATATTTTGGAAGAGTAAGCTCTTCTATGGATGAAAGTTTATAAAATGTGCTTGATGCAATTGTTGTAACAACGCGTTCTTCAATTGCATCCGGTGCAATAACGCAGCTTTCATTCGTATCACAACTTAATAAAATTGCATTGCCATCTTCCATAATTGAATAGGTGTAAGTCGTTCCATCTTTCATGAAGTGACGCAAGTCATCGCGAAAATCTTCTATTGAATAAACACACTGAGGGCGAGAATTTAAGTCTTGCTTCAAGAGTCCAGCTTCATCTGTTGGCATGGAGGGACCAAGATAATCTGAAGAATATAGCGATGCAGCCATTAATTGTGCGCCTCGTGCTCGCATGGTAGTCCTTAATGTCGGGTTTGTCATATACATGTTTGGAACTCTATTCAAGTGTGATATTCATCGTACCTAAGAATAATACACTTAAACTTGTATTGCTTGCGTATAGAATACATCTATAAAGCCTTGATTGGACGCTAAAATTTCAATTTTTGTTCACTAAATTTAACTTTGCGGCAAATAACTGCTTTCATATCCGTTTTAATATCGATTTTGGCTACAATGTTTTAAGGATTTATAATCAATGAAGGCGGTAATAATGGCTTGTCGAAATAAGACACATCAAGTTATGGTTGGCGGCGTGCCAATTGGCGGTGGAGCGCCTGTTGTTGTTCAGTCTATGACAAATGTTCCCATGATTGAACGTGATGGCAAAGCACTTCTTGATGTCGATAAAAATCTTGCACAAATTAGTGAGCTTGCAAACGTTGGTTGCGAACTTGTACGTGTTGCTATTCCGAATAGGGAATCTTTAGATGCTTTTGAAATGATAGTGCAAAAAAGCTGCATCCCTGTAATTGCAGATGTTCATTTTGATCACATTATTGCTATTGAAGCTTGCAAGCGCGGAGCTGCTGGCATCCGCATTAATCCTGGAAATATTGGTTCAAATGAACGAGTTTTTGAAGTTTTAACTGCTGCCAAAGAGGCAAAAATCCCAATTCGCATTGGAGTTAATGCTGGATCTTTGCAAGATGATATTGCTGCTATGCAAGATTTGTCTCATGCTGAAAAATTAGTTTTGAGCGTCGAGCGCTTTGTTAAATATTTTGAGGAAAAAGACTTCCATGACATTGTTGTTAGCATAAAAGCACATGATGTTATGACAACTGTTGAAGCTTGTCGTCTTCTTGCAAAAAAGCTGCCATATATTCCGCAGCATCTTGGAATTACTGAAGCTGGCACAGTTGAGCAAGGCACAATTAAGTCATCTGTTGGGCTTGGAATTTTGCTGAGTGAAGGAATAGGCGACACTTTGCGTGTTTCTTTAACAGCAGACCCTTGTGAAGAAGTGCCTGTCGCATATGGAATCTTGGCAGCTTTGGGTTTGCGCCGCGTGAAGCCGGAGCTTATAAGCTGTCCAACTTGTTCAAGATGTCGCGTTGATTTAATTCCAATAGCGCGCCAAATGAATGAGCGCTTGAAAAAGATGAACAAGCCAATAAAAGTTGCTGTTATGGGTTGTGTTGTGAATGGCCCAGGCGAGGCTCGCGATGCAGACTGCGGCGTTGCTTGTGGCCAAGATTGTGGCGTTTTGTTTGCACATGGTGAAAAGCTAAAGAAAGTTCCACAAGATGAAATTATTAATGAACTTTGCAAATTGATAGAGGAGTTATAGTGAATATAGAACCTATCGCTCATATCGAGTCTCCATTCCATACAAAATTTGGCGTCCCACGTCAGGCTGGTCTTGCTCCATCTGTTCGTTCAACAATTGTTTTTGAAGAAAAATATGCAAATCCAGATGCGCTGCGCAAGATTGATGAATTCGACAGGCTTTGGCTTATATGGGGATTTTCAGAAAATATTTGCGAAGATGATGAATGGCATGCTCTTGTGCGTCCGCCACGCCTTGGCGGCAATGCAAAAGCTGGCGTTTTTGCTACGCGTTCACCGTTCAGACCAAACAATTTAGGCTTGTCATGCGTCGAGCTTGTTGCTGTTGAAGAAAGAACTTTTAAGACTGATAAAACATTGAAAGGCTATACAAAGCACAAAGTGTTGGTTGTTTCAGGTGCTGACCTTGTTGACGGCACTCCAATTTATGATATCAAGCCATATATGTCATATTCTGATGCATTTCCAGAATCTGCTTGCGGCTTTGTGAATAATAATCCAGACAGAATTTTGGATATTAGTTGCCCGCAAGAAATAGAAAAAAGCCTAGGCGAATATGCCCAGGCTTTGTTTGAATGTTTAGAACGCGACCCGCGTCCTGCATATCATGAAGGAACAGAACAAAATCGCGAATATGGCTTTGAATTCGGACAATTCGATGTTAAGTTCACAGTAGATGATGAACAAAACACTCTTTATGTCAAAAGTGTTTCAAAACTTTAGAGAACAAAATTAAAGTGAATTTGTTTTTGTTCTGAAAAGAATACCAATTGTTCCAGGACCGCAGTGGCAGCCAATAGTGCAGCTTGCATGCGTGTCATAAATTGTCTTAAATTCAGTTTCATTTTCAAGAATTTCACGAACAATTTTATGGTCATCTATTCCATCAACTTGAGCTGAGCTTGTAATCATGCATTCGCTATAGTCAATATCACTATATTGTTCAAGCTTGTCATGAACATATTGTTTGATAACTTTTTCAAGCTTGCCGCGGTACTTTTTGCCAACAGTCATTGCGCCTTTGTTATATCCATCAACAACAATGCTTGGCTTGATATTGAATGCTGCTGCTGCAACAGCTGCAACAGAAGAACATCTTCCACCAGCTTTTAGATATTCAAGAGTATTTACAACAAAGCTTGCATGATAGCATTGCTTATGTTCATCTAAATAATTCTTGATTTCTTTTGCGCTTTTGCCTTCTTTTGCTAACTTCACAGCGTCTAAGACTTGCAAGCCTGTTGCGCTTGAAAGAGTGCAAGAATCAACTGCATAAATTCCACCAAGTTCTTCGGCTGCTTCACAGCAGTGTTCATAAGAAGAAGTCAAAGCGCTGCCCAATGTTATATGGACAATTTCGCAATCTTTGCCATGCTCTTCGCGGAGCTTTGTGAAGTGTTCGCGATATTCGCTTGGACTTATTGCAGAAGTGCGCGGCAGTGAGCCATGATCTTCATATGCATTAAAAATTTGTGTCAGATTTATATCGATATTATCCAGATATTCTTTTTCATCTAAAACGATATGATATGGAATTGTCTTGACATCGTTGGCTTCGAGCATGTCTTGCGTTAAGTCGCATGTTCTGTCTGCGCTAATGACTACGGACATAAAACCTCCTAATGTTTTTAACATGTAGGGGGAATAATACCGCGCAAAACAGTTAACGAACAGTAAGCGCCTTGCAGGCGGTAGTATTCAGTCTGCTCACTTTTTTGTAGCAAAATTTGCTAGAATAGCAAGCCGTGCCTCCGTAGCTCAGGGGATAGAGCACCGCTCTCCTAAAGCGGGTGTCGTACGTTCGAATC
>CAVDAL010000099.1:0-7529 GCA_963606965.1 Acutalibacteraceae bacterium
CTCCACGCCCAATGCCAGGTCCTCCACAAGGTGGTGGCTTTCCTGAATTCTTTGGCGGTGGCGGTCCAAGGCGTCATGGCAGACGCGATAAGTCTGCGCTGGAAGAATTTTCAACAGATTTAACAAAGCGCGCAGCAAAGGGCTTGCTTGATCCTGTTATTGGCCGCGAGGTTGAAACTGAGCGAGTCATGCAAATTTTGAGCCGCCGTACAAAGAACAATCCGCTGCTTATTGGCGAGCCAGGCGTTGGCAAAACTGCCGTTGTTGAAGGTTTGGCTGAGCTTATTTCCGCAGGTCAAGTGCCTGACATTTTGCGAGACAAGCGCGTTTTAATGCTCGACTTAAGTGCGATTTTGGCTGGTTCAAAATATCGCGGCGAATTCGAAGAACGCATGAAGATGGTTGTCAAAGAAACTGAAGAAGCTGGCGATGTCATCTTATTCATTGATGAGCTTCATACAATCATCGGCGCTGGCAGTGCTGAAGGCACAATTGATGCTGCTGCAATTTTGAAGCCGCCTTTGAGCCGTGGTGAAATTCAAGTTATTGGCGCAACAACAACAGATGAATATCGCAAACATATTGAAAAAGATGCAGCGCTTAACAGGCGCTTCCAAACAATTACTATTGGTGAACCAACACAAGACCAAGCTGTCAAAATTTTGCATGGCTTAAGCGACCGCTATGAAGCGCACCATCGCGTGCATTATACAGATGAAGCAATTGAACAGGCAGTTTCACTTTCATCGCGATATGTGCAAGATCGCGCCCTTCCAGACAAGGCGATTGACTTGCTTGATGAAGCTGGCGCTCGCATGCGCATTAAAAATATGACTGTTCCTGCAGATATTGCAGAAGTTCAAGATAAATTGAAGAAGCTTCGCCTTGAAAAAGAAGAAGCTATCGCTTCGCAAGATTTTGAAAAAGCAGCATATATGCGCGATGAAGAGGCAAATCTTATTGACCAGCGTGCCGAACTTGAAAAAAAGTGGCGTGAAGAATCTGCACTAAATGTTGCAACAGTTTCTTCTGAGCAAATTGCAGACGTTGTTAGCATTGCAACTGGCGTGCCTGTAAGCAATTTGACAGAGGCAGAAAGCAAAAAGCTTTTGCGCATGGAAGAAGCTTTGCATGAACGCGTTGTTGGGCAAAATGAAGCAGTAGATGCTATCAGCAAATCTATCCGCCGCAGCCGCAGTGGCTTGAAAGATCCAAAGCGCCCAATGGGTTCATTTATCTTCTTAGGCCCAAGCGGCGTTGGCAAGACTGAACTTTCAAAAGCTTTGGCAGAATTTTTGTTCAATACAGAAGATGCCTTAGTTTCAATTGACATGAGTGAATATATGGAAAAGCATGCTGTTAGCAGGCTAATTGGTTCGCCTCCGGGCTATGTTGGATATGATGAAGGCGGCCAGTTAACAAAGCTTGTCCGCCAGCGTCCTTATTCTGTAATTTTGTTCGATGAAATTGAAAAAGCTCATCCAGATGTCTTTAATATTTTGCTTCAAATTTTGGAAGAAGGCAGGCTTACAGATTCGCAGGGTCGCAAGGTCGACTTCCGCAACACAATTATCATTATGACCAGCAATGTTGGTGCGCGCGAGATTTCAAAAGAAAATTCTGTTGGCTTTGGCACGCAGCAAAAGCAGGGCTTAAGCGATGACGAAATTAAAAAGTCTGTCATGGCAGAAATGAAGAAGCTCTTCCGCCCAGAATTTTTAAACCGCGTTGATGAAACTATAGTATTCAAGACTTTGACAGAAGAAGAAATTGAACAGATTGTCGATTTGCTTATTGACGATTTGCGCCAGCGTCTTATTGCACAGGGCATGAGTATCGACTTGACCGATCAGGCTCGTGCTTATATTGCAAAGGAAGGCACGGATGTTGCATATGGTGCGCGTCCATTGCGTCGTGCAATTCAGCGCCTTGTTGAAGACCCGCTTGCAGAAGATATTTTGATGGACAAATGGCATGAAGGGCAAGTCATTTTGGCGGATCTTGCAGAAGATGAAAACGACCCTGATGTTAAACATATTGTCTTTTCAAAGGGCAGTGGTGAAGTTCCAGCTCCACGTAAGCGTGAGTCTTTAGATGTGACTGAAGGAATTAATAGACTTGTTATGGCAGCAGCTGCCGACATGAATAACAATTCATCATCTGGTGGCTCTGGTGCAGCTTTGGGTGCGGAATAATTCGCAAATTTTTGAGATGAAGATATGCGCGCATGTTAATATATGCGCGCATAAGTTTTTTAAGGGGAGCGCATATGTCACAAAATGACAAGTCGCAAAATTCAGATTCAACGCAAATTGGCGAAGGCAAAGATCCTGTTTCAGGTCCTGCTGCATTAGCAGACGTTTGGTCTGTCACTTTTGAAAAAGATTATGGCACATGGGAAGAAAGCATGTTTGCCTTGGAAGGGCGCGTCGCTAAAAAGCCAACAACAGCTGCTGTTATTTTGGCTGGTGGCGAAGGTTCGCGTTTTGGCAATCCTGGCGGCAAGCAGCTTTTTGACATGTTGGGCAAGCCGCTTTTAACATGGTCTGCTGAAGCTTTTGATGCAACACCAGATGTTGGCTTGATTGTGATTGTTTGCCCAGACGCGCGCCGTGAAGAATATTGTCAAAAAGCAATTGACCCTTATCCATTCGTCACGCCAATCACATTTGCTCCTTCTGGTGAAATTCGCCAAGAATCTGCAATGAACGGCGTGGATGCTGTTCCATCAGAATATGAATTTATTGCAGTGCATGATGGCGCGCGTCCTCTTGTTACTCCAGATATAATTTCGCATGCAATCAATACGATAAAAGGCAATATGGATGTTGATGGCGTTGTAGTTGGCCACCCAAGCATTGACACTCTAAAGGTTGTAGATGACCAGCGCATTGTTGGCACGCCTGACCGTGAAATGTTTTGGGTTGCGCAAACTCCGCAAGTTTTCCGCAGCGATATTTGCCGCCGCTCTTATAGCGCAGCAATGTTTGAAGGCTTTGTTGGCACAGATGATTCATCATTGATTGAACGACTTGGCGGGCATGTCATGATGCTCAACGGTCCGCGCGACAATATTAAAGTCACTGTTCCGGAAGATGCAGGCCCAGCAATTGCTGCTCTTTCTGCGCGTCTTGGGAAGCGAGGCAATTAAATGCAGCGCATAGGCTTGGGTGTTGATGTTCATGCATTCGCGCCAGACCGCAAACTGATTTTGGGTGGTGTGGAAATTCCACACACACAAGGCTTGCTTGGGCATTCCGATGCTGATGTTTTGGTTCATGCGATTATGGATGCGCTTGTTGGAGCTTTGCGCGCTGGTGACATTGGCAAGTTGTTCCCAGATACTGACCCTGCATATGAAGGCGCAAACAGCATTGAACTTTTGCAACAAGTTGGCGTGCTAGTTCGTGAAAGTGGCTTTGCGATTGTGGATATAGACTCGGTAATTTGTATACAAAAGCCGCGAATTTCCCCATATCGTGAACAAATGCGTGTTAATATATCTAAGGCTTTGTCTATTCCTATAGAAAATATAGGAATTAAAGCAACAACAACCGAATGGCTTGGCTTTGAAGGACGCGAAGAAGGCGTTAGTGCTCAAGCAGTTTGTTTGTTAGAAAGTGTCCGTTCCAACCCACATGTTTGCTGATTATGTTTGATAAATTACGTGAAGAAATTGCAGCTGTAAAAGCTAATGATCCTGCCGCTCCTAGTTCGTTCACAATTTTGATGTGCTATGGCGGCATTCAAAGTAATGTTGCTCATCGTTGGTGTTACTGGATGTGGCATCATCATATGAAAGGCCTTGCTCGCTGGATTGCAGGCTGGGCGCGCTTTGCTACTGGTATTGAAATTCATCCTGCTGCACAGATTGGTCGCAGATTTTTTATCGACCATGGCACAGGTGTTGTTATTGGTGAAACAACAATCATTGGCGACGATGTGACTGTTTATCAAGGCGTGACATTGGGCGGTACTGGCAAAGAAACTGGCAAGCGCCATCCAACGCTTGAAGATGGCGTTGTTGTTGGCACTGGTGCAAAAGTTTTGGGCGATATCACAATTGGCGCACGCAGCAAGATTGGTGGCGGCAGCGTTGTTGTTAGCGATGTTCCGCCAGATTGTACTGTTGTTGGCGTGCCTGGACATATTGTTCGTCGTGATGGCAAACGTGTGGAAAAAGAAAAGCCAGACAACCGTCATGTTGAACATCTTCCAGATCCTGTTGCAAACAAGATTGAAGCACTTGAGGCCAGAATTGCTGAGCTTGAAGCAAAGCTGGCAGATAAAGATAAATGACTACAACGGCAGCCAGCGTTTGATACTTGCATTAAGGCTGAGCCGTTTTCAAGTGAAGCTGAAGCATGCGATTATGTCGACGCATTGGCGAAAGAAACAATTTCGAACATTCAGGATAATTTGTAATATTTAAACATTTGCAATGCGGCTCGTGGCTTATATTTGCTGCTTGCCGCATTTGATTGTGCAACTGTGCGATAATGACAAATGGCAAATTCGTAAAAAATCAAGGAGTGGGCATGATTCAAATATACAACACGCAAACGCACAAAAAAGAAGAGCTTACAACGCGCGAAAGTGGCAAAGTGGCAATGTATGCGTGTGGCCCAACTGTTTATAATCATATTCATATTGGCAATGCTCGCACATTTTTGACTTTTGATGTCGTGCGCCGCTGGCTTGCTTATCGCGGCTATGATGTTAAATTTGTTCAGAATGTTACAGACGTTGATGACAAAATTATTAATCGCGCTAATGAAGAAGGACGCAGCGCAGCAGAAGTTGCAGCAGATTATACACAGCAGTTCATCGATGCTATGCATAGGTTTGGAATTGCAGACCCTGATGTTCGTCCAAAAGCAACAGAAGAAATTCCTGAAATGATTGAGCTTGTGCAGCGCTTGATTGATGGCGGACATGCATATGAAGTTGATGGTGATGTTTATTTCAGCGTGCGCAGCTTCAAAGATTATGGCAAACTTTCAGGCCGCAATATTGATGACTTGCAATCTGGTGCGCGCGTAGATGTTGATGAACGTAAGAAAGATCCGCTGGACTTCGCACTGTGGAAGGCTGCAAAGCCGGGCGAGCCGCATTGGACATCTCCTTGGGGTGAAGGCCGCCCTGGTTGGCACTTGGAGTGTTCTGCAATGTCGAAGAAATATCTTGGCTTGCCAATTGATATTCATGGCGGCGGTTCTGATCTGGTATTCCCACATCATGAAAATGAAATTGCACAGTCTGAAGCTGCATATGGTTGCGAGTTTGTAACTCGTTGGTTACATGGCGGCATGCTTCGCATTAATGAAGAAAAGATGAGCAAGTCTTTGGGCAACTTTTTGTTGCTTAAAGACGTGTTGGATAGCTGCGACCCAACAGCTTTGCGCTTGTTGATGCTTCAAACGCATTATCGCAATCCGCTTGATTTTAGCGATGAACGCTTGGCAGAAGCACAATCTTCTCTTGACCGCATTGCAACTTGTGTGCGCAATATGGAATGGGCTGCAGAAAATGCTGCTAGTGTTGGCGAAGAAGGCACTGCAGGGTTTAGCATTGACTTGAGCGCTGTGAAAGAAAAATTCTGTTCATGCATGGACGATGATTTCAATACTGCTGGAGCTTTGGGTGCTTTGTTTGGGCTGGTGAATGAATGCAATGCATTTTTGGATGAAAATGCCAGCTTGACTGATGATGCTCGTGCAGGCTTGATAGAAGCTTGCGCTCTGATTGTTGAGCTTTTGGGAACGCTTGGCATCGAGCTTGAAAAAGAACAGGAGCAGTGGCCTGAAGAGGTTTGTGATTTAGCTGCTCAACAGGCTGGATATACAGGAGACAATACTCATGAGGCTGTGGATGCTTTGCTGGAAGCTCGTGCAGCTGCAAGAAAAGAGAAGAATTTTATTACAGCAGATGCTATTCGCGACGGCTTGAGTGAGCTTGGCTTCGTAATTGAGGATACAGCTAACGGCGCAAGGGTTTCTTATGGCGCGTAAGCAGCAAAGTTCACGCACGAAGAAAGGCGCTGCTACAGGTGGCGGAGTTGGCGGCGGTAGGCGCGCTGGTGGCAATGGGCGCGCTAACAGCAACGGGCGGGCTAATAAAAATGAATTTTTGAACAATAAACGTGCTGGCAAGGGTAAGAACAGCAATAATATAAGCATGCGTGCTAATAAGTTTGACGACAGCGCGCCGCGTGAAAAACAGGCGCGAGGAAAATCCACTTCTGGCAAACGAGGTGGCAGCGCAACAAATAATGACTTACTGCTTGAAGGACGCAATGCTTTGGTTGAAGCTTTAGATGCATCTGCTCCAATAAGTTGCATTTATGCAAGCGCTGCAGCTGCAGATGATGGGCGCGTTGAAAGCGCTTTAAAGAAGGCGCAGCGTGCTGGAATTACTGTTCGCACGGTCAGCACAGCTGAACTTGACAAAATGTCTGAGCGTGGTTCACATCAAGGAATCATCGCAAAGATGGAGCCATATTCATATGCATCAGTTCATGAGCTTATTGAACAGTCTCGCGATAAAGAAAATGCTTTGATAATCGCTTGCGACCATATTACAGACGCGGGCAATTTTGGCGCAATCTGCCGCACAGCAGAAGTTGTCGGCGCATGTGGAATGCTCATTCCAAATAAGCGTAATGCTCGCGTGAATGCAAATGTTTATAAAACATCTGCTGGTGCAGTTTCTCATCTTCCAATTGCTATGGAAGCGAACTTGGTTCGTTCTTTGCAAGCTTTGAAGGAAGAAAATTTTTGGGTTGTTGGAGCAAGTGAACATGCAACGCAGCTGCTTTGGGATGCAAACCTAAAGGGGCGCATTGTTTTGGTTATGGGTTCAGAAGGCGATGGCTTAAGCCGCTTGACTTTAGAAACATGTGACATGCTTGTTGCATTGCCGCAGGCTGGCAAAGTTGAGTCTTTGAATGTGGCACAGGCATGTACAGCTCTTTCATATGAATGGATGCGTCAATGCCGATAGCCCACACAACACGCCATCAAGTTTTGATTGTGGACGGATATAACGTCATCCGCAATAACAAGCGCTATGCCGGGCTTGGCACAGACTATGACGGTTCAAGCGCATGGAACAACGCGCGTGAAGCTGTTATTAACGATGCCGCTTTGCTTGCAGGTAAAGATTATGAAAAGTGCACAGTAGTCTTCGACGGCGCTGGCAATGCTTTGAGCAAAGGCACTCCAAAAAAACAAGCTGGTATTGATGTTATTTTTAGCCCTGCTGGCGTGAGCGCAGATAGTGTCATTGAAAAACTGGCACATGATGCACGCGAACGCGGCTTTGAAGTTGTTGTTGTTAGCAGCGACTTCACAATTCAAAGCACTGTCTTTGGCGGCGGTGTTACTCGCATGAGCGCGGCAGGTTTTGCAAGCGCTGGCGATGAACTTGAAGAAACTTGGAAAGACGAAAAAGATAAGCCAGTTGTTAAAAATACACTTGGTGAAAGGCTTGACCCAAGCACTCGCGCAAAGCTTGAAGCAATGTTAAGC
>CAVDAL010000100.1:0-16231 GCA_963606965.1 Acutalibacteraceae bacterium
TTGTGAACACCGCCTATTTGATTAAGGTCATTAACCAAAAAGATAATTTCTTTCGTACCTCTTTGTGTGTCATCAAGGTTTAACTCTTTTACAAGCTCACTTGTGCTATTAGCTTTTTGGTGCGGATAAAACTCTCTTTTAATGTGTGCCAAATTTGATTTGATTTCATCAGCACTGCTTAACAGGTTATAAAACTCATTTTCCGATTCAACTATATACTTACTTTCTACATAATCAGAGAGTTCAAACATAAACCCTCTATCTTTTTCATATTCTTCCTTGTCATATTGATAAAATATTGCAGGCTTGTCTAACACTGAATAATCAAAAAATAGGCTTGAATAGTCTGTCACTAACAAATCAGCAATAGACAACAAATTATTTACAACTGGATAATTAGTACAATCAATAACATTTTTATCTTTTTTCATTACATTTAGATAATGAAACTTTGTAACTATTACCCAATTGTTTTCAGGCAAATTTCTTAACACTGCCTTTGAGTCAAACGGCAAACTAACTTTTCCTTCTTTTCTATAAGTTGGAGCATATAACAAAACTTTCTTGCCTCTTGGTATGCCTAGTTCATTCTTTATATTATTTTGTTCTTCTTCACTTAAAAATAGAGAATCAGTTCTAGCTACAGCTGTTTCCAAGATTTCACCGTTGTAAAGCATAGAATCTCTTAAAAACTTATCGCTATAAAATTTAGATGGTGAAACCATTAAATCCGTTCCATAGCAATACTCTAGTGCCGTTTGGTAATGTTCTATATCTAAATCTGTAAACATTTTTTTATATGGCACGCCATGCCAAACACTAATTCTTTTTTGTGTTTTGCTAAATTTTGTTCGACCGTTTATAGAGCCGGCATCTATAATATAATCGGCGGTTGTCTTTAAATAATTAGCAAAAGAAGATTTATTGTTAACATACTTAACGCCGTCTTTCTCTATTTTAATGTTTTCATATTTGTCACTTATTACATATAAATCAAACTTATCTTTATAGTAATCAATAAAGCTTTCAACATCCCCCATAACCTTGCTGTTATAAGCTGATGGAATTAATACTAGCTTCTTTTTACACTTTTCTACACTCATAATTTACCTTAAAAATCAACTCTAAACAAACTTTAAAAATTGCGCTTTAATTGAAGTAACCACTGTATGACAATGATACTGTTTTTAACATATCTTCAAGTACGTTAGTTGCATCAAAAAGTATAGCTTAATTAGGTTCTAAGGTTCATTGGAATATAACGCAATTTGACCATCAGCACAAACCATTTCCCTGCATGGATACTTGACTATCAGTTTGCCATAGTTCGCATTCGGCTAGTTGCAAGGCTGCGGCAAAGCAAAATGTTGATTTTAAAGAGTCAGGCCCGACACAGCTCACTACTTTTTCCTCAAATTTTCACTACATTTTCCTCACTTTTTTCACTACTTTTTTCTCAAAATTTCACTACATTTTCCTCAAAATCTCACTACTTTTTCCTCATTTGCTGATATTTTCCCTTTAAACAAATGACTTATAGAACCTGAATCTTTTCACACAAAAAAAGCACTTCATCAGTCTGACACCGTGAATTTCGTGTAGAAATAGCACTTGCGACACCGTTGATTTCGTGTATAATCTCCATAGTTGACACCGTTGATTTCGTGTATTTTACAATAAAAGCGCAGGTAAACAGAACAAGGAATACTAACATGTTTAAACGCAAAGCATATGAAGAGTTAATCAAATGGAAAAATGAATCAAAAGGCAAAAATGCACTGCTTATTGAAGGAGCTCGACGCGTTGGCAAAAGCACACTTGTAAGCACTTTTGCAAAAAAAGAATATGCATCAAACGTCATAATTAATTTTTCAGAAGCTTCGCCAGAAATAAAATCGCTATTTGAAAATTATCGTTCAGACATCGACAAATTCTTCATGTACCTTCAAGCTTACACAGGCACCACGCTAAAAAAAAGAAATTCTATTATTGTCTTTGATGAAGTGCAACTCTTTCCAACAGCTCGCGAATTCATTAAGCAGCTTGTTAGCGATGGAAGATATGACTATATCGAAACAGGCTCTTTAATCTCGCTACGTGAAAATGTAAAAAACATCGTGATTCCTTCAGAAGAAACATCAATAAAGTTAAATCCTTTTGACTTTGAAGAGTTTTTATGGGCATGCGGTGAAGAAGCAATGGCCAATGCGATATACAATTCCTTCACCAGCAAAACTCCTCTTCCGGAAGCTTTACACAGAAAGTCCGAGCGTTTATTACGCGAATATATGCTTGTTGGAGGCATGCCACAAGCAATTCAAACTTTTGTTGATGAAAATGACTTCGGCAAAGTTGACGCAGTAAAACGCGATATATTATCGCTATATAAAAATGACGTCGAAAAATTTGGCAACTCTAACGCAACGCGAATTCGCCGTGTCTTTTCTACTCTTCCCGCTCAGCTTGCACAGCACGACAAAAAATTTAAACTTTCCTCTCTAAATAAAAATGCAAGAAGCAGAGAATATGCAGATGCATTTTTTTGGCTTTCTGATTCATATATAGCTTCAAGCTGCCTAAATGTAACAGATCCATCTGTTGGACTGGCTGCAAGCGCAAATGAAGGATCATTTAAATGTTATATGGCTGACACTGGCCTTCTTGTCACACAACTTTTTTCTGAAAATGCCACAACTCCACATGAATTATATAAAGACATTTTGCAGGGAAAAATTGAAATAAATGAAGGCATGTTCACAGAAAATTATGTAGCTCAACAGCTCACTGCAAGCGGACACAAACTTTACTTCTATTCAAAAATGGACAGAGAAAACAGTTCAAACACTATGGAAGTTGATTTTTTAATTAGTGCAGAATATGACAACGCGCTTGGGAAAATGCGCATCAGCCCTATTGAAGTAAAATCAACAAAGCGTTACGGAATAAAATCGCTCGAAAAATTTAAGGCCAAATTTAAAAAACGGGTTGACAAACAATATGTTTTGCACCCCAAGCCAATGTCCATAGATGGCGACCTTATTAAACTGCCGCTATATATGGCTCACTTACTATAAACAAGCAACTTATTTAACTTTAACCCTAGCCCAGCTCACTTTCAGCTAGTTGCAGAGCTGCGGCAATGCATGGCGCCATGTCATAATATTTGTATGCGCCAAGTCTGCCAGCAAAAACAACATTTTCTTGTGCAGCAACAAGCTGGGCATATTGCTCATAAAGCTCGCCATTTTTCGCATCATTAACAGGATAATATGGCTCGTCGCCCGGCTTCCATTCTGAAGAATATTCGCGCGAAATTACCGTATCTGGCAGCGGCTCGCCGTCATCATCCAAGCCAAATTCAAAATGTTTATGTTCAATAATGCGAGTGAAAGGCTGCTCATGGCTAGTGTAATTCACAACAGCATTGCCTTGCCAATCGCTCACGCCTTCTAGCAGCTCGGTTTCAAAACGCACACTTCTATATTCAAGCGGACCATAAATATAATCGAAAAATTCATCGATAGCACCTGTATAAATTGTGCGAATATTGCGCGTCCAATCATGCTCAGCGCAAAATTCCTTATAGTCGCAACCAAGCAAAACATCCACGCCATCAAGCATGTTTTGCACCATGCGAGTATATCCACCCTTTGGAATACCCTGATAAATATCATTGAAATAGTTATTGTTGAATTCAAAGCGCACAGGCAATCGCTTGATAATAAAAGCTGGCAAGTCTTTGCAACTGCGCCCCCACTGTTTTTCTGTATATTCCTTTACCAGTTTTTCAAATATGTCGCGCCCGACCAAAGACAGCGCTTGCTCTTCCAGATTCTGCGGCTCGCCATGCAAGGCACCAAGACATTCCTTGCGCTGTTCATCAATAATTGCACGTGCTTCATCTGCAGTCTCCACGCCCCACATTTGCTTGAAAGTATTCATGTTGAATGGCAAGTTATAAAGCTCGCCATGATAATTTGCAATTGGGCTATTCACAAAATCATTAAATTCTGCAAACTGCTGCACATAATTCCACACGTCTTCATCGCTTGTATGAAAAATATGCGCGCCATATTTATGAACATTAATTCCGCGAACACATTCTGTATAACAATTGCCAGCAATATGACTTCTGCGGTCGATGACCAGGCACTTCTTTCCACGGGCAGCAGCCTCGTGTGCAAAAACAGCGCCAGTCAAACCAGCGCCAACAATTAAAAAATCATAATTTTCAGTCATGCTTTTATGCTCCAAATGCAGGATAGTCTTTATCCTTTTCGCTCAAGATAATTTTTGATGCATCAAATTCTGCACACCCATCCATGGCAGGCCATTCAACGCCAAGGGCTGGGTCATTCCACATCAAGCCGCCTTCATCACCTGGATGATAAACATCGTCGCACTTATAACAAAATTGCGCAGTCTCGCTCAAAACCAAAAAACCATGAGCAAAGCCCCGCGGAATGAAGAACTGCCGCGCATTTTCTGCAGAAAGAATTACACCTTCCCACTTGCCATATGTCGCGCTGTCTTTGCGCAGGTCAACGCACACATCGAAAACTTTGCCACTTGTCACGCGCACCAACTTTGCCTGCGGGTGCTGCAATTGAAAATGCAACCCGCGCAAAACGCCCTTCACGCTAGATGACTGATTGTCCTGAACAAATTCTGCATCAATGCCACCGGCAACAAAATCTTCGCGCTTATAAGTCTCCATAAAAGAGCCGCGTGCGTCCGCATAGCTTTTCACATCAACAACAATAACGCCATCAATGCTAGTTTTTGTAAAAGTGAAATTTCCAGATTGAATGCTTTTGTCTTGAACCATTTGCTATTTGTCCTTGCCACTTTTGTACTCGTCGCTTTCATCCAAGCAATCTTCACGCGGGAAGTCCTTATTAAAAACGCCAGCATCAAACTTGCGATATTCGCCACTTTCAACACGTGAAAGCCACCCGCTATGCTGCAAATACCAAATGATTGTGTCTGCAATTCCATCTTGCCAAGAAGCCTGCGGCTCCCAGCCAAGGTTGTCAGCAATCTTTTCCGCGCAAATTGCATATCTGCGGTCGTGACCTTTGCGATCTTGCACATATTCAATCAAGCTGTCATTGATTTCTTCATCTTCAATTGCGCCAGAAACACAAGCAATTATTGTCTTCACAATCTCGATATTTGAATGTTCATTGCACCCACCAATGTTATAAACATTGCCAGCCACTCCATTGCGCAAAACGCAATCAATAGCAGCACAATGATCTTTCACAAAAAGCCAATCACGCACATTCAGGCCGTCGCCATAAACAGGAATTTTTTCATGTTCAAGACAATTCTTAATACAAAGAGGAATCAATTTTTCAGGGAATTGAAACGGGCCATAATTGTTTGAACAACGCGTAATAACAGCAGGAAATTTATATGTGTCATAAAAAGACTTGACCAGCATGTCTGCAGATGCCTTCGATGCAGAATAAGGACTATGCGGGTCTAGCGGCGTGCTTTCCGTGAAAGCTTCATCTGCATTTTCCAAAGAAAGCGAACCATAAACTTCATCAGTGGAAACCTGCAAAAATAGATGTTCGCCAAAGCTACCATCTGGCTGTTCCCAATCATCTTTTGCAACCTGCAAAAGCGTTGCTGTGCCCTCAATATTTGTTCGCACAAATGAAGAACAATCATGAATCGACCTATCCACATGTGATTCAGCTGCAAAATTAACAACCACGTCTGGCTCAAATTTTGTAAACAGTCTGTCCAGCGCAACAGCATCGCAAATATCAACTTGCTCAAAAACGTGACGCGGATGTTGCGCTAAGTCGGCAATATTTTCCAAATTGCCAGCATAAGTCAGCTTGTCCACGTTCACAATGCGCACATCGTCTTGCGCTTCCAAAACATAATGCACAAAATTCGAGCCAATAAACCCAGCTCCGCCCGTCACAAGATATGTCTTCATTTAACCACGCCTCTTTGTCAAAATATCTCCATCTGCAATATTTTTGAGATGTTGACCGTACTGACTTTTGCCATATCTCTTTGCAGATTCAAGCAGCATTTCTTTATCTATCCAGCCGTTAACATATGCAATTTCTTCCACCGCGCTAATCTTTTGACCAGTGCGTTCTTCCACAACGCGAACAAATTCGCCAGCTTTATAAAGTGAATCTACCGTGCCGGTGTCAAGCCATGCATATCCGCGCCCAAGCGTTATAACTTCCAGCGATCCATCTTCCAAATAAAGCTGGTTCAAATCTGTAATTTCAAGTTCCCCACGCGCAGAAGGCTTTAGGCTTTTTGCAAATTCACAAACTCGATTGTCATAAAAATAAAGCCCTGTCACAGCATAGTTGCTTTTTGGATGTTCCGGCTTTTCCTCAATGCTAATAGCGCGCTTGTTTTCATCAAATTCAACAACGCCAAATCGTTCTGGGTCATTCACAAAATAACCAAAAATTGTTGCTCCGCTTTCACGCTTGCCAGCAGAAGCTAACAACGTATCAATACCATTGCCATAAAAAATATTGTCGCCAAGCACTAGCGCACAAGAATCGCCAGCGATAAATTCTTCACCCAGCAAAAAAGCTTGCGCCAAACCATCTGGGGAAGGCTGTTCAACATATGTAAAACTCACGCCATAAGCACTGCCATCGCCTAACAAGTTTTGAAAGTTTGGCAAATCTTTCGGCGTGGAAATTATCAAAATATCACGGATGCCAGCCATCATCAGCGTGGACAGCGGATAAAAAATCATTGGCTTGTCATAAACAGGCAAAAGCTGTTTTGAAGTGACAGTTGTCAAAGGATAAAGGCGCGTGCCAGACCCGCCAGCTAAAATTATGCCCTTCATTTGCTTCCCTTCGTGCGCGGCTTTCCCATCGCTTCGTCTTCCGCGGCATCTTTATATCCGTCTTCATAAACGCGATAAACATCAAGTTCATATTGCTTGCGTGCAGTACGCGCCACGCTGTCTAAAATCAAGCCGCATACAAAGAACAGCACTGCCAAAATTGCACAACCAACAGCTGCAATTGCAAGTGGCACGTGCGTTATAAAGTCAGTCTGCACATATTCAACAATAACAGGAATTCCACAACCCGCACACGCCAGCAAAAACACAAGAGCAATCCAATTGAAAAACCTCATAGGCTTATATTCGCGGAAAAGCGCAGCAATAGTTTTCAACACAAGCAAACCATCTGTCACAGTTGAAAGCTTTGAAACTGAGCCTTCCGGTCTGTCGCGATATTCAAAAGGAACTTGCGCAATTCTGAAACCCTTGTCCAAGCAATGAATTGTCATTTCTGTTTCAACTTCAAAGCCGTGGCTAATCACAGGATAAGTTTTTACAAAATTGCGACTAAAAGCCCTGTACCCAGTCATGATATCGTGCATGTCTGCCTTATACAAATGGTTTATCAAGCCGCGCACCATAGTGTTGCCAAAGCTGTGGAAAAGACGGGTGTTTTCTTCATCATAAGAGCCATTAGTCAATCTGTCACCAACAACCATGTCGGCTTCATTCGCAATAACCGGCGCAATCATGTCATGCACAGCTGCAGCGTCATAAGTGTCATCACCGTCAACCATCACATAACAATCTGCCTCGATTTCTCGAAACATCTGCCTTGTGACATTGCCCTTACCCTGCCTGTGTTCATAGCGAACAATTGCACCATGTTCGCGCGCAATTTCATCCGACCCATCTTTAGAATTGTTGTCATAAACATAGATGTCTGCTTCTGGCAATTCGCGCTTAAAGTCGTCAACAACCTTGCCAATTGTGATGGCTTCGTTATAACACGGTATGAGCACTGCTACTTTCATAATTTCCTTTCCTGAATGCGTTTATCATTTTACTGCAATCGACTACCTAATTCACAACAAGTCTTATTCTTATCTACAGACCGCACATTTATAATTTCCGCACTATGAACTTGAGACCCACACAAATAATTCTTCGCATAATCGTGAGCTTGGTTTGGTTTTTAACAGCCGCTTTGCTCGTCATTGCATATTGGGCAAAAAACACTTTTGCAATAGACATCAGCGCCATCATCAACACGCTGACAGGTCCTTTAGCTGGGTCAAGTTCAAGCACAACAGTTTCTGGCTTGAAATTTTGCATCCCATGGTTTGTTGTAATTGCTGCAATCATTATTGCTGCAAATATTTTCTTGCGTAAGTTCGAGAAAAATATGGCGAAGAAGGCAGCCGCAAAAACTGATTGCGCTAAAAAAGACACTCCTGTGAAAGACGCGACCGCCAAAACCAAAAGTAGCAACAAAAAGCTGCACAAACTTGCAGCCTTTGCAAAGCGCATTGCTTCAAAACTTTTATACAAGCTTAAAAAACCTCATGCGCTGCAACGCACAGCAAGCACTTTGTGCGTCTTCTTTCTTGTTGGCGTTTTAGTCTATGTCAATTCAAGCTTTCAAATTACGCGATATTTTGCTGAACACAGCCAGCTTGCTGCTTTAGAAGCAAATGCTGCAAGCATCGACAATGAAGACGATGGCAGCTTTTATAGCAAAAATTATGTCGACCCTGATGATGTAAAAATCACTTCTTCTAGCAAAAAGAAGAAAAATCTGATTTATATTTATGTTGAAAGCCTGGAAACTAGCTACATAAATAAAACTAATGGCGGCGCGCAAGACAACACAAATTACATGCCAAAGCTCACCAAGCTTGCAAAGGAAAATATTAACTTTTCAAGCACGAGCAAAGTTGGCGGATTTCACACTATAAATGGTGCAACTTGGACGATTGCTGCAATCATGGCGCAAAGCGCTGGCGTACCTTTTGCCTTGCCAGTTGGCACCAATAACATGGATGAACAAAGCAGCTTTTGCAGCGGACTCACAACACTTGGCGATGTTCTTGAAGACCAAGGATATACACAAGAATTTTTGTGCGGAAGCGATTCAACTTTTGCTGGCCGCCAAAAATATTTCAAGCAACATGGCAACTATCAGATTTTTGACCTTTATACCGCGCGAGCAAAAGGCTACATTCCTGCTGACTATTACGACGGCTGGTGGGGATATGAAGATGAATATCTTTTCGAGATTGCTAAGGATGAAGCCACTCGCCTTTCAAGTGGCGATGAACCCTTCAACTTAACAATGTTAACTGTTGATCTTCACCATGTTGGCGGCAAGCAATGCAGCAAGTGCGGCAGCAAATATTCAACGAATCTAGAAAATGTAGTTTCTTGCACAGACACTCAAATTTCTGAATTTATTGATTGGTGTCAGACGCAGGATTGGTATGAAAATACAACGATTGTGATTTCTGGCGACCACCCGCGCATGGATACACAACTTGTCGATGGCCTTGAACGTTATGACCGCACGATATATAACTGTTTCATCAACAGCAGCGTTAAGACAAAAAGAGGAACAAAAAACAGGGAGCTCACAACAGTAGATATGTTCCCCACAACTTTAGTTGCAATGGGTTACAAGATTGAAGGCAACCGCCTTGGCCTAGGCACAAATGCATTTTCAAACAAAGAAACACTTGCAGAAAAACATGGCTATGACTGGCTAAACGACCAAGCCGATGTTTCATCGACTTGGTACATCAAAGAATTTGCACCCGAACTTATGGGTTTAAGCAAAGAAGAATAATTTACTCTTACTTTTTCTTCTTTTTTGGAAGCTTTAAATTTGTAAGAGTTTGGCTTGTCTTTGCATTTTTGTCTTTAATCTTTTCCCCACGATCTTGGAAGAGCGCGCCATCTTTTGTATAGAGCTTCTTACCAGTGCGCGCCTCGAAGTAGCTAACAAAAATACTTTGAATAGCTGCAGCAACAGGAATTGCAGCAAACATGCCAATAGCGCCAGCCAAGCCAGAGCCAATAAGCAAAGCAATTAAAATAATTGCTGGATGAACATTTACAGTTTCCTTCATCAAACGCGGAGAAACTAAATTGCCAATCAAGTTCGCTAAAACAATGAATACGACCAAAGAAATTATGCAAGTCCAAGGTGAAACTGTTAAAGCAATAACACCAATAACAACACCTGCAATAATGTGACCTAAATATGGAATGATATATGTCACACCGCAGATGATGCCCAATGTTGTGGAATATGGAACACCGCAAATCCACAAGGCAACGCCAGAAACAATGCCAGAAATTATTGCGCAAATAATTGTTGATTTTGCCCAGCCATAAATTGCTTTGCCGAAAGATTGCGTAATGACGTCGATGTGTCCTTGATGTTCTTCACTGAAAAGATTGCGAAGTTCCACAGACATCTTTGGCAAGTCAATCAAAATCCAATAAGCAGCAATCAATGCGATAAGCACTGTAACAATGCCGCTGCCAACACTTGTAACACCGCCCCAAATGCCTGTTGCAAGAGACGTTAAGATTGTGCCAGCGCGAGTGGAAAACCAATCTTGCGCTTTATCTGCTGCAGAAGCAAGCATTTCGCTTGAAATTGGCAAGTTTGGATCATTCAAATATGAATAGGCAAAATTTTCCAAGCTTTCAGCATATTTTGGCAATTCTTCTATGAAAGAAGAAATCTGCGAAATAATGGATGGCGTCATCAAAGCAATGCCGCCCAAAATTATTATAAGTGCTCCAAGCAGAGCAATTGCTGCACCAAGAGGACGTTTTACTTTGTGCTCTTCTAATCTATCGACAATTCCATGGAGCAAAAATACTGTCAGTGCAGTCACAACAATTGCTACAACTGCTTCACTCAAAATTCCACAAAGCTTTAAAATTGCGAGCAGAATAATTACTGCACCGATGACTGTCCACACTTTGAAAGCACGCGTTTTCCACTTATTCAAATCTTGTGCTTTTTGATTTTCTTGTTCCATAACATCCTCTTAAAAATAGAAGAATAATGATAATCTCTGGCGGAGGAGGGGGGATTCGAACCCCCGAGCCCCTTGCAGGACCAACGGTTTTCGAGACCGCCGCATTCAACCACTCTGCCACCCCTCCGCGGGTTTATGGTTGGTGTTAAATTATAGCCCAGACACTACCTTGACTGCGCTATCAAAAGCAATAAATGTTTGCGCGAACAAATTATTAAAGGTTTGACGGCGCTTATCTTTTGCCTTTGCTTATGAGCTCTGCAATTCCATCTATTGGCACATTCGTAATATTATTACTTGGCATTGCATTCAAGAAGAACCGGCCATAATTTTTTGTTGTCAGCCGCGCGTCAGCCAAAACAAGATATCCACTGTCATTTTCACTTCGAATAAGCCTGCCAGCTGCTTGCTTTAAATCCATAACAGCTTCTGGCAGGGAATATTTCATCCAAGCTTGGCGCCCTTCCCGCTCGCTGCGCTCACATGAAAGCGGCTCGTCAGGACGGCCAAATGGAATTTTTGTAATCACAACACAGCGCAAAGTGTCACCTGGTGCATCGAAGCCTTCCCAAAAAGAACGAAGTGCAAAAATTGAAAGCTCTTTGTCTTCAATAAAAGAGTCCCGCAGATGTTTGATATTTGTTCCGCGAGTTTGGGCTTTCAATTCAAGCCCGCGTTCTGCAAGGTTTGGCTTCAAAATCCTATACAGCTGCTCCATGTGCGAGCGGTTTGTAAATAGCGTCAAAACCGACCCACCCATTGCCGTATGAACCTCAAAAAGCAAATCTTCTAGCGCGCCCAAATATTCATAATCATTTGGCTCTGGCATGTCGGACGGCAAAATAATTTTCATATTTTTGTCGAAGTCATAACTTGAATTAAGCTGCAATTCTTCAAGTTTGTCTTCTTTTTGAACATAATCAAGACCAACGCTGTGTTTGAAATATTTAAACGGGTCACTGCTGTCGCCTGTTGAAAGTGTCGCCGAAGTAAAAATTACGCTGTTCATAACAGGATAAAACATATAGCTCAGCTTTGTGCCAATATCTATTTTTTGAGCAAAGAGCTTTTCAGTCGCTTTGTCGCTATTCCTATTAATTTCTGCAGAATAAACATATGACTTATCATCGCCGCTCAAAATTAATTCAAGCGCACAAGCCATACCTTGAAATGCGCACATAATTCCAGTCAAACTAGCACGCTGAACAGCCAATTCTTCAAACTGTTCCGCCATGGAAATAAGGTCGCGCATTCGAGTGATAATACTGCTTAAAGCATCTAGCAATTCATGCCCAGGCTCTTGAATTAAGCGAAATTCTTTCTCTTGGCGCGTTTTGTTACTAATCCAAAGAGTGACCCAATCATAACTGCCAGCTTTGTCCGCCAAAACGTGCAAGTCTTTCACAAGAGTAAAAAATGCTTCAGACAAAGTTTGCACCTTCACGCATTGGCATTCAATGTCTGCTAACACGCCATAAAGCATGTCGCCGCCTTCAAGATTTGCGGCCTTCTTTTGAATTGCTTTGATAACTCCAGAACGCGAGCCGCTCAACTGGTTTATCTGTACCTGCAAGTCTATCGCGCTTATTCCTTCACTGAACTGCGACCGCGCTTCAGTTTCAGCCGCATGCGCCTCATCCACAATCCAATTTTGAATTAGAGGCAACAAGCCTTTGCCAAAATCTGAAGCCTTGGCTTCTGCATCGCGGAAAAGCAAAGAATGATTTGTTACAACAATATTTGCATGCTGCGCCTGCGTGCGAGCACCTCGCACAAAACATGTCCCACTGAAAGGGCACTTATTTTTCAAGCAATCATTACTATTTGCTTCAACTGCATATCGCGGCAAGTGCGGCCAGAAAATATTTAAAGCATCAAAGTCGCCCCAGTTCACTCGCGCAACATATGAAATTAGCATCGCTAAAAGCTCGATTATAGGAACATCAAGCTCCCGTTCCGAACGTGCAAAATTTGAAATCTTCCTTAAACATGGATAGTGATTATAACCTTTTAATGCAACATAATTAAGCCCGCCGCACGCTTTGCTAAGACGCGGCAATTCACTATAAATTAACTGGTCTAGCAGGGCATTTGTTTTTGTCGCAATGCCAATTGTTATATCATTTTGCAACGACACTAACGCTGCTGGTAACAAATATGCCATAGACTTGCCAACGCCTGTGCCAGCTTCTATAACGCGGCACGTTCCATCGCGCAAAGCATGCGCAACTTGCAGCGCCATTTCCACTTGTTCACTGCGCTGTTCATATGCCGGATACATCTTCCCCGCCAAACCTTCTTTGGTAAAGGCTTGTTTGATTTCTTCATCTGTTGGGAAGTTTGGCAAAGTTTCTTCATCTTCTTTTGCCGGACGAATTCTAACGCGTTCCCGCCTTATACGTCGCAAATCAAAATCAACCTTTTTTGAGCCTTGCACTTGCTGGAAAAATTTGCGCAAATTCCAATCTGTCTCTGGGCTAATCTCTGCAATTGCACCAGCCATCCCTGCAGGCAAATTATGAATCGCGGCAATTATAATGCGCCATAAGCCAGCTAAAGCTTCAACATCATCAATAGCAGAATGGGTTGGCTTATGAAGCGCAAAAGCCTGTGCCAAATCGCGCAACCTGTGCGCTTTAAAGTGCGGAAATACAATCCTTGAAAGCGCTAAAGTGTCAATCCACTCCCCCGTGATATTGCCAGCGCTATCTTGACGCATAACAATCTCTTTATCGAATGGCGCATTATGAGCTACAAGATCGCAGCCATCAACAAAAGCAGCAAACTGCTCCACAGCCAAACTTGGGTCAGGCGCACCTTTCACATCTTCGTCACTAATGCCTGTGAGCTCTGTAATTTCTTCCGGAATAGCAATTCCTGGGTCAACAAAAGTTTGAAATTCCGCTAACTTTTCTTTGCCGCGCATCTTCACAGCAGCAATTTGAATCAGCGAATCAACAGACGGCTTTGCGCCCGTCGCTTCTGTGTCGCAAATAACAATTTCATCTTCAAAAAGCATGAAGTCATCATTTGCAGCTTCAGCCATTTGCGCATACCATTCCCTGACGTCAGGGTCTGTGCCTTCCGACAAAAGCATGTTCAAAGTTTCATGCACATCTGGCTCAATTGTAGAATTTTCATCCATGTTATTCATGGAATTCAGATTACCACGTTGCTGTGATAAATTGTTGTGAAGGTATAATTTGAAACCGTAACAAACTTAAAAGATTGTCGATGGAGCCAAAATGTCAACTGCAAAAAATTGTTTTTTTGGAACTTATTGCCGGCTTGACCTTACGAGCGAAGGCATCACTGCCAAACCACATGGTGACACTATTGTTGTTGGGCAAGAAATTAAACTCGAGTTTGAATCTTATGTTAATGAACGCGGAAAAGATACAATGCGAGTCGCTGTGAAAAATCTTGGCGATGACTTACTTGGCTTTTTGCCTGCACGCGAAGCTCATCGCGCTTTCACTTGCCACAACGACGGATGGGTTTGCAAGGTTGCACCATCGGCAGTTGGATTTAAAGAATCAAATCGCACTTTTTGGGCAGAGGTTGCTATTTTTTGCTATGCACAAGACCAAACAAAAATTTTTGATGCACTATTTGACAAGGTGATTCACCGTATGGCAGATGGCGAACGCCCATCGCTTAATCTTTCTGAAAATACAATTTCGCGCTTGTTAGATGGTGAAGATATTGATCATGAAATGAAGCCAACAAAAGCGCCAAAGCTCCCAAAAGGCGAAGCATATTACAAGACAAAGCAAACACAATCTGAAAAAATGATTTTAGCTGCGTCCAAGCGCAACAAAGGTTGCTATGTTGGCGCTGCTGCCGTATTTGTTATTATTATCGCGATCATAGTATTCATAGTATTAAAGGTTATTTAATAATGCTTGCAGAACGTTTATTGTCAAAAGTTGTTCGCTCTATGAACAAGCACTATCTGGATTTAAAGCCGGTCGAAGAACGCAAGCTCCCCGCTCCAAAGGCAGACACTCCATACATGCTTTATATGCATATTCCGTTTTGCGAGCGTCTTTGCCCATATTGCAGCTTTAACCGCTTTCCTTTTCAGGAAGAAAAGGCGAAAGTTTATTTTCAGAATTTGCGCACAGAAATGCAAATGCTTGCAAATGCTGGATACAACTTTGACAGCGTTTATATTGGTGGCGGTACTCCAACTATCTTAATTGATGAATTATGCGATACAATTAAACTCACACGCGAGCTTTTTGACGTGCGTGAAGTCAGCAGTGAGACAAACCCGAATCATCTCATTCCTGAATATATCGAAAAATTAGACGGGCTTGTTCAGCGTCTTAGTGTTGGCGTACAAAGTTTTGATGATAGTCTGCTTAAACAGATGGATCGCTTTGAAAAATATGGCAGCGCGGAAGAAATTTTGGAACGCGTGCGTAACACTGCAGACAGCAAAGTTTTCACTTCGCTTAATGTTGATATGATTTTCAACTTCCCTGCGCAGACAAAGGAAATGCTTCTGCACGACCTTGATGTTATCAAGCAAACGCATTGCAATCAGACAACTTTTTATCCGCTTATGGCTTCGCCTGCTGTGGAAAAGTCACTTAAAAATAGCGTTGGTGTTGTCGATTATAAACGTGAGGAAGAATTCTATAAAACAATTCGCGAACAGCTGACCGGTGGCGAAAATCCTGCATTCACAATGGGCAGCGCTTGGACATTTAATGCAAATGAACAAAGTATGATTGACGAATACATCGTTGATTATGAAGAATATCCTGCAATTGGCTCTGGTGGCATTACATTTTTGGACAGAAAGCTGTTCATCAATACTTTCAGCCTTGGCGAATATGATGAACATATCAAAAATGGCGAGTTGTCTTTATCTGGATATACAGAATTTAACAAAAAAGACCATATGCGCTACAGGTTCATGATGCAGCTTTTTGGCCTGCGCTTAGACAAAAAACAGTGGAAAAAAGATTTTGGTTGCAGCGTTGCTGGCGGCTTGCCAGTCGAATATTTATTCATGAAGATGAATGGCGCTTTTGATGTAGACGATGAAGAGTGCATTACTCTTTCCAAAAAAGGGCAATACCTGCTTGTCGCAATGATGCGCCAATTCTTCATCGGTGTTAATTCTGTACGCGATAAAGCGCGTGCTGCATTGCCTGAAGATGAACGTGCTTTACTTTTTGGCGCTGGCGTCCCCTGCGGAAAGTAATATACTTACTATTTTTTCACCTTCATCCACAACCAATGAATCGCAAGTGGGATTGCAATGCCTGCAACAATATAGATAATGCAGAAAGCAGAAGTTGCAGATGAGCTTTGAGCAAGGGCGCTTGGAATATAGTAATACCAGATGTTTGTTGTGAAGGATGCAAAATCAAAG
>CAVDAL010000101.1:0-5191 GCA_963606965.1 Acutalibacteraceae bacterium
TGTCATGGTTTCAACAAGTGGCTCGCGCCTTATCAGCGAAGATGCAATTGAAACTTTGAAGTCGGAGCTTTTCAGCCTTGCTACAGTCTTAACGCCAAACATTCCAGAGGCTGAAGTCTTGACTGGTAAAAAAATCCAAAATGCGAATGATATGATATCTGCTGCTGCAGAAATTTCCAATGCATATGGCTGTGCAGTTTTATGCAAGGGCGGCCATGACTTAAATGACGCAAATGACCTGCTTTATGCACAAGGTAAACACAAATGGCTATATGGCAAGCGCATTGACAACCCAAACACTCACGGCACAGGTTGCACTCTTTCTTCTGCAATTGCTGCAAACTTGGCAAAAGGCTTTGCATTGGAAAGTGCCGTAGTCCGCGCAAAGGAATATATCTCTGGAGCTTTAGCAGCAATGCTTGACTTGGGGCATGGCTCAGGTCCTCTTCACCACGGATTCGACATCGCAGGCACATTCGCATGCAGTGCTTCTGAAGCAGAAGAGGTGACAGATTAAAAATGCAGAAGAAAACATCACTTTTTGAAAATGGCTTAATCTGGTTTGGCGCTGGTGTTTCTATTGCTGAAATTGTTACTGGTACATATTTTGCTCCGCTAGGTTTTGGGAAAGGCCTAGTCGCAATATTCATCGGCCACTTGATTGGCTGCTTGCTTCTATTTTTGTCTGGCGTTATCGGCGGCAAACTGCGCAAAAGCGCCATGGAATCAGTCAAATGCAGCTTTGGGAACAAGGGCGGGCTAATCTTTGCCGCGCTTAACGTACTGCAGCTTCTTGGCTGGACCGCCATCATGATTTATGATGGCGCAATTGCAGCAGAAGGAATTTTTGATGCTGGCCATTGGCTCTGGTGCTTGGTCATTGGCGCACTAATTGTCTTATGGATTTTAATCGGCATCACAAATTTGGGGAGAGTTAACATCGTTGCAATGGCAGCGCTCTTTGTTCTTACTCTAATTTTGTGCTGGATTATTTTCTTCAGCGGCAACCCCATTATTGCCATTGAAGATGATAGCCTTGGTTTTGGTGCTGCAATTGAACTTGCAGTTGCAATGCCGCTTTCATGGCTGCCGCTTATCAGCGACTACACACGCGAGGCTGAAAAACCAGTAAAAGCAAGTGCTGTTAGTGCGGTTGTTTATGGCCTTGTTAGCTGTTGGATGTATATAATTGGCATGGGCGCAACTCTTCTTGCTGGTGAAGGCGACATCGCGCAAGTCATGCTGCGAGCAGGTCTTGGAATTGCTGGCTTGCTTATTGTTGTTTTCTCAACTGTCACAACAACATTTTTGGACGCATATTCTGCTGGTGTTTCAAGCGAATCTTTGTGTAGCAAACTCAAAGGGAAGCATGTTGGCATAGTTGTTGCTATCATTGGAACAGCTGCTGCAATAATCTTCCCCATGGACGACATTACAGACTTCCTTTATTTGATTGGCTCTGTTTTTGCCCCAATGATTGCTATTCAAATTGCAGACTTTTTTGTGCTTCATAAAATTGCAGATGATGAAAATGACGAAGGAAGCAGCGCTGAAAATATGAAGCAATTTAACTGGTGCAGGTTGACTATTTGGCTTGTTGGCTTTATTTTGTATCGCTGCTTGATGCAAGTTGACCTGCCAGTTGGAAACACTCTGCCAACAATGCTTGCTGTTATTGCAATTTGCTTCATTATTGAATTTTTCGCAAAATGTATTCGTAACAAAAATAGCAATTAATAGCAATGTGCCGCTGCTTTAAAAGCAGCGGCACACATCAACACAACAAAATTTTTAAATTGCTTTCCCCTACTTTACGGCAACCTTTTTACCAACAATCTTTTTCACAAAAATTTTCTTATATTTCTTCACATACTTTTTGTTTAAAGACTTCTTGCCAACCTTAACTTTAACAGTCTTGACTTTTGAGCTCTTCAAAGCTTTCTTTATAGTCTTCTTCGTTAACTTCTTTGTCTTTATTGTTACAGTCTTTGCCTTCTTGCCAAAAGCTTTTGCTCCAATGCTTGTAACTTTATATGTCTTGCCATTTGAAAGCTTTACTGTTGCTGGCACTGTTACAGACTTTGCCTTTGAAGCAGTCTTTACATATTGAACAGTTTTCTTCTTTGCTGATGTGATTTTATATGTTGCTTTTGCAGCACCAGAGCCTGCAACTTCCTTATACCCAGCCTTATAATTTACAGACTTCTTTTGTGGCGTTGGGTCTTGACTATGATTTTTATCAACAAATGTAAAACCATATAATGCACAATAAGCTTCAGCATAAGAACCAGCAGTTCCATAAATTTTTGTACTAGCATCAAATGCATTAGATTCAATATATGTCACGCTTTCTGGAATTGTGACACTCTCTAACCCACAATTTTCAAATGCGCTTTCATGAATTGATTTAACTCCATCTGGAATAGCAATTGAACGCAAGTTTGAACATTCAGCAAACATTTCAAATTGAATTTCTTTGAGCCCAACAGACAATGTAACATTTGAAATAGAAGTGCATGAAACAAAAACGCGCTCTCCAAATTCTGTAACGTCACCAGGAATTACAATGGACTCAAGACTAGAGCAGTATTCGAATACTCTATTTCCAAAACGTTCAAGAGTGTTTGGAAGATTAACTTCTTTAAGAGACTTGCATGTTGAAAATGCTTCTTCACCAAGCTCTTTTACACCTTCTGGAATCACAATGCTTTCTAATCCGGATTCTTTAAATGCGCGATAATAAATAGAGCTAACACTTTTTGGAATGTCAATGTTTTTCAAAGATGAACACCCTTTAAAGAGTTCATCATTTATTCTTTCAAGATTGCTTGGCAGCTTCACACTTTCCAAAGAAGTGCAACCGATAAATGCAGATTGACCAATACTTATAACACTATCAGGGATTGAGATTGCTTTTAAGGAAGTGCAGCCTCTGAATGCATAGTCCCCAATATTTGTAACGCTGCTAGGAATTGAAATTGTTTGTAAAGAAGTGCAGTACTGAAAAGCATAATCTGAAATTGTACCAACAGTATTTGGCATTGAAATATCTGTTATAAAATAGCAATTTTCAAATGCATTTGCACCGATTGCTGTTACTTGCGCACCTTTAATATCTGATGGAATTTCAACAATTGCCTTGCTGCCACGATAAGACATTATCGTGCATTCTCCGTCTAAAATTGCATATTCAAATTCAGCAGCTCTATAAAAGGCCTTCCAACCTGCTGCCGCAGAACCATCATTGCAATTAATTTGCACATCGCGGTCAACAAAGTCTTCACCAAGCGTTGTCACAGTGTCTGGAATTGTAATCTCTTTAATCTTACAATTCCAAAATGCATATGCATTAATCTTGGTGACTTTGGCTGGGATTTCAATTTCTGTAAGTCCACAAGATTCAAATGCAGATAACCAAATTTCTGTAAGTTCACTTGGGAGCACAATATTTTCAAGCGCACTACAGCCTAAAAATGCTAAACCTTTAATCAATGTTACTCCATCTGGAAGAGTAACACTCTTTAATGAAGTGCAGCCCGTAAATGTGCCAGATTCAATAGCGGTTACGCCATTTGGAATAGTGATAGAGCTAAGGGCAGTGCAATTTTCAAATGCAAACATGCCTATTTCAGTAAGGCCGCTTGGGAGTTGAATATTTGCAAGGCCCGTGCAGCCAGAAAATGCATATCTGTCAATTTTTGTAACAGAACCCGGAATTTTAATGGAAGACAAAGCACTACATCCAGCAAAAGTTGAATTGCTGATTGATGTTAAACCTTCTGGCAGATTGATATTTTTTAAATTTATACAATCTTTAAAAGCGTAATCTTGAATTGCTATAACAGTACTCGGAATTGCAATGCTAGTCAAACTGGAACAACCATCAAACATATTGTAGCAAATAGTTGTCAATGAAGATGGAAGCTTCACATTAACAAGATTAGAGCAATTCTGGAACACATTTGAACCAAGAGATGTAACACTGTTTGGGATAGTAATGCTTGTTAATGATGTACAATTTTCGAAGGCTTCGTCACCGATTTCTGTAACGCTGTCCGGGATAGTAATGCTTGTTAATGAAGTGCAATTTTTAAAGGCTTCGCCACCGATTTTTGTCAAAGTTGATGGCAGTGTAACGCTCTTAAGATTTTTGCAGCTTTCAAACATTGAAGAGTTAATCTTTGTAATTGTATCTGGAATTACAATTGAGCTAATGTCTGATTTAGCAAAAGCAGAATCAAGAATACTTACAACCTTTGCGCCGCCAAGTTTACTTGGAATAACAACATCTTTGCTGCTGCCCTTATAAGCTATGATTACACACATATCACCACTAGTTTGATAAATAAAATCAGTAGAGCGATTTTCCTGAATCCATTTTTCAACCACTGGGTTGTTGTTATATTTAATTTCCGTATTATCACTTACAAAAAGAAATCCGAGTGAAGTCACGCTGTCTGGAATTGTAATGCTTTTAAGTTTGGTGCATCCATAGAATGCTGAAATACCAATTTCTTCAAGATTGCTTGGGATTGTGACACTCTCAAGAGAAGTGCATCCCATAAAAACGCCATCATCAATTGATGTTACACCACTTGGAATGCTTATACTTTTAAGCTTGCAACATGCTTCAAATGCGCCCCTGCCAATTGAAGTAACTGTACTTGGAATATTAATTGCAATCAAAGAAATACATTCGCTAAACGCATAGGCATATATTTTGGTTAATCCTTCTGGCAATTTTATATTTGTAAGTTTAATGCAACCGTTAAAGGCTGATCCCTGAATGGTTTTTAACTTGCTTGAAAGTTTAACAGTGGCAAGCTTACTGCAATCTTCAAATGCTCCAGAATAGATAATCTCAACTGAATCTGGAATTTCAATACTTATAAGGCTTTCACATTCATAGAATAAATTATCTGTAATTACTGGTATTTTATTTGGCAGTTTCACCGTGGCAAGCTTTGCGCATGAATAAAATGCTCCATCGCCAATTTTTGTTACAGTATCTGGAATTGAAATGCTTGTTAATGAAATGCATTTTGCAAACGCATTGCTACCAATTGAGTCAAGTCCTGATGCAAATTCAACAGTCTCAAGCTTGTCGCAACTTTTAAAAACTGAACTCCCAATACTTATAAGAGAAGACGGAAAACTCATGCTTTTTAGCGAAGTGCAATCAGCAAATGCA
>CAVDAL010000102.1:0-7428 GCA_963606965.1 Acutalibacteraceae bacterium
ACCAAAGCGATGACCAAAACAACAACTGTGCCAATTGCACCAAAGCCAACAGCGCCACCGCGTGTCAGTGGCTTCTTTTCTTTCTTTGCCTTCTTGGATTTTTTGTCATCTCTTGGTTCGCACTGCTTGGAAGCACTGCCAGAAGTTCCAGCTGCAGCACTTTCGCTTGAAGCAGCTCCGCCGCTTGCACCAGCTCCATATCCATAGCTGCTGCCTTTAAAAGATTCTGAAGGATCGTCGCTTATTTCACGCGGAACGCCGCGGCGCCTTGGCTCTTCACCAACATATGCCTGCTGCTTTGGTTGCTCGTCATTTACATGTTGCCCATTTGCTGCATGCTCTGCTTCAGCATTTTGAGCCTGAGCTGACACCTCCTCTTTTTCTTCAACTTTCTTTGAACCATGAGGTTCATCATGAGATTCCACGAATGGAATTTCTTCGTTTTCCATGATGTGTCCTTTCACCAAATCAACTTAAAGCAAGCCTAGCGCGTTCACGCACAAGCCGCCCAATATACCAATAATCAACATAAAAACAACAATGCGGAAGTTTTCACGCGTGTCAGAATTTGTGCGAAGCAAAACAAGCAAGCCAACTCCAGCATTAACAAGCAAGCCAGCAATCATGGCACCGCCGCTGAGCATTCCTTGCACATAAAGCTCTGTCAACCCAACAGAAACAGCGCAATTTGGAATAACTCCAAGCACGGCAGCCAGTACGCATGAAAGCATTCCATTGCTACCAATAACGCTCCAGTTGTCTTCAAATCCAAGCGCAATTACAACATTAATGATAAGTGTAATTACAAAAATGAATCCCAAAACTTGAAGGCTGTGCTTAAGAGCGCTTAAAATGATGTGCCCCCAAGCATGCTTGTCGTGATGATGATCACAAGCCGAGTCACAAGCGCAGCCTTCAGCTTCGCAAAATTCTTTAATGTCATGCCCATTGTGGCCTTCATGTGAATGCTTTGAAGCAAAGCCAAGATGTTCGCGTCCGAACTTCCTTAAAGCAAAATCCAAAGCAAAACCAACAATCATGCCGCAAACAACCTTAACAGCAAGCACTTTGGCAATTGTTCCAGCAGGCACTGCACTTGAAATCATAACAGGAAGCATTTCATCTGAAGTTGCAAGAAAAACAGAAACAAGCGTGCCTAATGTTATGACTCTGGTTGCATAAAGAGCAGCAGCAGCTCCGCTAAAGCCGCATTGCGGAACAACGCCCAAAACAGCGCCAATGAACGGCCCTGCTTTGTGCGCCTGTGCAATGCCTTTGTTAAAGCGCTCTGAAGCAGCATGCTCCACCCATTCCATAAACATATAAGTTATGAAAAGAAACGGCAGCAACTTCAAGCTGTCTAAAATAGCATCTATGAGGCAATCCATTAACATAGTTTTGAAGTCTAAGGTATCATTCTTAAATATTGCTGAAAAGTTCGCCAGTTTTTATCAGCAAGTTGGCAAACTGTTACGTAAGGCGCCCATGCGCACATTATACTGGATAACTGCCGCCATCATCTTGCGGAGCATAATATCCAGAATCTGCTGGATTTGTGTGACTCAAATTATCAAAACGTGTGAAGTCACTTTGGAATGCAAGGCTAACAACACCAGTCGGGCCACTACGGTGCTTTGCAACAATGATATTTGCTGTTCCAAGCGGCGGGCGATTTTCATTTTCAGCTTCTTGTTCAGATGTTGACCTATCAATAAACATGACAATATCTGCGTCCTGTTCGATTGAACCAGATTCACGCAAGTCCGAAAGCATAGGGCGTTTATTTTCGCGAGCTTCAACAGCACGAGAAAGCTGCGACAAAGCAATAACAGGCATATTCAATTCTTTTGCAAGCATCTTCAGGCCGCGCGAAATTTCAGAAACTTCAACATTGCGTGATTCATAATGATTGCTGCCAGACTGCATAAGCTGCAAATAGTCAACAATAATCATGCCTTTTTCAGGCTCAACGTTGCGCATTAACCTGCGCGCTTTTGTGCGCACTTCAAGCATACTTGCAGATGGGGTATCATCAATCCACAAGTTAAGTTTTGTTAATGCTCCAGAAATATTGATAAGCTTTGTCCATTCATTTTGCGAAAGCTTGCCTGTTGTGAACTTCTGTGAGCTTATTCGAGTCTCTGTCGAAAGAATGCGGTTTACCAATTCTTCCTTGCTCATTTCTAAAGAGAAAAAGCCAACTGTTGTGCCAAGCTGAGCCGCACGTGTTGCCATATTTAATGCAAAAGAAGTTTTGCCAACACTTGGACGAGCAGCAATAATAACAAGATTGCCGCCGCGCAAGCCATTAAGTTGGTTGTCCAAGTCAAGGAAGCCAGTGCGGATGCCGCTGCAGTCGCTTTGACTTTCTGCAAGTGCATTCAAATTGTTGTATGTATCTGTAACAAGCTTGTCCATCTTGACAAAACTTGTGTCAACACGCTTGTTTGTAACATTAAAAAGAAGATGTTCTGCTTCTTCAACGACTTCATCAATATTGTCTGGAGCATCATAGCCAAGAGATGTTATGCGAACAGACGCACCAATTAAGTCGCGAAGCAAAGCTTCACGATGAACAATATCCGCATGAGCTGACCAATTGTCCAGCGCCAAAGTGTTATTGCCAAGTTCGATGATGTAAGCCTTGCCACCAACAGCTTCTAAATCTCCGCGCGCTTTCAAGCGATCGACAACAGATAAAGAATCCACCGGAATTCCGCGCTTATAAAGTTCACCCATTGCTTCAAAAATAATGCGATGAGCAGGCCTATAAAATTCATTTGCATTAAGCTTGAGTAAAGCATCTTCAGTAACTTCTGGGGAAAATAGCATTGCTGCCAAGACTGCCTTTTCCGCATCGATATTTTGCGGCATCACACGCTCTGTTGCTTGTTTTGGTTGTCTGCGTGATGAATAAATTAACTCTGGGCTTGGCATGAATTGCGTCTTCCTTCCAAAAAATCGTGCTTTATTTTTGCGGAAAAAAGACTTTAACGCAAAGAGAAAAATTATGTTGAGCACAGATGCGCTTTTCACATGTAATGTGGATAGTTTCAAAGCGCTTAGCTGCACAAATAGCAGTTTTCCACCTATCCACAAATTTGGCAATTATTTTAAACGGCACTCGATTTTAGCATGCAATAAAAGTGACACCTGCCCAACTTTATTAGATTTAAAATTCAGGAGGCAAATTAAATTTATGAGCAGAGTCGCGCGTTGTTATAAGCAGGCCTTCATCAGTATCAACAACAATTAAATCTTGCACACCATCGATTAAAATTTTGCGCTGCTTGCCCGCATTATAAAGCAAAGTATTTTTGGAATTTGCTATATACCCTTCACCAACAAGGCAATTTTTATCTTCATCAACTTCGCCCAAAACTTCTAAATCTGTAATGTTTGAAAAATTAGTGAAATGCAAAGTGGAAAGAACAACTGTTAAATTTTCACATTGTTCCAAAACAAACTTTTCATATGAAGTTTCTGGCAGCGCGCTTAAAAGTTCACATGCATCTTCCTTCAGCCAATATTGTGGCTCTAGCTGCGCCATAAATTGGGCAGTTTCAGCTGTGCGGTTTGCAACACCGCCAGGCTTTTGCTGTTCAAGTTCACTCGCATGAGTAATCTCGCCCAAAATCCTAGCAGGTCGCCCAAAAAGGATTCCTGTATACCACAATGCGCCCTGGTCACACATGCGACGCGCAGTATTCGGGTGGACATCGGCAACAAAAACACCAACTTCAAAAGCATCATCAAGGCTCTTTACTGCCTTGCCCTTGCGAATATAGCTGTAATCAAAACATTTTTCTTTCTGATTGCCGCCAATAACAACAAGCCTGTCCTGCTGCGCCAACTGATAAGCGCGATATAAAAGTCTGCCCCAGCGGTCATCATCGTCTATATATTGGCTGCCAAGGAAAAATGCAACAATAGCCTGCGGGTCTTTCCTGCGGATATAAGCAGCAGCCATTGCCATGCAAAAAGAACTGCTTTGCCCATCTGGCACAACAAGCATGTTGAAGTCTTTTTCATCATCAAAGTTCTGGTCAACAAGCTCGTCATAAATTGCTTCTTCCAAAGGAAGAGTTGTTATAACTTGAATGGGATTGCTTGTGAATGGGCGCGTGCGCTGCATTGCCAGCGAAAGAAGCGACTTATTCGCGCTTGTACCAAGAGAAGTCAGGCAAACAGGAGCGTTTTTATTAGCAAGCGGCCAAAGCTTTGCGCCAAAATCATCGCAAAGCAGCACAGCATGAAAGTGTGGAAAGACCTGGCTCAAATGTTTGCCCAACCTCTTATTTTCTATTCTTTATAAGTTAATAAACCATGCGTTCAAAGCATCAACTGATTGTGTCAGCTTTTCTTGCAAGTCAGCATTTGGAATGCGGTCAACATTCATACAAACAACTGCAGCATCTGCCTCTGTGTCACGAGCAATCTGCATACTGTCGATGCTAATTCCAGCATTACCAAGAAGCGTGCCAATCTTGCCCATACGGCCAGGACCGTCTTGATATTGCATAATTGCGACATAGTCGCCAGGAACAAAATCAACATCGTGATTCATAATGCTAATGATGCGCGGATTGTCATGAGCAGGTGTCTTTGTTACAGCAATCTGGAAGTCGCCATTCTTTGCATGGGCAACAAGTTCAATATAACTTGCAAAGTCTTCGCTGACAGGGTCTGTCTTTGTTGCAACTTCAATGCCGCGGTTTTCTGCCCAATAATTAGCATTAATGATATTGACTGTAACTTCAGAGCCAACTGAAAGAATGCCAGCCACACTTGCTGTGCCAAGGATGCTTGGGTCTTGAGCAGCAATTTTGCCAAAGACATTCACATCAAGCTTTGAAATTGCACTGTCTGCGAGCTGTACCAAAATTTCGCCAGCCTTTTGGCAAACAGGAACATAAGGGCTGAGCTGATTCATAACTTCATCTGGAATGCGAGCAGAATTTACAACTGTTGGAACAGTCTTACCCTGCATACCAGCAATCACATATTCAGCAATTTGAGTTGCAGCACGAGTTTGAGCTTCCTTCGTTGAAGCGCCCAAGTGTGGAGTCAAAACAACATTTTCAAACTTGTGAAGCGGAGAATCTGAAACAGGTTCATTTTCCCAAACATCAACGCCAGCACCAGCAATTTTGCCAGACTCAATGAAGTCCGCCATTGCTTCGATGTCATAAATGCCACCACGGGCAGTATTGATGCAAACAACGCCGTCCTTCATAATTGCATATTGCTCAGGACCAAACATGCCTGTAGTCTCTTTTGTTTTTGGAAGATGAACAGTAATAACATCTGCGCGACGGCACATTTCATTAATATCCTCAAGAAGTTCAACACCCATGCTTTCTGCACGTTCTGGTGGGCAATATGGATCATAACCAATAATCTTCATGCCGAATGCCTGTGCGCGTTCAATGACCAAGCAGCCAACATGACCAAGGCCGAAAACAGCAAGCGTCTTGCCCTGCATTTCATGACCAGTGAATTTTGAACGATCCCACTTGCCTTGCTTCATGGATGCATCTGCGCGTGCTGTGTTGCGCATAACTGCAAGCATTAAAGCCATTGTTTGTTCTGCTGCAGAAACAACATTTGAAGTTGGAGCATTGCAAACAACAATGCCGCGTTCAGTAGCAGCTGTTGAATCGATGTTGTCAACACCAACGCCAGCGCGGCCAATAACCTTCAAATTTTCACCAGCTTCAATAACTTCACGAGTTACTGTTGTAGCTGAACGAACAATCAAGCCATCATATTCACCAATAAGTTGAACAAGTTCTTCAGGTGTACAATCAGGCTTATATGTAACTTCAACACCAGCTTCTTCCAAAACTTGGGTGCCGTCTGCTGCGAATTTTTCTGGAATTAAAACTTTCATCTTTTGTCCTTAACGTTTGTATATTTTCTTCACCCTATAACCTGCGTATTTTAGCGCTATTTTGTATATGTTTTAACCTCTGCTAAGTGCAATTTTACCCGTACGGACTATTTCCTTTATCCCATACGCACGAAACAGGTCTTCCATTGCCGCGATTTTCTCTTCCGTGCCTGTTGCTTCGATAATCAAATTATGCGGAGCGAAGTCAACAACATTAGCTCGAAATACTGTTGCAATCTCTATAAGTTCGTGGCGTTTTTCTGGTTCGACATTCACTTTGAACAAGACAAGCTCGCGGTCTATGGAAGCTTCTTCTGTCAAGTCTGTGATTTTGTAAACATTTATAAGCTTGTGCAGTTGCTTTGTCACCTGCTCAACAACATCTGGCTGCGCGTCCACAATCAAAGTAATGCGGCTTCTGTTTGGAATTTCAGAAACACCCACAGCCAAAGATTCAATATTGAAGCCACGGCGCGCGACTAGCCCTGTAACACGAGTCAGCACACCAGCCTCGTTGTCGACCAAAATTGATAATGTGCGAAGCATTTATTCCACCGTCCTTTCTGCAAGCGAAATATCAACTTCCAACAGCGCTGCTTTTTTACAGCTGAGCCATTCATTCATGCAACTTTCCAGATTGTCGCGTTTTGCAATGCGGAATGACTGCCACCCGCAAGCTTGCGCTATGCCGCCAAAATCTGGGCTGAAGGAATATGTCGTAGCTATGTAGTGACTGTTGAATTTTTCATTTTGCAATTCATGAACCATTCCCAAGCCTTTGTTGTTTAACAAAAGTACTTTTACAGGAAGGCCAAGCTCTGTGATTGTTGCCATTTCTTGAATATTCATCTGCAGCGAACCATCACCCGCAATGCATATGACCTGCGCATTTTTGTTTCCAATTGCTGCACCAAGAGCTGCCGGCAAGCCATAACCCATAACACCAGCGCCGCCACTTGAAAGAAATGTTCTTGATTCTTCACATTGCAGATAGTGCGCTGCCCACATTTGATGCTGCCCAACTTCTGTTGTAAAAATTGTTTTTCTTGCAGTACAGAGCTTACTCAAAGTTTTCAAAACTTCGCGCGGAGTGAGTGTTTGCTGACTGGTTTCAGAACTTACGGCGCGCTCTTTTTGTTGCTCATCTTTCCAAGCGCAAATTTGCTGCCACCATGGCTGCAATCTATCTTTATTTGCATTCGCATTTTCAAGCTGCTCATTCAAAGATTGCAAAACAATTTTTGCATCCCCTACAATTGGAATATCAGCATGAATATTTTTGCTTATCTCTGCAGGGTCAATATCAATATGAATTACTTTTGCACCCCTTGCAAAGGTTGCAGTGTCACCTGTAACGCGATCAGCAAAGCGTGTGCCAATAGCCAAAAGTAGGTCACTTTCTTGCAATGCAGCATTTGCAATAGCGCTGCTTTGCACGCCCGCGACACCAATAAAATGCTTGTCGTTTTCGGGGAATGCACCTTTACCAAGCATTGTGCAAGTTAGCGGAGCATTTAGCAAGTCAACGCATTTGC
>CAVDAL010000103.1:0-6107 GCA_963606965.1 Acutalibacteraceae bacterium
ATTTAAAACAGGGACGTTACCGCGAACATGCATACGCTTAAAACGACCAGGGAAGATAAGAGTAGGCTCTTGGGCTAGCGATTCAATAAAAGTTTGCCAATCATCAACACTTGTGAGCGTATATTGTTCATAACGTTGATCATGAGTTTGAGTACTAGTTAAATCAAGACCAGAACCAATTAAACTAACAGTGATATTTGCATACTTTTCATCAAAGCCAGTGTCATTCCAAAGACCACATAAATCAAGATAAAACTGAACAATAGATGGAGTATCAACATAATCAATACGCTTAGAAACAAACAAATCCATTAAGTCATGATTCATTGTAAATTCAATAACTGCTTGTAAAGCCTCACCTTCAAAAGCGTCATAAAGATCAGTCCATTTATTCTTATAAAGTAAAGAAGTTAAACTTTTAACATAATCATTATGCTGCTGAATCTGTATATCATCTAGCAAGGATAAATACTCCAAAACAAATATTGATACAACTAAAAATTAAGTCGAGCCACACCCTCTTTTTTGTATGGCTGTGACTTAGAACAATAGAATTTTACACTTTTTGTGTTCAATTTTAAAGGTGGAATACTAAAATTTCTAGTAGTATTTTTTAGTTGTCAAAAGCAGGGGAGGGATTTGCCTGCTGTTGAATAATACAACAAGCGCAAACAGAAGAACATACAGAAATAAAGCCAGCAGACGCAAAACTGCCGCTTAAACAGGTTTAAAACTTTAAATCGAGTTCGTGTATGATTAGAAACAAGAGAGTCCTTAAAACGCAATTATTTGTTTCTATTACGCTTCATTTTTTTTCTCAGAGTTATTATCTAGGGATTTTTGGTTCAAGACTTTTTACACCAGCTTCAATAGCCATTAGAACTTGACACTCCCTTTGTTTTAATGCTGCAAATTGTAATTCATGATTGAGACACTATTCTAAAAAAGAAATGGCGGCCATTTCCACAGCCGCCATTGCAAAAATTAAAAAATAGTTTTTACTCAAGATAATATTTAAATTTATCGGAGTATGTAATTATGCCATAAAATTCTGAGCGAATATTATAATAGTCTGAATATGATCCTTTTACAGAATATACACCATAATAGCCACTTAAAGCTTTTGAAGAATATTTCATAGTCATCACGCCGTCTTTAAATTTTGTGCTGCGCAGCCTAAAAGAAGTTGGAAAATATAAATCTCCTTTTATTTCTTTGATCATTGCTTGTTTTAATTTCTCTTTTGAATGAACGGTACTGATATAGATTTTACGCACTTTGCCATTGTATTTATATTTGACAGTTTTCTTTCCGGTTGATGTGAATTTAATTTTCTTCCCATTGTTTGTAACTACATAACCAGATCCAGATTTAAATTTTCCGCTCTTTTGTTTTTTCATTACTTTAGCTTCAATGCCTTCATTTATATAAAAATCATTATTTAAATCGCTATAAAGCGAACCGATAGAATAGCTTTGTCCAGTGTAGAGAAAATCGCAATGAGATCTTGTAATTTTGGCTAGCTTTATTTTTACATTAATAGTTTTGTTGAAATGTCTGTAGCACGTATAATCATGGTAATGATAGTCGTAACCATAATATGGATCATAATATATTTCGCCATCATGATAACCACAGCATAATCTATCCCAGCTTAATTTGATTTTTGCAGTTCCAAATCCTCTGGCTATCACAGAAATAGACATATAAAATTCCTCTTCTTCTTCGTCATAATAGTCAACGGTAAATGCAGTGTAAGCCACATTTTTATTTGAAGATGTTGACTTTAAGCCTCTGATTGGAAAGTCAGCAGAATTTGCCGTTTCATCATAGATATAAGACTGAACGCTGTAGCATTGACCAACTTTAAGTGTTTTTGCTTGTGCTTCAGATGGAGTAACATAAAAAAGCGTCATAAAAATTGCTGTAACTACAATTCCCAAAAACAATAAGCCCACACGATTGATTGATATTGTATTTTTCATTTTTTCCTCCATCCATTTACTCTTAAATAATTCTACATCATGAAAGAGCAGAAATAAAACTAATCATTGAATATTGATTAGTTTGACTGAGTTATGCAAACTTCACGCTCCCCTTAACATCGGGGAGCTTTGCTTCCAGATTGATTGACCCATATGCAGTTTTTGATTACTAAATATGCAATTCATAACTTTTTGATAGCAGGAAGAAAGCGGGCAGCAAAGCCGCCCAAAACACGTTTTTGGCGTGCCAAAAACAGATAAAAGTGCAGGTCAGGGCTTTAAACCAAAATGTAAAACTTTGTGGGCAGAAAAATATGCACTTTTTATGCAGGTTTTACCTTTTTAAACTTAGAGGTAAAACCACGATTTTAAAAGTTTTACCTTTTTAAACTTAGAGGTAAAACCAAAAATTTTTGGTTTTACCTTAAAAAATGCATAAGAATTGAATAAGAATAGTTAAAACTGAATATTATCTTCCGCGTGAAGATGCATATGATCTGTCAATTGAGCGCGATATTCTGCCAACATAATAACCATATTCATGATATTTATTGTATGAAAAAAAGCGTTTGCTGGAGAAATCTCCGCGCATTTTTGCAAAGCCTTCAGCAACTGTTCTTGTCAAAGAAATTGTTAATGATGCAAGGCTTAAATCTCGTGTAGTTTGTGCTTGATTATATTCTTTTTCAAGCAAAGTTGTTAATCTATCGGTTGCTTTATCTTCCATTTCAAAGTGGTTTTGTATATGGACATTTTGACCATTAGACCTATTGTATTGTTGCTGAATATATGCAAAAAAATGTTGTCTTAAAAGTTCATCATCAATAAGTGTATGTGCAGCGTTGCAAGCATGTTCATGTGCTTTTTCTGTATTACTTTGTTTATAATCTTTATAGCCTTGCCGCCATTCATCATGTGCTTGCTTATAAGTAGAAGCAGGGATGTTATTTGCAATAGTTTTTTCTGCACGCTGCTTATCTCGTCTTGTAGGAGTAATAGTTCGAATAGCAATGTCGCGCAGCTTAAAATTATCATCAAGCCTATCATGTGTATGCCTTGTTTGTGTGCAAACAGCAGAAGCTGCACGTCTTTCAAGATCGTATCTTGCTTGGGCTATATAGCTCTTTAAATCGTTATATTCTTTGCCTGTTTCATCGCGATAAATTCTATCTTTATGCCAACGCATTTCTGCTTGCATAGTAACTACCTGCTCATAACGTGCAAACATTTTATCTAGCTCTTTATCTTCACTTCGTAAAGCTTCAACTACATTTTTTGCAGCTTCTCTAACTTCTTTTGGAGAACGCGCATATTGCAAAACGCGACCCGTTGGAGAAGCATCTGTAACACTCTTTAAAAGCTTCCAGCCTTGCTCATCATCAATTCGCTTATGCGGAATTGCACTATATGGACATTCAAGATTTTCTTGTCTTGAGTTTAATTTTTCTACTCTGTCATATGTTGTTTCATACCCAAGATGTTCTTTAATGCGAGTGATAATTGCATCACGCAAGTAAGACTTTTCCGCTGATGTTCTATCACGTAAACCTCTTGTAACAACATCATTTATATAACGCAGGCCAATATTTTGTTTTCGTACAGGGACTTGCCGCTTATCATCGTTGTGCCATCTGCCACTTTTATCCCAAGTTATCACATGAACATGAAGGGACTTTGGATTATCAACATGATAAAAAGCCCGCCATTCAACATCAGACGGCGCAATAATTCCAAACTCTGCAACAACTCTATCCCAATGCAAGCGCAGCAAATTTTCAAAAGCTTCTTTTGAATCCATGCCTAAAGCTGCTGCTTCATCACGTCTGATAGATACAACAGAAGTCATAACATTTGAGCCGCTATCTAAAATTTCACGCTCAAGATTATCTGCACTATATACACCATCACGTCCAAAACAATGACCCGATACTTCACCTGGCTTTAGCGGCATATCTTTTCTGCGCCCTTTATATCTGCCTTCACGCGCACAATAATTGACAAGCTCATGAACGTCTCTGCATCTTTTAAGTTCCATTAAATGCAAGTCTGAATCTGTAATGCTTCTATCAAGTCCGCCTTTGTATTCAAATCTACCTTCACGCGCCATATAATCGCGCATCTCTTTAATTTCATTTTTACAACATGCGCTGCCAGTTTTAAATTTGTGTGTAACAATTACTGCGGACGCACTCATCTATATTTCCTTGTCAAAGTATTTTGAAGATACAGAAAGTGCCACATCAATTTCTTCATCACTAACTTCATCATTACCAAATTGACCATGTAGCGCCATACTTGCAATAGCTAATTTTTTAATGTCATGTAAATCTAGTGAAATATCTTCTGTCATATCAAAGAGCAAATTGTCTATACGCGCGCACAAATTATCACTTAGTGTTGCCATAGTTGATACAATGCTAGAAAGTAGGGGAGTGTTAAGTTGGGGAGTGTGCAGAGCAACCCAACCTGCGGCTATTAGTTGTTCAGCAGCTTTTGAACTGCTACATTCTTGTTCACGGGCAAACATCTCTACAGTTTCAGCAACTTCATCATTTAAGCTAAAACGTGTTCTTGTTGTCATTGTTATATCTCCTTATTGTGTCCAATTCGGATCATTCCAGTCGCGACTTTTGCAATAAGCGCTATGTGTTCGCACTCGTCTTTTTTCTTCTTCTGAATATACAGATTCATGCCAACCACGCTCATGGTCAAATATTTCATTACTTGCGAGTTTTTCTAAATCACAAATAGTATGTATATCCATTGATTCTAAAATTGATGACATAACTTCAATTGCTTTTGTTGCTTTTTTATATTTGTCTGTTCCAGGTTCGAGTGCGCCATAAAGAAAGTGATTTGCTAAAATTCGCCAGCTAATCATGTTTTCTAGCCAAGCTGATAAATCACTTTCATCAAATTTAAATAATATACTTGACGAATTTATGGATATAGCACGGTGAAGCATCATTGCTTTGCCGCGTTGCCCTTCTGAAAATTCTTTCATTGTTGCTTCATAAGCTTTATAAAATCCATTATTTGATCCGCGATTTTTTTCCATCTTTTGCGCCATAATTAAGCCAAGCCTATATAGTTCTGGCGCATTAAAATCCATGATATGCCAAGAGAGCTTGCTATCTGATTTGATACACCAAAGACAATATTCAGCTTTTGTATAAATAGTGTGTCTGGAAAGCTTATTTTCTTCTTTTTGAAAGAAGTCCTCAAACAAAGGCTTTGCATTGTTGACTGCTTCTTCAGGATTTTTTATGCTCTCAAGACTTTTTCGAATAAAAGCGCTTGAGCTGATTTTTTGTTTTTTTGCTTGCTCATCAATCCATTGTTTTAATTCTTTATTTAATTTTAAACCGATGTATTCAGTTGCTTTTTCACTCAAAGTACGTCACCTTCTTTTTCTTTGTTGCGTTTACAAATAAAAGCTACAAAAAAATCAAGAGAAAATATGCGTTATTTCACAAATAGTCGCAAAATTTTTAAATGTCATTTTAATGTCAGCGATTTTGAGCATTTTTAATTTAATAAAGAAAGCAGCAAAAATTGCATCATTTAAATACGAGATTTGAAAAATATGCTTTGTTATTTTAATAACAACAACAAAAACAAAGATTTTTGTTGTTTTATTAACAACAGGCTAACAAAAACTAAAAAATTAAAATGATTTTTTGAAACACTTTGTGTATTACAATATAGCCAAGGTGATAATTATGAAGAAAACAAAGAAATTTAAGACAATAACATTTATAACATTAGCTGTGATGTTGGTTGTAGCTTTTGGTGGAGCTGCTTTAGCTAGTGAAGCTCACGCGACTACAAAACCCAAGATTACTGTTACACGAGCTGCTACTGGTAAGCTCACAATCAAGCAAGGCAGCTCTTATAAGCTCAAAGCAAAAGCAACCAATAATGCAAAGCTTACTTATAAGACCTCTAAAGTTAAGGTCTGTAAAGTAAGCTCTAAAGGAAAGTTAATAGCTAAAAAATGTGGCAAAGTAACTATTACCATCAAGGCTAAGAAAAATGGCATAACTGCCATAAAGAAAATTAAGGTCACTATTGTTAAGAAATCAAAATATAAGAAAGTAAAGAAGCTCTATATCAAAGGAC
>CAVDAL010000104.1:0-22358 GCA_963606965.1 Acutalibacteraceae bacterium
GGTGTTGCGGAGTGCATCGCACATATATTGGCGGAATTGAAGAAGAAAGAATAAACGTAAGGATTATTTCTTTTCGCATTTAACCATATATGCATGATAGCTATTAGCAGCTCTTACAAATGCGCGCAATGCTGACTTGCTGCAATCATGTTCTGACATAATAACAAGCAAGTAAGGATGCCCGTCCTTTGTCTTGATTATTCCTGCATCATTATAAACATAGCCTTTGCCTGATACTGTGCACCAGCCAGCTTTTGTAAAAGTTGTGCACTCCTTATTGTTCTTCAATGCCTTTTTAATGAATGAATTTGCGCCCTTTTTGTAATATTTGCGCAGCCACTTTGAATGTTTGTTCGTATTTTTAAATAGATACCAATATTGCCCAGTCCAAAGCTTTGACAAAGTTTTTGGCGAATATGTCACCCATGTTGCATTTGCATCCAGCTCTTTAGAGCCACTATATTTTTTGAATTTTGAAATGGGAGTGCTTCCAAACCTTGAGCGCAGCGCTCTGTAATCGTCGTTGCTTGACCAATTTAAAATTGCGCGAATGTGACTTTTGGCACTGCTGTTAATGCTGCCAGATTTATATTTACAAATGGATGCAACATATGGCGCTTTAATGGTTGATGCTCCATAAACTTTTTTGTTGGCTTGCGAAGAAATACCCTTGCCAGTTTTAAGATCAACCATAATGAAGGCACAAGTTTTGCCGCCTTTGCGAACCTTCTTCAAAACTTTGACAAGTTTTTTGCCAGCTTCACATTTTTTATTGAATTTAGCACCACCAAGTCCAGTAACTTTCTTGCTGCTCTTTGCTTTCTTGATGGATTTTATGACCTGCTTTCTTGTAGCAGTCTTCTTTTTGACTACTTTCTTTTTTATAGCAGCAGCTTTTGAACTTGTTGCATTAGCGCTTTGCAATAAAACTGAGCCGCTATTAGCACCACCATCTTCAGAGCTTGCTTCAGTAATTGTCCCTAATATATTTGTAACAATTACTTCTTCCACTTTGGTTGATGCAGTGCATGTTTTGCCACATGACTCAAAAAAACTTTTTGCTGCAATGCTTGCTTGTTTATTAGATATGTCAACAGATGAAGAAGCTGCGGAATTTGCAGACAAAATGTCGCCTTGTGCAGCCAGTGCAGCACCTGGCACAAAAAAGCAGGCAGTAATTCCAGCGCTCAAAATGTACTTCATCGAATTCTTGTGCATAATAAAACTCCTTTTTTCAATGCTTGTAGTTTCGCGCAAAAAAATGGAGTATTCTAGCTTTTGTCAGCGGAAGGTTAAATTCTTTTGCATTTCATGCCGCTCACCCCGGAAAATAGATACACCCGGACGCGTGAAAGCATCAAATTTTATTTGACTGAATGGCAACTTTCCTGTATGATTTTCGTTCGCTGCGCACCATCTGGTGTGCGCAAGCATGCAACTTGAAAGCAACATATAGCAGGTTTCTCAGGTTACTAAGACAAATGGGCGTGTGCCCGAGTGGCTAAAGGGGACGGGCTGTAAACCCGTTGGCTATGCCTACCTTGGTTCGAATCCAAGCGCGCCCACCATTTGCCTGTGTAGCTCAGGGGTAGAGCACTTCCTTGGTAAGGAAGAGGCCACCGGTTCAAATCCGGTCACAGGCTCCATGCCCTAAAGCACAGGGGAATGGAGCTTTTTTACGGCGGCGTAGCTCAGTTGGCTAGAGCGCACGGTTCATACCCGTGTTGTCACTGGTTCAAGTCCAGTCGCCGCTACCATTTTGTTATTGATGTTCCAAAGCGGAACAACAAATAAATTATTTTTTAGGCTATAACGCTTCCGCGCTGGGAGCGTGAGAAGTGAAAGCATTTTTAGGAGGAAAAAATGGCAAAAGAAAAGTTTGAGCGTACCAAGCCACATGTTAATATTGGTACCATCGGTCACGTTGACCACGGCAAGACTACTTTAACTGCTGCAATTTCCAAGACTCTGTCTCTGAACGACGGCTCTCATGGCACTGCTAAGGCAGACTTTACCGCATTCGAAGACATCGATAAGGCTCCAGAAGAGCGCGAGCGTGGCATAACGATTTCCATTGCTCATATCGAGTATGAAACAGACTCACGTCACTATGCACATGTTGACTGCCCAGGCCATGCTGACTACGTTAAGAACATGATTACTGGTGCTGCACAGATGGACGGTGCAATCCTTGTTATCGCTGCTACTGACGGCCCTATGGCTCAGACTCGTGAGCACATCTTGTTGGCTCGCCAGGTTGGTGTACCTTGGATCGTAGTTTTCTTGAATAAGTGCGACATGGTTGACGACGAAGAACTTCTTGAACTTGTTGAAATGGAAGTTCGTGAACTTCTTTCATCATATGACTTCCCAGGAGACGACATTCCTGTTATCCGCGGTTCTGCTTTGAAGGCTCTTGAAGGCGACGCAGATGCTCAGGCAAAGATTTGGGAACTCATGGATGCTGTCGATTCATATATCCCAACTCCAGAACGCGACGACGAAAAACCATTCTTGATGGCTATCGAAGACGTATTCACAATTACTGGTCGTGGTACTGTTGCTACTGGTCGTGTTGAACGCGGCAAGATCAACATGAATGACGAAGTTGAAATTGTTGGTATTCGCGAAACACAAAAGACAGTTGTTACTGGTGTTGAAATGTTCCGCAAGATTCTTGATTATGCTGAAGCTGGCGACAATGTTGGTATCTTGCTCCGCGGCACAAAGCGTGAAGATATCGAACGTGGTCAGGTTATCTGCAAACCAGGTTCTGTTACACCACATACTAAGTTCGAGGGTCAAGTTTATGTTTTGACTAAGGAAGAAGGCGGACGTCATACTCCATTCTTCACAAACTATCGCCCTCAGTTCTATTTCCGTACAACAGACATTACAGGTACTGTTATCCTTCCTGATGGTGTTGAAATGGTTATGCCTGGTGACAACGTCACAATTACTGGCGAACTCATTCACCCAATCGCTATGGAAGAAGGCTTGAAATTCGCTATCCGCGAAGGTGGCCGTACGGTTGGTTCAGGCAAGGTTACAAAGATTATCGAATAATCTTGCTTTAACGGTTTTCGCAGCAAAGCCCGGCACTAAATATAGCTGTCGGGCTCGTCTGCGCAATAAGGAGGAAAAACGATGCGTACATTGGTCACCATGGCGTGCACAGAATGTAAACGCCGTAACTACACGACCAAGAAGAACAAGCAGAGCAATCCTGAGCGCATTGAGCTCAAGAAATATTGCAAGTGGTGTGGTCACCACACTCTGCACAAGGAAACCCGCTAGTTGCTTCATTGCTAGTCGTGTTTAGCGTGTAGGCCAGTAGCTCCAATTGGTAGAGCGCCGGTCTCCAAAACCGGATGTTGGGGGTTCGAGTCCCTCCTGGCCTGCCAGAAATCTTTAAGATAAAGCCGAAGAAGACCCTTCGGCTTGATTGCACTCTAAGGTTGTAAAAGATGGCACAAAAAGATAAAAAGAAAAAGAGCACTTCACCAGAAGAATGGAAGAAGCAAAAACCAATCAATGCTAATTCCAAGGCAGCAACTGCTAGCAAGTCGAAGTCTCAAAGCGCCAAGAAAGGCAAAGACGGCAAACCTGCAAAGCCAAGCATTTGGCAGCGCTTGAAGGCATATTTCAAGGGTGTTAAGGTTGAGATTCAGCGTGTTGTTTGGCCAACTCGTTCAGAGTTGTTAAGCGCATCGCTTATCGTCGTTGGTGCACTTGTTTTCTTCGGCGTGCTCATTGCAATTGTCGATAATGTTATTATCATTCCGCTAGACTGGGTTGGATCCATAGGGAGCTAAAGCTAAATGTCAAAAAAGTGGTATGTCCTCCATACCTATTCAGGGTATGAGAACAGGGTAAAAACAAATATTGAGCACTTAATTAAATTGCGTGGCTACGAAGATATTATTTCTGAAGTATTCATTCCAATGGAAGAAGTTACTGAACTTAAAGAAGGCGGAAGAAGAGTCACTTCAGAAAAGAAGGTTTTTCCTGGCTACGTATTAATCAAGATTGACTCCACACGCGTCGATGATGTGTGGGGACCATTGCGTAACACTTCAGGTGTAACTGGTTTTGTTGGCAGCGAAGGCAAGCCTGTTCCTTTGTCCCGTGCTGAATTTGAAAAGATTACAAAGCGAGTTCGTCCGGATGTTCCAAAGAAGACTTCAACAGATTTGGCAGAAGGTCAAATTGTTCGTGTAGTCAATGGTCCTTTAGCAGATTTCGACGGCACAATTGCCGAAGTCAATGTAGACGCCGGCAAAGTCAAAGTTATGGTTTCTATTTTTGGCCGTGAAACTCCTGTCGAGCTTAGCTTCGAACAGGTTGCCAAAATTTAAATTTGCGAGTTAAACGCTGTTGCTTGCCTCAATGTGGATGAGGGCTTCTCTTGCAAAGCGTTTTGCTATAGATGATTAAAGTTAACACTGCGCGTTTAATGTGTGCAGTAATTTAAAGGAGACAAAATGGCTAAGGAAATTGAAGGTTATATTAAGCTTCAAATCCCAGCTGGTAAGGCTAATCCTGCACCACCGGTTGGTCCTGCACTTGGTGCAAAGGGCGTCAACATTATGCAGTTCTGCCAGGCATTTAATGCTGCTACACAGGACAAAGGTGACACAGTCATTCCAGTTGTTATTACTGTTTATGATGACAAAACATTCGACTTTGTTTGCAAAACTCCACCTGCAGCTGTTCTTATTAAGAAGGCTTTGGGCATCGAGCATGCAGCTGGCAATTCTTTGACAGAAACAGCTGGCACTTTGACAAAGGCACAGTTGCAAGAAATTGCAGAAACAAAAATGCCTGACTTGAATGCAAATGATGTTGAAGCAGCTATGAAGATTATTGCGGGCACTGCTCGTTCAATGGGCGTTCATATCGCTGAATAATTAAGGAATAGACCTCTCGGCAAGGAGGACTATATATAAGTGGAAGGGTAAAAAGCCCGTCTGTACCACAAGGAGGATTATTATGCCAAAACATGGAAAGAAATTTAATGAAGCGGTAGCTAAGATTGAAGCTGACAAGCTTTATACTCCGCTCCAAGCTTGCAAACTTGCTAAGGAAATTGCTCCAGCAAAGTTCGATGAAACTGTTGAAGCTCACTTCCGTTTGGGCATTGACACACGTCAAGCAGACCAGCAAGTTCGTGGTTCAATCAGCTTGCCAAATGGCACAGGCAAAAGCGTTCGCGTTGCAGTTTTTGCAGAAGGCGACAAAGCAAAGGAAGCTTTGGAAGCTGGCGCAGAAATTGTTGGATCAGATGAACTCGTACAAGACATTCAAAAAGGCATCATTGAATTTGATGCTGCTGTTGCAACACCAGATATGATGAGCAAGGTTGGACGTCTTGGTAAGATTTTGGGTCCTCGCAACTTGATGCCAAATCCAAAGCTTGGCACAGTAACAATGGATGTTGCTAAAGCCGTAGCAGATCTTAAAGGCGGCAAGGTTGAATATCGTGCCGACCGTTATGGCATTGCACATGTAATTATTGGTAAGGTTTCTTTTGATGCTGAAAAGCTCGCTGAAAACTATGGCGCAATTTTTGATGAAATTTTGCGCGTAAAGCCAGCAGCTGCTAAGGGCAAATATGTGAAGAGCGCTACAATCGCTACATCTATGGGTCCTGGCATTCCAGTAGATCAAAGCATTATTCGCGAATATACTGCTGAATAATTGTGATATGATTCATCTTGCTCGAAAGAGCAATGAATTTTTGTTAGTCCCGCTACCGTAGACAGCCGGTGTTCTGAAAAGAACTTAAGAGGATGCAAATCCTGCCCGCCGAGGTGGTCGAAGTATAAGGCACAAAGCCAAACTTTCTCGACCTCCACTGTCCGACAGCGGGGGTCGATTTGTATGAAAGGAGGGTTTAAGTGCCTACACAGAAAAAGATTGATCAGGTTGCAGAGATTGAAGCAAAATTCAAGGAAGCTAATGCTTGCTGGTTTGTCGACGCTCGTGGTTTAACTGTTCAGGAGTCTCAGGAACTTCGTGTAAAAGTTCGCGAGGCTGGCGGTTCAATGCATGTGTACAAGAATAATCTTGCTGCTATTGCTCTTAAGAACGCTGAACTTCCTGAAATCCCAGAAATCTTAGCTGGCCCAACAGCTTTCATCTTCACTGGTGAAGAAGTTGCAGCACCTGCAAAGGTTTTGAAAGACTTCAGCAAAGATCATGAAGCTCTTGAAATTAAGGGCGGCATCATGGACGGCTCAGTCCAGGATGTGGAAGCAACAATGAAGATTGCAGATCTTCCAAGCAAGGAAGTTCTTATCGCAAAGCTTCTTGGTACATTGCAAGCACCACTTACTGGTTTGGTTCGTTGCTGCAATGCTCCTATTGAATCAACAGCTCGCGCAATTAAAGCTATTGCAGAGCAAAAACAGGCTGCATAAAGGCGGCGCAAATTTTTATTTAAACACAAGGCTTGCGTTAATAAGAAATACGCTGCCACTATTGAAAGGTTATTAAAATGACTAAAGAAGAAATCTTAGAAGGCATCAAAGGCCTCACTGCTCTTGAACTTTCTGAACTCGTTTCAGACTTGGAAGAAACATTTGGCGTATCTGCAGCTGCTCCAGTTGCTGTAGCTGCTGCTCCTGCTGCTGGCGATGCTGGTGCTGCAGAAGAAAAAACTGAATTTGATGTTGTTTTGGAAGGCTTTGGCGACAACAAGATTGCTGTTATCAAGGTTGTTCGTGAACTCACATCTCTTGGTCTTAAGGAAGCTAAGGAACTCGTTGAAGGCGCTCCTAAGCCAGTTCTTGAAGGCGCAAAGAAAGAAGATGCAGAAGCTGCAAAGGCAAAGCTCGAAGAAGCTGGTGCTGCTATCACATTGAAGTAAATTTTACTTCGATAGCTTATCTTTGTGGTTTTGTGCTGAAAGCACAAATCAACTAATGATGACGGGCTGCCGCATTCAAAGCGGCAGCCCTTCTTTTTCTTGTTCTAACAGTTCATTCTTTCAGCTTGTAATTTATTGCGGCTGATTATTTATTGCAATTGAATTTAAATTTGGTAACGACAATTTAGTGCATATGGCTTTTTTGCAAAAGCTGACTATAATATTTGCAGTTGAATTGGAGGCACTATGAAAGAAATTACAATTCGTGACATTGAAGGTGTCGAGCTTGGGCATGCAAGCGATTATGAAAATGGAACTGGCTGCACTGTAATTTTGTGTGAGGCTGGAGCTGTTGCAGGTGTTGATGTTCGTGGCGGAGGTCCAGCAACGCGCGAGACTGACTTGCTTCGTCCAGAGAACATGGTCGAACGAATCCATGCTGTTGTATTGAGTGGCGGCTCTGCATTTGGTCTGGATGCATCTTCTGGCGTAATGGAATATCTTGAGCGAAGGGGCGCAGGTTTCGACACTGGTGTTGCTAAAGTTCCACTTGTGTGCGCGGCTTCTCTTTTCGACTTGGGTGTTGGTTCAAGTAGTGTGCGCCCGGATAAAGAAATGGGAATTGTTGCTTGTGGGCAGGCAGCAAGCCCTAACGCAGATGATAAGTTAGAAGGCAATGTTGGCGCTGGTGTAGGCTGTAGCGTTGGCAAGCTTGCTGGCATGGAACATGCAACAAAAAGCGGCATTGGCATGGCTGGTTTAGATATCGACGGCTTGCAAGTTGCTGTTGTTATAGCAGTTAATGCAGCTGGCAATGTTATAAATAAGGATGGCTCAGTTTTGGCCGGTGTTCGCGATGATGACGGCAAGCCAATGCAGCAAGAACAATTTATTTTTGCTCCAAAGAAGGCATTTGCCCAGCTTGCTAGCGGCAATCCTGTCACAAATACAACAATTGGTTGTGTTGTTACAAATGCTGAAATAACAAAGGCTCAAGCAAGGAAAATTGCAAGCATTGCTCATGATGGTCTTGCTCGTGCAATAAATCCTGTCCATACAAGTAATGATGGAGACACACTTTTTGTTATGGGTACGGGGAGTGTTCAAGTTCAAAATGTTGTTGATACTGTTGGAGTTTTATCGGCTGAACTCATAGAACAAGCCATTCGCAATGCAGTTAAAAAAGCTGAAGATGCTTTTGGATTGCCGGCTATAAACTAAAGATACAAAGTCCCCTTAGCTCAGCTGGATAGAGCGTTTGCCTCCGGAGCAAAAGGCCGCAGGTTCGAATCCTGTAGGGGACACCACCTATGCACAAAATGCCTTTGCGTTTTTATGCTATTTTTGTTCTTATTAGCATTCATTGCGAATATTTTATAATTTGGATATTTTAACTAAAGGGCAAGACGCAATATCATAATGCTAGATAAATTTGCATTAAATATTTTTGCGCAAAAAGCTGTTATGTTGCAAGAAATTAGTACAATCAATAAAGTCAAAATAGCAGTAATCTCAAACTTTTTCATGGACAAAATGCCTGATAAGAGAGTTTCTGCCGTATATTATTCATTTACTTGTAAACAAAATGGCCAAATACTGCTAAAATCTATGGGATTATGGCTTTTGGCCAAAATTATGCATTAATTGAACACTGGAGGAAACATGGCACTTTATACGCCTGAGTACAAACCAACAGGAAAAGAAATTGCTGTTATCACAACAGACAAAGGCACAATTCGTGTGCAATTACATGGCGAAGATGCACCTATTCATGTTGGAAACTTCATTGAACTTGCTCGTGATGGATTTTATGATGGATTGAAATTCCACCGTTATGTCCCTGATTTTGTTATCCAGGGCGGCTGTCCAAACACACGTGACATGTCACAGGAAGATGTTGCAGCTGGCAAGTCAGGTCCTGCTGGTACGCCAGGTACAGGCAATCCAGGATATTCCATCCTTCATGAATACGATGTTAATCCAAATAATAGTCATGAAGATGGCACGCTTGCAATGGCTCGCAGCCGCCACCCAGATTCAGCTGGCTCGCAGTTCTATTTCTGCCTTGGTGCTCAACATTTCTTGGATCCTGAATATACAGTCTTTGGCGACACTATTGAAGGTCTTGATGTAATTCATCAGCTCCGCGCTGGCGACCTTATTGAATCAATCGTCATCGAAGGAATTTAAAGGCTAGTCTTAGGGGTATACGTTGGATATTTCCGCGTTTAATGAAGCTCAAGAGGCATACACAGTAGGCAACTATTCAGTAGCTCTTGAAAAGTTTATCGAGTGCGCCCAAGATTTGGACGGGCTTTCAACAGAAGATTTGTGCAAGTTTTATCACTTGCTTGGCAACTGCTATGTTAAAAATGGCAAAGCATCTGTTGCGGCTGCTGCATATTCAATGGCTCTGGAACGCGCTGATTCAAAGCGCAAGCCGGCGCTATATGTGAACTTGGGCAAGGCTTTGTTGTCTAGTGGTAAAAATACAGAGGCTCTTGTTGCATTCAACAATGCGTTGCAATTCGAAGATTATGCAACTCCGCATAAGGCTTATTCAGGTATTGGAGCTGCACAATTGCAACTTGGCAATACGGCAGAAGCTGGTGCGGCATATCGCGAGGCTGCGGTTGATGCAAGCAATCCTGCTCCTGCAAAGTCCCTTGTGAATCTTGGTGCTTGCTTCATGGAAATGGGGCGCCCAGAAGATGCAATAATTTCTTATGAAACAGCTCTTGACATTGGTCTTGAAGGCGAAATGCAAAACAAGGCAAATGAAAATCTTGGCCAAGCATATATGGCACAAGGCAGATTTTTTGATGCGATTGTTGCTTTTGAGGATGCATTAAGCGACGGAACATATGAACTCAGTGAACTAGCTGATCACGATTATAAAATTGCAATTTCTCTTGATGAACGTTTTGGGCAGGACTTAGAACAGCTTTATGCTGATAAATCTGACGAGCTTTTTGATGATGATGGTGAAATTTTGCCACCATATCAAACTGGGGAAATAAATTTAAACGATGCTATCTTTGACGAAAATGCAGATGTTGAAGATTTATCCGCTGCTGAAACTGTAGCCTTTTCTATGCCCGAGGATGCTTTGCAAGATGAACAAGATGCTGAAGATGATTTTGATGAACGTCTTGAAAATAGCATGTTCTTTTCTACACCTGAAGAAGAATATGAAGAAAATGACAACATGTTTGAACCTTCACAAAATCATTATGCCAATTCTTCTGAAGATGCATTTGAAAGCACTCCATTCCAATTTGATGATGAAAATCAATGGCAGCCTCAGCCAAAGCGCAAGAAAAAGCATGGTCCTGTTTTTGTTATCGTGCTGATTGTTGTAATCTTGCTTGTCTTGGCTGCTGCTGGTGCAGTTGCTGGCTATTCGCTTGGATATGGATATCCTTTGCAAGAAACTGTTGCAAAAGATTTCTTTGGCACAATTCAATCTGGTGGCGACACTTCGCAATATTGGGCACAAGACGTTAAAGATGAAGATAAGACATCGCAGCTTGAATCTGTTAGCAATTTAGCTTCTGCAGACGTTGTTGCAGTCCAACGTTCGATGCAACAGTCGACTGTATATGTTAAAACGCAACTCCAAGCTGGAGGTCAGCTTTATTACAAAGTTGTGATGAAGCGAGATAAATTAAGCTGGGCAGTTGAATATTTCGAGCTTTACTTCCCGAATGCTGAACAAAATTAAATTGTCAAAAATAAAGAATTAAGAAAGGAAAAATGTAATGGCAATTGAAAAGACTTATAACATGATTAAACCTGACGGCGTTGCTAATGGTCACATTGGTGAAATTATCACTCGCATTGAACGCGTTGGTTTAAAAATTGAACGCATGGAACTTGCTAATGTAACAATGGAAGAAGCAAAAGCAAACTATGCAGAGCATGAAGGCAAGCCATTCTATGACGGCCTTATTGAATATATTACAAGCGGACCTGTTGTAAAGATGGTTGTTTCAGGTGAAAATGCTGTTGCAACAATGCGCAAATTGATGGGCGCAACAAATTGTGCAGAAGCAGCACCTGGAACTATCCGTGGTGATTTTGGTCTTACAGTAGACCACAATGTTATTCATGGTTCTGATTCTGTTGAATCAGCAGAGCGCGAAATCAAGGTATTTTTTGGCGCTTAAATAATAAAAAGTGCTCTTATTGTGAACTCTTACATGAGCAGTCTAATAGTTGCTAGACTATTACAGGTTAGACGAGGAAGATAAGGAGCGACTATGTCGCTAGCAGATAAGTTATTTGGAAACCTCTCAAGCGATATGGCAATTGACCTTGGCACAGCAAACACCTTGGTCGCTGTCAAAGGAGAGGGCATTATAATCAACGAACCATCCGTTGTTGCTATTGATCAAGATCAGCAGCGTGTCTTAGCTGTTGGCTTTGAAGCAAAGGCAATGCTTGGTCGCACACCTGGCAATATTGTTGCCATGAGGCCGCTAAAAGATGGTGTTATCGCTGACTTTGATACAACAGAAGCAATGTTGCGTTACTTTATTAGCAAGGCGCAAGGCAAACGCATGCCTTGGCATCCAAAGCCGCGCGTTGTTGTCTGCGTTCCAAGTGGTGTTACTTCTGTTGAAAAACGTGCTGTTTTTGAAGCAACAATTACTGCTGGCGCTCGTCAGGCATTCCTTATTGAAGAACCAATGGCAGCTGCTATTGGTGCTGGTCTTCCTGTTGAAAGTCCAACTGGTTCGATGGTTGTAGACATTGGTGGCGGCACTGCTGAAGTCGCAGTTATCAGCATGGGCGGAATTGTAAAGTCAACTTCTGTCCGTGTTGCAGGTGATGCATTTGACGCTGCGATTGTTGCCTATGCAAAGGCTCATTACAACATGGCGATTGGTGAACGCACAGCTGAAGAAATCAAAATTGCTATTGGTTCAGCTGCTCCGCTTGTTGAAGAAGTTGATGTTGAAGTTCGTGGCCGCGACCTTTTAACAGGTTTGCCACGTACTACTCGCATTGAGTCTGAGCATATTCGCGCTGCTTTGGCTGAACCATTGAGTAAGATGATAACTGCAATTAAAGATACTCTGGATGAAACTCCACCTGACCTTGCAAGTGACCTTATGGAATATGGCATCTTGCTTACTGGCGGTGGCGGTTTGTTGCGTGGTCTTGATGAACGTTTACGTGCAGAAATTGGAATTCCTGTGCATGTTTCAGATACAGCTTTGACAAATGTTGTTGAAGGCTGCGCTCGCGTGCTTGAAGAACCAACATATCTAGAGCAAAGTACGGGTTTACGAAGGTAATTATTTATGGCTGGTCTGGCTTTTAATGACCAAAAACAATCAAAACGACCGGGTTTATGGCTTATCCCGGTCGTTTTAATCGTTGTTTGTGTATTGTTGATCACAATTTCTGTGCGCGTTGGCAATACTGGAGTTTTTGCTGCCGTGCGCAGTGGTGTGCAAACAATTGCTAATCCATTGACGTCGCTTTGTTCAGGCGTTTCAACTCCATTCAAAAGCGTTGGGTCTGGTTCATCATATTCCGACGATGAGGTTGACAAGATTGTTCAAGAAAATGCGCAGCTAAAAACACTTGTTGCGCAGCTTGAAGAATATCGTCAGCAAGATCAACGTTTGACAACACTGCTCGAACTTTCAGACACATATGGACTAAAGACTGTCGCAGCAAAGATTGTTGGAACATCTAGCGGCTGGAATCAAACAGCAACAATTAATGTTGGTTCAAACCAAGGCTTGCAAGAAGGCATGGGTGTTATGAGTTCTTGCGGGCTATATGGTCAGGTTGAAAGTGTGTCTGCAACAAGTGCGACAGTGCGTCTTATTTCTGATGCCACAAGCAAAGTTTCTGCGATGATTCAAAATACTCGTTCCACTGGCATTGTTAGTGGTTCATATGATGGCAATCTTGTTTTGGATTATATTTCTGTTGATACAACAGTTGGCGAAGGTGATGTTGTTTTAACTTCTGGTGAAGGCGGCACATATCCTCGCGGAATAATAATTGGGACTGTAAAATCTGTTGAAGTTGACTCTTCAAAACTTTATTATCGCATTGCTGTTGACCCGATTTTGAATTTCGATTCTTGCGAAGAAGTTCTTGTTTTGACTGGCGATGAAGATGAAACAGCAGGTCTTGTTGATATTGATCTTATCAATGAAATAAAATCTTCTATTTCATCATCGACAAGCTCAAGTTCATCTAGCTCGTCCAGCACATCTGGAACAAGTTCATCTAGCTCGACTGCAACATCAACCGACACTTCAAGTAGTTCAAATTCTGATACATCATCAGGAGCCAAAGCTTCTGAAGGCTTTAATAGCGGTTCGACTAGTAGCAACACCAGCAAAAACTCAAGCAGCAGCAAGAAAAATTCTAGCGGGTAATGGGGCATAAAATGACAAGAAGCGTTGTATATACAATTACATTTATCGTTTGCATTTTGTTGCAGTTTGCCATAGCTCCTGCTATGAGCATTATGGGATGTTCGCCACTTCTTCTGCTTATTCCTGTTGTGCTTGTGTCTTTGCATTCCGGAATGGTTGCAGGCAGCATTTCAGGGTTTTTGCTCGGCCTTGTTTATGACTTTATCTATAGCAATGTTGTGGGCTGTATGGCTTTAACATTTGTTTTGCTTGCGCTGATTATTGGCTTTTTGGGCAGCAATATCAATCCCAGAACAATTCCGCTGGCAGCTGTTATTGCTATAGCTTCTGCATTCTTCGCAGAGATTGTTTATGGCTTTGCAGTCTTGTTAACAAATAGCGATGCTACAGGTGTTATCTCGACAATATTTGGACATTCACTGCCAAGTGCTTTATATGGAGCTGTATTTTTGTTCATCGCACTTGTGACTATTCATCTTGTTTTGGAAGATGATGGGCAAAACACATTTGGTGGTCATGGCGGCGGCAAGTTTGGAGTTCCTGGCGGAGGCATGCAATTTGCCCCGCGTAATAAAAGAAGATACTAATATCCATTAAAAATGTCTGAAGCGAAGGAACGCAAATATCTATTGAATAGGAGGTGAATCGCAGATGACACAAGCGATACGTGCAGCAATTTGCGTGCTGCTTTTTATAGCTGCGATTTGCCTTATATTTTTGTTTGCTCGCGGCAATTCAAAGTCAAAAGAGGGCATAAAGCTTAGCGATGGCAAGGGCAATACTGCAACTCCGCGCGGTACAACAAATATGAATGCTGCAGGTGCAGACGGCGAAGGCACAGTGCGTCGCCGCTTCATGTATTTAATGGGCGGCGTTGGTGTTGCTTTGGGCGCGCTTTTTGTGAAGCTTTGGTCTATGCAGGTTATTTCTGGCGAACAATATTCAGAAAAAGCAGAAGCAAACCGCACTACAGAATATACAACAATCGCTCCACGCGGCCGCATCTTCGACCGCAAAGGCAGAGAGCTTGTTGGGAATCGTTCATCATTTGCCGTACTGGTTGATTCAGACACGAAGGACAATAAAGAGGTTATTCACAGGCTATCAAATTTGCTTGGCATTCCGCGTGAAACTGTTTTGCAACTTGCGCAGTCAGAAACTGGCGGCGCGCAAGCAGACCGCTTGATTGCTCTTGATGTTAGCAACCGCGCCGTTGCATATATTTCAGAACATCCTAATGCATTTCCTGGAGTGACTGTAGAAGCTCGAACAGTGCGCACATATCCTCGTGGCTCTTTGGCCGTTCACCTTCTGGGTTATGCTGGCACAATTTCTGAAGAAGAATTAAAGAAAGATACAGAAGGCATTCAATATGAATCTGGGGACACCGTTGGTAAGGACGGTGCAGAGCAAGCATTTGAAGCTTACTTGCAAGGTGACCGTGGTGTTAAGCGTGTAGAAGTTAACGCGCAAGGCCAAGTTGTTAACACGGTGGATTCTGTTGACCCAGTTCAAGGCAACGACATTCGTTTGACGATAGATGTTAAAGTTCAAAAGGTTGCAGAAAAGGCGCTGCAAAGAGCATTTAGAGATGCGCATAAATCGGGGCATAAAAAAGCGAAGTCTGGCGCAATTATCTGTATGAATTGCAATACTGGGGAAATTATCGCTGCGGCTTCAGCGCCAAGCTATGACCCTGTTGAATTTATCAATGGTATTTCAACAGAACGATGGGAAGAATTGAACAATTCAGATTCTGCTTATCCTCTTTCAAATAGATGCATTGCAGGTTTGTATCCTGCTGCTTCAACATTTAAAGGCTTTACTGGCCTTGCTGGTTTGGAATATGGCTTTGCAAGCGCAAACAAAACTTGGGATTGCGAAGGCACATGGACAGGCTTTGGCAAAGCTTGGCCACAAAAATGTTGGAATCATGATGGTCATGGCACTATTGGTTTCAAAAAAGGCATTATCGAATCTTGCGATGTTGTTTTTTATGAAATCGCAAAGAAGTTTTATAACTATAAAAAGAGCGAAACAGCTCTTCAAGATTATATTAAGAGTTGGGGTTTTGGTTCAAAGACTGGCATCGAACTTCCAGGGGAGCAGGAAGGTCGTGTTCCAACTCCAGAATGGAAAAAAGAATTCAACAAGGATGCTCCTGAAAATCAGGCATGGCAACCTGGCGATTTGTCAAACCTTGCCATTGGACAGGGCGACTTGCTTATTACTCCTTTGCAGCTTTGCTGCGGGTATGCAGGTTTGGCGACAGGTCGTGTTCCAAAGCCAGTAATTTTGCATTCTGTAATTTCAAGCGATGGTGAAACTGTGGTTGTTGATGGTAAGCAATACCAAGGCAGCACAATGTCTCCAAGCTATAAAGAAAAGAATATTAAGCTAATGCGCTCTGGCTTTAGAGCTGTTGTGACGCAAGGCTCAGTTAAAAAAGTTTTTGACAGCTTTAGTGTTAAAACCGCTGGTAAAACTGGTACTGGTGAAGTTGCTGGCAAAGATGACTGCGCTTGGTATGTTGGTTATGGTCCATATAACAAGCCAAAATATGTTTGTGTTTGTATTGTTGAAGAAGGTGGCTCTGGCGGTACAGTTTCTGCGCCTGCCGTGCGACAAGTTCTTGCTGCTGCAATGGGCAAGAGCGTCCGCCATGTTTCTGGTTCGAATACATCGGAGCGTTAATGGCATATAAATTTTCAAAAAGAGCAGGTATGAGTTTGGGCAGCGGAGCAGGTTCTTCAATGCTTGGCTCTGGTGCGCACAAAACTTCATCGCTTCGCGGCGTGGGCATTGGAATAATCAATCCATTTTTGCTTGGCGCAGTTATATTGCTTCTTGGAGTTGGTTTAACAACGCTTTATTCTGTAACTTTGGTCGATACTGACTATTCATTCTCGCGTCAAATTGTGGGTATTGGGCTTGGCGTTGTAATGATGGTTGCATTCTGTCTTTTTGATTATAGGCAGTTTGCAAAGCTTACTATCCCTTTGCTTATTTTAGATGCTGTGCTTATCTTGTTGCCTTTAATTCCGGGCCTTGGCATGGAGGCTAATGGCGCAACATCTTGGATCAAAATAGGCCCATTGACATTCCAGCCTTCTGAGCTTGCAAAGCCTGTGAGCATTGTGATGATTGCATCATATGTTATGCGCTTTAATGGCTCAATTACAGATGGAATGGCATACCTTAAAGGCGTTGGACTTATTCTTGTCCCATTCATTTTGCTTGTAAAAGAAGATCTTGGTACTGGTCTTATCATTTTAATTATCGGTTTTGTCATCTTGTTTGTTGGCGGTGCGCACAGGCGGTTTTTGCTTGTGACTGTTATGACAATGGCTGTTGGCATAGTTGGAATTTTTATGATCAACTATGTTTTGTCAGATTATACAAATGGCGAAATTAAGCTGATTAAAGATTATCAAATGTCGCGACTGCTTGTTTTCATTGATCAAGACAATGAAGACTATGCAGATGATGCCTACAATCTGAACCAAGCAAAAATTGCTGTTGGTTCTGGGGAAGTTACAGGCAAAGGCTGGGGTAATGCAACTCAGTCTTCTGGCGGCTTTCTTCCTGAATCTGCAACAGACTTTATCTTCTGTGTTTTTGCGGAAGAATGGGGCTTTCTTGGTGCTGTAGTATTGCTATGCTTGTACTTGGCACTGCTTGCTTCCGCTTTGGCGATTGGTTTGAAATCTTCAGACCTGTTTGGCTCTTTAATAGTGGCAGGAATTATGGGAATGTGGCTTTTCCAGATTGTGGAAAATATCGGCATGGACTTAGGCCTGATGCCTATTACCGGCATTCCTCTTCCATTTATGAGCTATGGTTCATCATTTATGATTACAAACTTCATATGCATTGGTTTGCTTTTAAGTGTTTGGGCGCGCCGGATGTCTACTGGACATGGCAGCAGGAAGAAGGGGCGTAAATAAAATGGCTAAAAAAGCACCTGTCGATATCAAAAAGCTTTTGGACTTGGTCACAAATTTGGGCGAAGAGCGTGACCTACCAGTTGTCATAAATTTGATTTTTGATATAACAGCAAACGATGAATTAATCGACTTTGTTTTGGAAACATTCACATCGAAAAGTGAGCTTTGTACAACGCATTCTTGCCTGTTGAAAGATGAAGTTCCAGATGTTGCTGTTCCAAGTGACTTGACTGTGATTGTTGGTGGCACTTCAATTTTGCTTGGCGATGTTGCATCTTTGTCACGTTCAAAAGGTACGCCGGCTGTTGTCTTAAGCGCAAAGAATGAAATTTCATATACGCAGTCTTGTGAACTTGCTCATAAAATTGCAAAAGTTGAAGATGGCGTGAAGCACAAGGGAATTTATGCAAGCGACTTGCTTGAAATAGATTTGAAATCAGATAGTCCACTTGAACCTTTGGCTGAATGGATTTTGGAAAATGCACCTGCAAAGCGCATTGCGCTTGCTAAGCATTTTGATTTTTTGCGCCATGCTTTAAGTTCAGAAATTATTCAGTCTGCATCAATTCAAAATGGAGCAATTGGTCTTGTTGTTTTTGTTCCTGGCGCAGACATGCCTCTTATTACTTTGAATCAAGCGCGTCTTGTTCTGCAAATTGCTCTTGTTTATGGGCATGCTTTAGATCGTGCGCGCATTAAGGAAATTGCCGCTGTTGTTGCTGGCGCTTTTGGCTTTAGAGCTATCGCGCGCGAATTGACTGAATTTATTCCTGGCGTTGGTTTTTTGGTAAAAGCCGGGGTCGCTTATTCTGGAACACTTGCCATTGGATATACAGCGCTTGATTATTTTGCTCAAGGCGGGGTTGTTGCGGGCTTGGCAGCAAAGTTGAAAGAGTCTGCAAATTCTGTTGTTGATGCAACAAAATCTGAAATATCTGAAGAGCGCTTGTCGGAACTTAGCGATAAATTCAAAAGCGTTTTGAATAATGAACGAATAAATGAAATTTTGCGTAGTATTGAATATGATAAAAGGGATTAGTGAAGATGACGAATCTTTGGCCGCGAATAAGTCCGCTGCTTTCTAAAGTTGAAAAGCCATCAAGATATTTAGGGCAAGAGTGGGGGAGCATAGACCCAAAAAACAAGCCTGATGCAGATTATCATGCTGTGATGATTTATCCAGATACATATGAAATTGGGCAGGCAAATCAGGCTGTTGCCATTCTTTATGATGAATTAAATTCCGATCCGCGCATTATGTGTGAGCGCGCTTACCTGCCTTGGGTTGACATGCTTGCTTTAATGCGTGAAAACGATATTGAGCTTTTTACGCTAGAAACTTTCCGTCCAATTCGTGAATGTGATTTTGTTGGAATTACATTGCCGCATGAGTTGTGTGCAAGCAATTTGCTTGAGCTTTTAGATGTTGCAAAAATCCCACTACATTCAAAAGATCGCGGCGAAGATGACCCATTTGTTTTTGCTGGTGGTCCTTGTGCTTATAATCCAGAACCTTTTGCTGAATTTATAGATGCATTCTTCATTGGCGAAGGCGAAGAGCTTGATTTGAAATTGGCATTAAGGCATCGCGAATTGCGAGATGCAGGCGCTACAAGGCAAGAGATTTTGCATGAATTTGCAAAGATGCCATCTATTTATGTCCCAAGCATGTATGAGGCAAAAACTGCTGAAGAAAAAGCAGTGCCTGTTGAATTCCATAAGGGCAAAGTTTGCACATGCGTGAAGCCGCGATTTGATGATGTGCCTGCTTTTGTTGAAAAATATGTAATTGATGACTTTGATTCAACAAAGGCTTTGCCATGCCAAATTGTTCCATATTCAGAGCTTGTGCATGACAGATTGAATATCGAAATTTTGCGAGGTTGTGCGCGTGGCTGCAGATTCTGCCAAGCTGGAATGATTTATCGCCCGGTGCGCGAACGAACATGTGACAATATTGTTGCTGCTGTTGCAGATGGAATGGCTGCAACTGGATATGATGAAGTTTCGCTCACCTCGCTTTCAAGCACAGACCATTCTTGCATTGACCCAATGTTGCGCCGTTTGCAGCGCAGCTTCCAAGGTGCAGGTCTTGGAATTTCTTTGCCTAGCCAGCGTGTTGACAGTTTTGGCGTGAAGCTTGCAGAACTTGTTAGCGGACAGCGAAAGACTGGCTTAACTCTTGCACCAGAAGCTGGCACACAGCGCATGCGAGACATTATTAATAAAGGTGTTACAGAAGAAGATATTTTTAATGCTGTTGCCAATGCTTTTGAAGCGGGTTGGCGTCGCTTGAAATTATATTTCATGATTGGCTTGCCTCTTGAAACTGATGAAGACGTTGCTGGAATTGGCGATTTATGTTCAAGAGTTTATGAGCTCGCTAAAGATAGCGTGCCAGACAATCAGCGCTCACAGGTGCGCATGACAGTTTCTGTTGCATTATTCATTCCAAAAGCCATGACTCCATTTCAATGGAGTGGGCAAATTTCTAAAGAAGAAATTCAACATCGCATTGACGTTTTGCGAAAAAGCATGCCTGGTAAAGGCGTTGTTTTGCATTGGCACGATGCTCCAACATCATATATCGAAGCTGTTTTGGCTCGTGGCGGGCGCGAATGCAGTGCGCTTATTGAAACTGCATGGCGCAATGGCGCGCGCTTTGACGCGTGGACAGAGCAATTTAATTTTGATGCTTGGATGCAAGCAGCAAGTGAAGTTGGCATTGATATTTTTGAAGCTGCAGGTACAAGTTTTAAACCTGGGCAAGCTTTGCCATGGAATCATGTTTCATGTGGAGTAAGGGAAAGTTTTCTTATCAGTGAATGGGAAAAGGCTAAAAAGGCAGAAATTACTCCAGATTGCACATTTAATTCATGCAGCGTTTGCGGAGTCTGCCAAGATTTAGATGCAAAAACTAGATTGGAAGGTGTGCGCCGTGGCTAATGGGTTTCTTCTTCGCATTAAATATGTCAAGCGCGGGCCGCTGGCTTTTTTGTCACATTTAGAAACTGTCAGAAGCATTGAACGCATTATTCGTCGCGCAAACTTCCCTTATGCGATAAGCGAAGGCTTTAATCCTCATATGAAGATTGCTTTTGGCGCAGCTTTGCCTGTTGGCGCTGCTAGCCGTGGTGAATATGTTGATGTGCGCCTGACAGAATATATCGCGCCAGAAAAAGCTTTGGCTGCATTGCAGGCTCAAAGCGTTGAACAGCTTATGCCAATCGAATGTTTTTATATTAATTCGCAAGATTTGGCTGCATCTGTTGCATTCCCTCTTAGTGTTTGGCGTGCAGAAATTCACGGTTCAACTTTGTGCGAAGTTAAAGATGCTATGGAAAAGCTTTTGCAAAAGGGAAGCATCGAAGTTATTCGCAAAAATAAAAAGCCAAAGACAGTAGAATTTGAAGGGCGCCTTGTCGAAGGACCTGAACTTGTTGATAAAGTGGATTTTGTTGAAATTAACTTCAGTACGCTCGCCCGTGAAGACGGTTCTTTGCGTCCTGACAAGTTTTTGCAAGCTGCATTGGAAGAAATTTCTGGTGCCGAATTCACAAATTTAGAGCGAATTGAGCAAAAACAAGTTTAAATATAACCTATAATCGCCATAAATGCCCACTCGCAATTATAATTTGCATTTGCAGGTGGGTTTCTGTTAAAATCCTTTTTTGCGTCTGCACACGTCAGGCGTTAATTTATGTAAGGAAAGGCAACGAGAATGTACGCAATTATTAAAACCGGCGGCAAGCAGTACAAAGTAACCCCGGGCGAATACCTCGATGTTGAGCGTTTGAATGGCGAAGTCGGCGACAAGGTCGACGTCGAAGTTCTGCTTATCAACGATGGCAAGAAAGTTATTACAGATGCAAAGGAACTTGCAGCCGCTAAAGTTGATGCAGAAATCGTTGATCATCATAAGGGCGAGAAGGTTATCATCTTCAAGTTCAAGAAGCGCAAGGGCTACAAGCGCACTCGCGGTCATCGCCAACTTCTCACACGCATTGTTATAACAAGCATCAATGGTGTTGCTGGGGAAAAGAAGGCTGCAAAGAAGGAAGCCGCAAAGAAAGAAGAAGCTCCTGCAAAGAAGGAAGCTGCAAAGAAGGCTGCTCCTAAGAAAGAGGCTCCTGCAAAGGAAGCTCCTGCAAAGGAAGAAGCAAAAGAAGAAAAACCAGCTGATGAACAGGCACAAGATTATTCAAAGATGACTGTTGCTCAGCTTAAAGAGGTAGCTGCTGAAAAGGGAATCAAGATTCCATCTGGTGCCCGCAAGGCAGATATTGTTGAACTCATTCAGAACGCTTAAGAAAGGAGCTGAGATTAAATGGCACATAAGAAAGGTCAAGGTTCAATTCGCAATGGCCGCGATTCACGTGCACAGCGTCTTGGCTGCAAGCGTTTCGCTGGTCAGACAGTTAATGCTGGCGAGATTTTAGTCCGTCAACGTGGTACTCATTTTCACCCAGGTGAAAATGTAGGTCGTGGCAAGGATGATACTTTGTTCGCAAAGGCTGCTGGCGTTGTGAAATATACTCGCGGCATCAAGCGCAAGGTTCATGTTATTCCAGCTGAATAATATAATTTTCACATTGCAATGATTAAAAAGCCCTTCTTTGAGGGGCTTTTTTGTTATTTTCATACAACGCACAAAACTCTCTGCTAAAATTTTGAGTCAGCACGCTAGGAGGTATTGCTTATGTGCGGAATAGTCGGTTATGTTGGTAATAAGCCAGCAAAACAAGTATTAATAGACGGTTTAAAAAAGCTTGAATATCGCGGTTATGATTCTGCGGGAATTGCTCTTCCTGTTGAAGAAGGAACTTTAGATGTTGTTTGCAGGCGCGGTAAAGTCGCAGAACTTGAAGCTGCTGTTGAAAAAGATGATAACAATGCAACAATTGGTATTGGTCACACAAGATGGGCAACACATGGCAAGCCGAGCGAAAAAAATGCTCATCCTCATACAGATTGTTCTGGAAAAATTGCAATTGTTCACAATGGAATTATTGAAAATTTTGCAGCCTTGCGCGCAGAATTGATTGAACAAGGGCATCATTTTTCAAGCGAAACAGACACAGAGGTAATAGCTCATTTGCTTGAGCGTTATTATGAAGATTCCTTGCTTGAAGC
>CAVDAL010000105.1:0-31357 GCA_963606965.1 Acutalibacteraceae bacterium
CTGTAAAATAACCCTTTGCTTTTATTAGTTGCTGCATTAGCTGGTCGTCTTTTGAAACACCAAATTTTTCCAAAGCTTCAATAAAAACAAGAGTTTCGCCTTCGCTTAAACGCAGGGTTTGAGTTTCTTCATCTGTGATGAGTGTGGCAGTATTTTGTGTAAGCTCAAGGCGAGTGTCAACAGAATCAAAGCAAAATACCAAAATTTCAAGCGCGTCAAAAATATCTTCTTCGCTTGTGCCAAAAAGCTTTGCTATCTGCGGAATTGAAAGCCTTCCATTCGCTGTTAGCATGATTGAAAGGGGAGCTATAAGATCATTTACACTCATAATGTTTGCTCCAATACTTTTTGCAAGCTTTGTTTGTATGCATCACGTGCGCTTTGTGGTTGCAGCGGCACAATGCCTGAGCCGTTTGCAATACACCAAGAAGCTAGATTATCTGCACTGTTGGCTTTAACAGTCCAAATACATGATTCATCATCAAGCTCTTCAAGAGAACCATATCTTTTTACAAGCCGCTTTGCTTTCCATGCAACATTTTGATCAAAGTGAATTTCTGCTTCAAATTCATCTTCTCCAATTTGGAATGGTAATTTAATCCAATCACTGACATTAAAATCTTGCGCTTCAAAGTCAGGATTTTTGCCGCTATTAAGCTCGCGTACTTTCTTCATTCTGTCAAATCTGAAGCAGCGCTGGCCGCTGCGTTTTCTGTCAAAAGCAATCAAGTAAAAATATTTTTCGAGTGCATATGCGCCAAGTGGTTCAACTTCGCGCTTGCTTGAGGCGCCTTTTGCATCCATATATTCAAAGCTAATTATTTTATGCTTTGCAATTGCGCTAATTATTTTAGAAAAATCAGCATTCGCTTTGTTTGAAAGCGGGCTAGTATTTTTGTCGAAAAATGGCAGCATGTCTGGCGCGTCAAGTTCATCGCTGATTTTGACTAAAGCCATGCGCAATTCATCTTTGAATAAATAGCTCGGATCTTCCAAAAGAGCGCAGCATGCATAACGCAAAAGCGATGCTTGCACGTCACTTAAGTTAAGCGGGATTGTATAACTTGCAGCAGCATCGACTGAATATCTGTCTTCATCATCACACTTGATATAAAAGCCGCATTCTTCAAGCTCTTTTTTGTCGCGCATAAATTTGCGGCGCATCGTTTCTAAAGACTTTTTATATGTTGCAGAGTCTGTGTTTTCATCGACATTATATTCATGGAGCTCGCGGAAGATAGCCTCGCGGCTGACAGGAGCATGCTCTTTAATGAAGAGCAAAAGCTTCATTTGTCGTTCTGCACTGCTTGTCATTTAAACCTCACTATATGCAAACTTCTGAGTAAAATTTAAAACAAAATTTGTATGTGATTACTATAGATAAATTTTGCTTAGTTTTGCCGACAAATTCTTTATAAACTTGGTGGCTTGCGGCATAAAATTTTGTTGTGAATTTTTAAAAGCAGGGTAAATGAGCTTATCTCCGATTTAAGAAATTTGAAAAAATACTAGCAAAAAGCTGTGGTATCATTTCGTGCCAAAAAAGTGGAGCTTTGCACATGTTTTGAATTGCAATTATTTTGATTAAGTCGCAAATGCTGCTTGGTGAAAAATGTAAGTTTGCAGTTTTTGGAATAGCTCTTTCCATTATGGAAAAGCCATTTAGCGATTGGGGAGTCTATACTCTGCACCGTCGTTTTAATTACATAAAAATTTTGCAGGGGGTACAATGGTTTCGATTACAGGTAGTGAAGAAATCCAAGACTGGAAAAAGACTGCTATTAATGGAAGCAAGTTCAGCAGCCGAACTAGTGACAAAGACCATACCGCTAAGCGAATTATCAGTGTTGTTGTTGCAATAGCAATAATCGTCTTTTTTGAATTACTCCCTTCAACAGAATCGCTTTCTCATGAAGGAGCAGTTTCAATTGGTGTCTTGCTCGCATGTGTTGTTATGTGGTTTTGCGGAACAATGCCACAAGGTGTTACTGGTCTTGTCGGCATCGTGCTTTTAGTTTTTCTTGGTGTTACTCCAGAACTTTCCGATGCGCTTTCAGGTTTTACATCCGGAACAACATGGTTTATCCTCTGCGTATTTTGCATGACAGCTATTATGCAGAAAACTTCGCTTGGTTTACGTTTAACTGCTGCGCTCGTCTCTTGGGCAGGCGCAAATTCGCGTAAACTTGTATTTGCGTTTATGTGCGGTACAGCTATTGCTAGCTTTTTTATGACCGACACTGGCGCAGTTGTTTTGGGGATGTCGATGAGCCTTCCGCTTCTTAAGGCTATCGGCGCCAAGCCTGGTAAGTCAAACTTGGGCAAATGTTTGATGCTTGGTTCCGCGTTCTCTGGCGTTTTGGGTGGCTTCTCCATGCCATGTGGTCACTCGCTCAATATTTTGGGCATAGGGATCATGGAATCCACTGTTAACGAAACTGTAAGCTTTTTAAGCTGGATGTGCGTTGGCATCCCCATTGTTATTGTTATGCTTCCAATTACATGGTTCCTTTTAACAAAAGCATTCCCACCAGAATCATTAGAAGATAAAAAAGATATCGTATTGAGCCAATCTAAAGATTGCGGAAAGTGGGAAGTTCGCGATAAAAAAGCACTCTTCATTGTTGTTTTGCTCCCAGTTTTGTGGATTGCAAGCAATTGGATTAGCGCTTTAAATACAACACTTGTTGCAATGATTGGTTTAGCTCTGATGTTCTTCCCAGGCATGGACTTGATGCGCTGGAAGGACTTCCAAGACATCGCAGGATGGAATGTATTCTTGTTCTTTGGTAGCGTTATGTGCTTGGGCAATGCTGTTTCAAATTCTGGTGGTACAGATTTCATTGCTAACCTGTTCTTAAACAGTGGCGTTTTAAATATCCATCCATTCTTTGTTTTATTGATTGTTGGCTTCTTGCTATATATCATTCACACACTTTGCCCAGTAGCTCCAGCACTTTGCATGCTCTTTTTGCCACCGCTGCTTATCTGGGCACAAGAGGCAGGAATTCCAACACTTGTTCCTGTATTTGTTATGGCATCAATCACAGCGGGTAGCTTCCTTGTTCCGCTGAACCCAACAATTGCTGTTACATATGATCAAGGCTTTTATAAGTTTGGCGAAGTTGCAAAAGGTGGCTGGCTTGCAGCAATAATTTTTGTAACTGTAACAGTTTGCTGGTCATATTTAATTTGCGTATGCTTTGGTTTGATTCAGTCAGTCCCGCTTGGTTAGTTTGATTAGTTTAAGCATTTGGCTAATACATGCAAGAATAGATTAATTGTCCACCATTAAAGATTAAGGAAGAAATAAATGAGTTCACAGGGATTAACAGTAATTGCAATTGCAGCTTTAATTGCGCTGATGGTTTTGAGTTACTTCCGCACAAGGAATAAGCCTCAAGACAAAGAAGATAACGCACCAACAATTAAAGAAACAATTTCACAGACAAGGGAATACCTTGGACTTTCAGAAGATAAAACATCTAGCCGTGTGGCTACGGCGTTTGACATGGCGCCGGCAAAATTGGTTTCAGATATGAGCAAACCTGCAAAAAATGCTCGTTCTAGAAAAAAGAAAAAGTAAGTTGTAAGTTTAGTGTCCATTAAGTTATTGGAGGAAAGTAATGGAAAAAGTGGCTGAAAATACAGCTAAGCCAAAAAAGAAGGGCTTTGTAAAGCGCTTAATTGGCTTTATCTTGGGTGTAGTTGTCCTTATTGTTGCCAACGTTTTGCCAGCAACAGGTGAACTCACACATGAAGGCATCATGGCATTAGGCATTTTGTTATTCGCTATTATCTTTTGGTTCTGTGACACGCTGCCAGCAGGCGTTACAGGCTTGTTAGGTGCAATTTTGCTGGCTGTTTTTGGGGTTGTTGAAGACTTTGCAACAGCATGGAGCGGCTTTACAGCTTCAACTGTTTGGTTCATCTTCGGCATCTTTGTTATGACAGCTTTGATGATCAAAACATCACTTGGCCGCCGTCTTGTAAGCGCTCTTGTTTCAAAGGCTGGCACAAAAGCTAAGTCTGTTGTTTTGGCATATATGATTGCTACAGCAATTGTTTCAATGTTCATGACAGACACAGGCGCTGTTGCTGTTGGCATGTCTTTGGCATTGCCATTCCTTAATGCAATTAATGCAAAGGAAAAGAAGAAGAATCTTGGCCGCTGCTTAGCAATTGGTATTGCATCTGCAGCTATCATTGGTGGCTTCATTACACCATTTGGTCATTCACTCAATATTTTATGCGCTGGCCTTTTGACAAGCACATATGGCTTAACAATTAGCTTCTTCCAGTGGTTTGTTCCAGGTCTCATCATTGCAGTTATCATGATTCCTGCTTTGTGGATTGTTATCTGCAAAGTATTCCCACCAGAAGCTTTGACTGAAGAAGAAGCACAATTCATCGTTGCAAAAGATGATTCAAAGATGGACGCACGCGACATCAAAGCTCTTGTTTATATGATTGTTTTGGTTGCTGGCTTCATTTGTGGCAACTGGATCACAATTCTTTCAAATGTAAACGTCATCATGATTATGTTGGCTGTTGCATTCTTGCCAGGTGTTGACTTGCTTACATGGAAAGACTTCCAAGAAGCAGAAGGCTGGGGCGTTGTATTGATGGTTGGTGGCGTTATGTGCATGGCAAATGCTGCTTCAAGCACAGGCGCTGCAGCATACATGGTTAACCTCTTCTTGAACTGCGGCATTATGAACTTGCCAATCTTGCTTTCTCTTATCCTTATTATGGCTGTTGCATATCTTATTCACACATTTGTACCAGCTGCTCCTGCACTTTGCGCACTCTTTGTGCCACCAGTCATGGGTCTTTGCGTATCAGCTGGAATTTCTCCAGCAATCTTTGCAATGCTTATGGGCTCAGTTACAGCAGGTAGCTTCTTGATGCCATTCAGCCCACCGATGATGGTTTCTTACTCTGAAGGTTATTACACAACAACAGAGCTTGCAAAATCTGGTTGGCTCACATCAATTATCTATGTTTTGGTTGAAGTTTTGGTTCTTTACTTTATTGGTGGTTTGCTCTTGCCACTCGCATAAATTCAACTCAAAATGCATGAATTATGCCCGTCTTTTTAAGGCGGGCATTTTTTGTGAATTCCGTTTTAGAATAAGGCTTTCCTTAGATGACACACCTTGTGCACTCCTTTGCCTTTATTCTATATGTGCAGGTTAATTTCATATTTGAAAATAAGAAATGAATTAGTAAGAACGTTAGTAAGAACGAAGAAGAAGAGACAAAAAGAGAGGAGAAAGTCATGGCAGAGTTTAAAGACGTATCTCATGAAAGGCATGAAGGCGAAAAAATTGGCAGGCCTGACAAGTATGAGTATGTTGAACACGACAAACCGTGGCGTTATCAAGAAGGTGAATATACGGTAACTAGAGGCAGTGCTTGGTCTGGTCCTGGTTGCCACCTTGGATGCGGTGTTTTGCTTTATACCGATAAAGAGGGCAAATTGGTTAAGGTTGAAGGCGATCCAGATAACCCGTTTAACAAAGGCAGACTCTGCGTGAGATGCCTTGACTTGATGGAATCTGTTTACAGCCCAGAGCGTGTTTTATATCCAATGGTTCGTGACCCTAAAGATCGTGGTAAGGATGCATGGACACGCGTAACTTGGGATGAAGCATACGATTTGATCGCGGAAAAGTTCTTAGGCTACAAAGAGGAATTTGGCGCACAGTCTGTCATCTTCCTTAAGGGTACTGGCCGCGACATCGCTCCATGGATTAGTCACTTGGCATGGTCATTTGGCAGCCCAAATGTTGTTTTTGCTCTTTCTGGTTGTGCTTGCTTTGTTCCACGTATTGCAAGTTCTATGTGCACAAGCGGTTCATTTTGGGTAGGCGACTATTCACAACAGTTCAAGAATCGTTATGACGACCCACGTTGGAAGGTTCCTGAATGCATCGTTTTGTGGGGCAACAACCCAGTTATTTCAAACTCTGATGGTCTTTATGGTCACTGGGTAGTTGACTGCATGAAACGCGGATCAAAGATTATTTCTGTTGACCCTAAGATGACATGGCTCGGCAGCAAGGCTGAAGTTTTCTTACAGCTTCGTCCTGGTACAGATGCTGCTTTGGCTTTGGGCATCTTGCGCGTAATGATTGAAGAAGAAATTTACGACAAAGAATTCGTTGACATGTGGTGTTATGGCTTTGATCAGCTCCGTGAAGCTGCAAGTGCATACACTCCAGAATATACTTCAAGCATTTGCTGGGTTGACCCAGAAAAGATTGTTCAAGCTGCAAGAATGATTGCAAATGCAGATGGCATGGTTATGCAATGGGGCGTTGCTGTTGATATGTGCAAAGAAGCAACACCTTCTTGCCAGGCAATTTCTGCAATCTTCCAGATTACAGGCAACGTTGACAATCCAGGCGGCATGATTTCTCCTCCGTCAATTCTTCCTTATTATGCAGGCTGGGGCGGTGAAAATCTTCCTGATGAACAGAAAGAAAAGCGCCTTGGTATTCATAAATATCCTTTGTATCGTTATGGCTTTAAGAACTCTTCAACTGACGTTACAATTGAATGCTTGGAAACTGGCAAGGATGAAAATGGGAATGATTATCCTTTGAAGGGTGGTTGGTTCCAGACTACAAACCCACTCATCAATTCTTCGCCAGATACAAGACGTACATATCATGCTTTGAACAAGCTTGAGTTTATTGTTAGCGTTGATATGTATATGACTCCAACAGTTCAAGCTTTGGCAGATGTCTTCTTGCCAGCATGTACTTTTGCAGAACGTAATGGCATCCGTATTGGTGACGGTGTTCAGCGTGGTGAAACAATCAACAAGGCTGTTCAACGCGGTGAAGCAAAGTCAGACATGGTTATTAACATGGAAATTGGCTGGCGCATTTGCCCAGAGTTCTATCCATGGAAGACCGAAGAAGACATGTTTAGCCACATCCTTGAAGGCATGGATATGACATTTGAAGAGCTCCGTGAAGCTGCTCCAACATATCTTGACTTTGAATATTACAAATATAAGACTGGTGGCTTGCGCGAAGATGGACAGATCGGCTTCCAGACAGCAACAGGTCGTATCGAACTTTGGTCAACATATTTCAACCAGATCGGTATTGACTGTGTTCCAAGCTATGATGAGGTTACACCTGGTCCTTTGGCTGACCCAGAATTGTATAAAGAATACCCGATGATTCTTACAACTGGTGCTCGCAACTGGAGCTTGTTCCATTCAGAACACCGTCAGATTCCAAAGCTTCGTGCTTTAAGACCTGACCCAGGTTTGGAAATCAACCCAGAAGCTGCTGCTAAATATGGCATTGCAGAAGGCGATTGGGTATGGGTTGAAAATCCAAAGGGTCGCGCAAAGCGTCGCGTAATCTTTAATGAAGGCCTTGACCCACGTTATTGTTCTACTGACCATGGTTGGTGGATGCCTGAACAGGCTAAATATGAAGAAGGCGGCTTCAGCGGCATGTGGGATTACAACATTAACCAGCTGCTTTCATTCGACCCAGGCAGATCAGGCTTTGGTTCTAACTACAAGACTGTTTTGTGCAAGCTTTATAAGTGCGAAGAAGGCGACCACAATAGCGAATTTGAACCATTGGGCGTTGCTAAAGGCGAAGGCGTTACAAATGTCCCAAGTAATGATGGTCAAACAGTAACTACTGGCAAAGTTGTATATGAAGATCAAGACGTCTTGATTGTTCGCCATGGCAACGCTGCACAAGTTGTATCTGACTACAAGGTAGGAGAATAAAAATGGCTAAGGGGATTTTGGTAGATTATGAATGGTGTTCAGGCTGCCATACATGTGAAATGGCTTGTACAGTCGAGCTTTCACATACAGACTATCCTGAAAATCATTGCGGTGTGAAGATTCATCACGAGGGTTTATTCCAGATTTCGGAAGATAAATGGAATGATATTTACATGCCAATTTTCAATGATTTATGCGATGTATGTGTTCAGCGTCTTGAAAATGGCGAACCTGAACCATCATGCGTAAAACATTGCCAGGCTCATTGCTTGACTTATGGTGAAGTTGAAGATCTGGCAAAGAAATTATCAGAAAAAGCAAAACAAACTCTATATTGCTTAGAGGCTTAGGTATGTGTATGGCTTGCAAGGGAATGTCTTTTGGCATTCCCTTGAACAGGCCAAATTTATATGAATGAAAGGATGAGGCAGATGTGTCAAAGTTGTATAGGTTGCGGTAAGTGCAATGGTGAAGTAAGACCAATGCTTTCTGTTGGAGTTTGCCCAATGTGTAAGCATGAAAATCCAGAGACTGCTTTGACATGCAGCAACTGCGGTGGCTTTTTGCCACTTGCTCCAGGGGCTCCTTCTTCATCAAGAAAAAGAAGTTATTTTTACAATTAAATTATAAGAATTCTGCTTTGAAGAAGTTCTTTGGAACTTTCTTTTTAACAATATCTAAAATCTCGAAAACGGGTTTTAGAATTTCTGTATCTGCGCCCTTTAAAGTCATTGCAGAAACTTTATAGCTGGTATCTAAATCTTCAATAGGCAAAAATTTTACTGTTGAACCAAAAACAGGATACTGATGGTTCGATGTAAAAGCTAAGCCTTTCCCAATTTGAACATCCATAAACATTGTGTCTATGTCGCGATATAAAAGCCGCTTGCCACTATGATCTTGCGGAATAAATTGATCAATAAATCTTGCCATGCCAGGATATCCATCAGGGTCAGGCACAATTAAGTCGCAAGTCTTAAGCTGTTCTTGTGTAATTGAATCTTGTTGTGCAAGCGGGTTGTCTGGAGCAGCAACAACTACAAAAGCATCATCATAAATTGGAACAATGTCGCATTTTTCATGAATTGTGTCGTCTAAATCAAGTGTGAATGCAATATCAATTTTCTTCAAATTCAGCGCATTATATGATTCGCCAAATTCCATGCAAGTTGCAATAACATTGAGTTCTGGATATTTTTGCCCAATCAATTTTAAGAAGTTGCCAATAAATGGGCGTGAAGCATTGCGCAAATATCCAATGCGAATTGTGCTTAAAAATGATCTGTCAATTGCAATTGCATGAGCGACTGCCTTTTCATAATCATTGATTAAAATTTGAGTTTCTTGGTGGAATGCTTGGCCGCATTTTGTTAAATGAACATGATGGCTATCGCGAACAAAAAGTTTTAATCCAAGTTCATCTTCAATAGCAGCAATATGTTTGCTTAAAACTGACTGACTCATATAAAAATATTTTGCTGTTGAAGAAAAACTTAGAGTTTCTGCTAAGTGATTAAATTCGCGAAGATGATCGATGTTCACTTCTTGCGCCCCCCTCTTAAACAGTTGATGTGAAATTATCATTATCACATGAATTATGTGATAGTCATTTTCCTATTACTTGCATATTTATTCAAGTATGAATTGTTATTTTTTGCGTTCTCATTTGCTTCTAGAGCACATTTCCATCATTTTGACCTTGTGTTCCAGTGCTATCCATTTTTAATTTTAGCTCGCGACCAAACTTCAAAAAATCATCGCCAAATTTATCGCGCACTTTGTCTGCAGCACTAATTATTGCTTCATCATGTTCAGGTATATCCTCAATATCAAAAAGCTCCATTTGCGAATTTGTATCATCAAAACCGCTTATTCCAACACCAACAAGGCGCACAGACATTCCTGGCTGCCAAAGTTGCGGCAATAAATTTTTTGCTATTGGAATGAATGAACGTTCATCATCCATTTGCTTGTTTGTGCTTTTTTGAGCTGTCCTGTGGGAGAGGTCTGCATAGCGCAACTTCAATGTTACAGTTTGTCCCGCCAAGCCTTTTTTGCGCAAGCGTCTGCCAACAAGTGAGCCAAGATAATCTATGGCATCTTCAATTTCTTGCTGTGTTGTTAAATCTTGTGCAAATGTGCGTTCGTGGCTTACAGATTTTATCTCTTGACGCGGTTCAACTTCTCGCGCATCTATTCCGGCAGCTCTATTTTTGAAGTCTTGTGCGTTGATGCCAAAGATTGGTTTTAGTTCGCAAAGAGGCGCTTGTGCAAGTTGCTCAAGAGTTTCAATGCCTAATTTTTGCAGCTTTTCTGCACTTTTTCCTCCAATACCTGGCATTTTGCGCACAGGCATATTTGCTAAAAAATGAGCTTCGCTGCCAGGATAAACAATAGTCATTCCGCGTGGCTTGTCCATGTCGGAAGCTATTTTTGCAACACATTTGCTTGTTGCAATTCCAATGGAGCAAGTCACGCCAAGTTCTGCAACTCGCTTGCTTATGCGCGATGCAATTTTTACTGGGTCTTCATTTGAAAACTTGCCAGGCGTCACATCCAAAAAAGCTTCATCGATAGAAACTTGTTCAAGTAAAGGCGATTCATCATACATAATTTGCATGACTTTACCACTAAGTTCATGATATCTGTCAAAGTGAGATTCTGTCCAAATTGCATCAGGGCAGAGCCGTTTTGCAATTGCAGAAGGCATTGCGCTGCGCACACCAAAAGCTCGCGCTTCATATGAACACGTGCTAACAACTCCGCGTTTTTCACTATCTCCACCAACAATTACAGGCTTGCCACGCCATTGCGGGTGGTCGAGCTGTTCAACTGATGCAAAAAAGGCATCTAAGTCGAGTAAAAGTATCGCTCGGTCTTTCCAGCTTTGTGAAAATAAATTTATGTCAGGCGAATTTTTCATACTGAACATTTTACAGCATGTGTTCAATTTGCATGCTGTTGTTAGCTTTGAATATAGAGCTAACAAAACCGCAGTTAGAAACTATTCTTTAAATTGTATAGTGTCTTATGAAAACTAAACGTCCAAAGATATATTTCAATGATAGAATATACGGGTTTGTGTTTTACTCTATTTTTTGGAGGATTAATGAGGGCTCGATTGAAGAAGCCATTATCAGTTTTGTTGTCACTGGTAATGGTATTGACTATGTGCACTGGATTTTCAAGTGCAGCATTTGCTTCATCAGGCAAGTCTGATAAAGACATTGCAGCTGAAGAAGTAAGTGCTAACGAGGTCAGCACGCAGAGTGATGACCCATCCGATAACTGCACATATGAGGGGAATGGTACGGCAGATAGTCCGTACATTATTAAAAAGGCAGCACAACTTAGCGACATGCAAACTCAGGTTGCTGATGGAATAACTTTTGAAGGAAAGTATTTCAAACTAGGCAATGATATTGATGCATCTTCGCTAACAACTTTGTCTATTGGCAATGCCGACTATAATTTTAGGGGCACTTTTGATGGTGATAATCACACAATCAAATTAGACATTGATGAAACAGCCGATGAATATTGGGAAAGCCCACGCGTTGGCCTTTTTGGCAAGGCATATAAAGCAACAATCAAGAACGTGAAATTGACGGGTACGGTTGCTGGCCCATATTACGTTGGTTCATTAATTGGTTATGCTAATGAATGCGTTGTGGATAATTGCACTTCAAGCGTGGATGTTTATAGCTATTCGGGCTATAGTGGCAAACTTGGCTCTGGCGGCATTATAGGTGCAGCAGTAGATGGCGGCGTTAAGGTTAGCAACTGTATATTCAATGGCTCATTAAACTCATTGGTTGTTTCTGAATCAGGAATTAGCAATACAAGCTTTGGTGGCATTGTTGGTGCATTCTTTAATAGAGCAGTAAATTCTGTAATTTCAGATTGCAAAAATGAAGCTACATTTAACTCTCTTCCATGCACTGGCGGCGTTGGTGGCATTGTTGGTAAGGTTGAGCTTTCAGAGGTTTGCATTGAAGATTGTGTAAACACTGGCAATATCACAGCTACTGGCAATCTCTCAACTCAAGTTGGCGGCGTTGGTGGTATTGTTGGTTACTATTCTGGATATAAAACAAATACTAATGTCGCTCGTTGCTCTAATGCAGGAACAATCACGGGCCGTGACTCTAATTATGCATATACGGGCGGTATCGCCGGCAGAATCCTTGATGGATCAAATGGCGAAGAATGCGTAATTGAAGAATGCTTTAACACAGGTGTTGTGTCTTCTGTCGGTGGAAGTGTTGGTGGTGTTGTTGGTTATGCACAAGGCAAAGTCACTTCTTGCTATAACACTGGCAATGTAACAAATGCTAAGGAAAGTCCAACATCTTCTTATAATGCAAATGCTGGCGGCATTGTTGGCCTGCAAGCTGCAGCAGATACTTATGTAACGAAATGTTATAATCTTGGCACTGTTGAATGCACAGCGGAAACTAAAACATATGCATTCGCTGGCGGTATTATTGGTCAAATTGCATCAACAAGCATTGACTCTTCTTATATTTATTCAAATAGATATCTTGTTAATACAGCATCTTTAGGCATTGGTAGCATTACTCCCGACAATGAGGTTTGTTCCTCATTTGAAAAAGGTGAAACTGCAGATTTGCTTGATGCAATTGGTAAAACTTACCAAGCTGATTTGACTCCTAATATTAATAATGGGTATCCAATTTTGCGTTGGCAAAATGAAAATGCACAATTTAATGTAAGCTTCAGCATTAAAGACGAAGAAACTGGAGCATCTTTGCGCGACGCAACAGTCAAAGTTGAAGGGCAGCAGGCCCAGGCAGATGGCGACTATGAACTTTCTCCTGGTGAATATAAATATACTATTTCAAGAGAAGGCTATGAAAGCGTCACGAAGACATTTACAATTGCGAAAAAATCACTCGATTTTGAAGTTGGACTTACATCAATAAAGCATGATTACAAAGTGACTGTAAAACCTGCAAATGCAAAGTTGACAGTTAAAAATGATGGCGGTGCTCCTGCAGTTGCAGAGCCGACTGTTAATAAAGATGCAGATAATGATACTGCAACATATACATATGCGTTGGCTGACAAAGCTGCATATGGTGCTTATACATTAAGCCTTTCTTGTTATACATATGACAAAAAGGATGTAACTTTGGAAGCAACAGGTAAAGATGATGAAACATCTGTAACAATGACTAAGCTTCCAACAAGCACTTTCACATTTAGTGTTGAACCAACAAATGCAACTGTTTATGTTACAAATACAGAATATGGCGAATTTACAGCAGCAACAAGTTCTGCTGACGGTACATGGACATTCGATTTAATCGATGGCAATTACACATATAAAGTAAAAGCCAATGGTTATGAATCTGCATCTGGCAGCTTAACTATTCCAGCAACGCAAAGCAGCATTTCAGTTTCTTTAACAAAGAGGGAAACTTGGGATGGAACAAGTACTGATACAGATTGGTACACTTGGCACCCATTCACTGATGTTTATGAAATTTCAACTCCAGATGAATTAGCTGGTTTGGCAAGTCTTGTTAATAGTGGGACAGATTTTACTGGCAAGACAATTAATTTAACAAATGATCTTGACCTTGGCGGAACAGAAAAACATTCTTGGGTCTCTATTGGCAACATAAACAAATCATTTAATGGCACATTTGTTGGCGGAAACCATGTAATCAAGAATATGTATATCGACATTACTGGTGGCGCTGGTGCTGCAAATGGATATAGGGGCTTGTTCGGCCAAGCAAATGGCGCAACTATCAGCGGTATTACATTTGAAAATACTGTTATCACAACATCAACAACATATAATTATCAAAATGTTGCTGGTTTGGTTGGTTCGGCTACTAAGACAACCATCAGTAATATTGTTACGAATGGCGCAATTACACTTCCTTCAGGTGCTGCATACACAGGTGGTATTGCTGGCAAGTTTGATGGAACAATTAGCGACTGTGTCAACAATATGAATATTACTTCAGGATATCAAGTTGGCGGTATTGTTGGTACAACATATACTAACGCAGGAAGCTTGATTATCCGCTGCGTTAATAACGGTACAATTGATGCAGAAAGGTCTGGAGATACAAAGACATATTCTGCTGGTGGCATTGCTGGCGAACTTTATAAGAAAAATGATGTAATCAGATATTGTGTAAACTATGGCACAATTACAGGTATTATTCAAAGCATGGGCGGCATTCTTGGTGTTACTTCTCCATCATATTCAGGCACTGAAATTGATTCATGCTACAACCTTGGCACTTTAAAGAGCACTAATACAGATAGCCATGTTGGCGGTATTGTTGGCTATGTTCACATGGGTTCAACAAGCACACAACCATTAATTCATAACAACTATAACGCTGGTGAAATAAGTGGAAGCGATTGCATTGGCGGTGTTGTTGGTTATCAGAATTCAGCAAGTGTAGACAGTGGCTATTTGTACAAGAACTTCTATCTTGCAAATAGCAAATATAAGGGTAGCAATACAAGTGATGGCGCTTTTGAAGATGAGGCATTTTCATCATTCGATAAATCTGCAAGCTGCAATTATTTAGAGCTGATTAGCAACTTGGGCGATGCATATTGTTCAGATGAAAAATCTGGCGACTCATATGTTTATAACGGCGGCTATCCAGTTTTGCGTTGGCAAAATCCTAATGCAAAATTTGTTGTCAACTTTAACATTTCATATGATGATAAAAGCAATATTGATGCTGAAAGCAAACTTCAAATTGTTGTAACAAATAGCAATGGTGAAGTTGTATATAGCGGCAGCGATGAATCATGTGAAGTTGGAAAAGGCGACTACACATATACAGTAGACCGCAAAGGTTATTTGCAAGCATCTGGCAAATTTAGCATTACTAATGAAACTGCGGAAGTTGATGTAACGCTTGCAGCTCAAAAATATAATTATGTTGTTAACATAGACAGCTCTGTTACATTCGACCTTGCTAAAGTGACAGAAGATGGCAATATCGCAATAACTAATCCAACATATACAGATGCAAGCGAAGGGGAATCAACAGGTCATTACACATTTGAACTTGTAAATGGCACATACTCTTACACTGCTAAAAAAGTTGGCTATGAAAAAGAAACTGGCGAATTTGACATTTCATATTCTGCAGGAAGTATGACAGTTGAGCTTAATGCAAAGAAAACTGAAAAAGTCAAATTTAATATTTCACCTGTTTCAGGTTCATTTGCAGGCACTGATCCTTCAGTTTCTATTTACTTTAAAGGTGGAGATTTTGATGGCTCTTTGCTGAATACATATGACAGCACAAGCCAAATTTCTGAAGGAATACTCTTCCCAGAAGGCGACTATACTTATGTAATCAAAGCCAATGGTTATGCAAAAGTTGAAGGCGAATTTAGTGTTGAAAAAGGTTCGCCTGTAACAATTGAAAAAACTATGCAAATCAAGGATAAGTGGGAAGGCGAAACAGACGTCGACACAGACTGGTATACAGATTATCCAAGTGCTACAACATATACTTTGAAGAATGAATCTGAACTTGCTGGTTTAGCAAAGCTTGTTAATGAAGGCACAGATACATTCGCAGGAAAGACAATTTATCTTGGCCAAGACATGAACCTTGCAGACAATGCATGGACTCCAATTGGTGGATATGGTTCTGGCAGTTTTGAAGGCACATTTGATGGTCAAGGCTGCAAGATTATATTTAAGAATGCTCAGTTCAATTCAAGTGAATCAACATTTGGTGTATTTGGTTGGATTCAAAATGCAACAATTAAAAATGTGATTTTGGAAGGCAATGCATATGTAAATTACACAGAGGAAAAGGCATCTTATGGCCTGTTCTATATGGGTGCATTGGCTGGGTATGCTTATAAGTCCACAATTTCAAATTGCTCAAACCAAATGACATTTGATGTAACATTCACAAATGAAGCCGGAAGTGCTCTTGTTGACTGCGGCGGTCTTGTTGGTTGGGGCGTTGGTTTGACGCTTAATTCTTGCAACAATATTGCAGCTGTCAAAGCAAATGTTACTGCTGTTGGAGTTTCAATGGCTCAGCTTGGCGGTCTTGTTGGTTATTGCAACAATTCTAGTGCTGCTGGAAATGTTGAAAATTGCTATAACACAGGCAATATCAGCGGTTCAGCTGTATCATCAAATGATGGCTCAGCAACATCAAATGTTGGCGGTTTGCACGGTGCATTTTCTGCAACTTCAAGTTATTGCACTATGCAAAACTGTTACAACGCTGGCATGGTGACATCAAATGCTGCAACAACACAAAAGGCATATGCTTTAATTGGTAGCCTTTCAAACACTGCAAATTTTGCAAACAATTATTATGTTGACAATGGCCTTGCAGAAACAAGCCCGCTTTCTGCAAAGCGCACAAGTGATGTAATGAAGTCTGCAGCTTTTGTTGCAGAACTTGGCAGCGCATATGCTGTTAATAGCAATGGCGGTTATCCAATTCTTTCTTGGGAAAAAGCAGTCGATCATATTGCTGTAACAAAGATGCCAAGCAAGACTGAATATAACGATCTTGAAAGCTTTAACGATTCTGGCATGGAAGTTACAGCTTACTTAAGTGAAGATGATAGTGAGGCAGTAAAGATTACATCAGGCTGGACTATTGTTAATGGTTCAAGCTTGGCTGCAACTCAAAAGACAGTAACTGTTGAATATAAGGGTGCAACTACAGAAGTCCCTGTTACAGTTAACCAGATTGTTCATTATCTTTCTTCTTCAGATTTAGGTCTTAATATTGAAGCTCCAAAGACAGGGGACACACCTCAAAAAGAAATTACTTTGAACAAGGCACAGAATGGTAAGTTCACAGCACAAATTTCTTGGACATGCGGCGGTAAAGAATTCAGTGGCAGCTTTGAAGATGCTACTTTCTATCGTGCACATGTTGTTTTGACTTCTCATTATGTTAAAGATGATGTTTATTATGCATTCGAACGTGGCGCTTATCCAAGCGTTGATGGTTCGATGGAAATAAGAAATTATAAGCAAGTAACAAATGATGATAAGCAATATGTAACAACAGAATTTGATGTGACATTTGCTGCAACTTCAAATGCAAGTGAAGATGTTACAGAAAACTTATTGCACTTATATTATGATGGCGACCAAAATTCAGGTTCGCAATATGCAAGCGCTTTGAGCAAGACTTTAACTATTCAAATTGGCGACAAGACTAAAAAGATTACTGTTCGCGAACTTGAACAAAAAGTTTTGGAAGATGGCATTGGTGTTCAAGCTGAATATGCAGGCCAGACTTATGCAGGCATTTATCTGTATGAGCTTTTGGCTGAATATGGCTTGACTCAAGACACAGATGACAAAACAATTGTGACATTTACAGGTGCAAATGTTTTGAGCAGGACTGAAATTACTCTTGGTGACATTCGTCAGCAAGAAAAAGAAGAAGGCCCAATTGTTGCATTTGGCGACGGCAAGCTTGGCGCGCCTTTGGCTTCTGGTCAAGGTCCTTTGAAGATGATTCAAAAGGAAGCTGCAGATAAGTCACAAGCTAACTTGACTTCAATTGTTATTGAAAGCCCAACAGCAGTTACAACTCAAAAGTTGACATTTAATGTACATGATTCTTCAATTAGCTCGAAATATGTTGATAATTCAATCACTGTCAAAGATGCTTATGGTCATGTCATGGCAGCAGACGCAGATGATTCAGCAAGTTATACTCTTCGCGATGATGAAACATATACATATAGAGTAACAAGAGAAGGCTATAACGTTATTACTGGCTCTGTGAAATTGAAGGGCAGTGCACAAGAAGTTGATATTACACTCATCCCAGTTTGGGATGGCAAAACTTTGACTGAGCCACAAAAGGATAGCAGTGGCTATTACTTGATTGGCACAGCTGAAGAATTGATGTGGTGGCATGAAAATTATTCAAATTCAGACAAAGTCAAGCTCACGGCAGACATTGCTTTAAATGATGGCGAAACAAACAAAAATAACTGGTATGTCCTTGGTACAAATAGTGGTTACGGTTCTGGCACATTAGCATTCTCTGGTGTCTTTGATGGTCAAGGTCATGTTATCCGCAACTTCAGCATTGATCGTGAAAATCTTTATGAGTTGGAAGTTGCATGGGATGGATCCCCAATGGCTTATGCAGACCGCATTAGTGAGATTGGCTTTTTTGGCTATACTTCAGGTAATGCAACAATTAAAAATCTTGGCATTGAAGGCAGCATTAATGTGTTCGACCGTCCAGACAGCACACTTGCAGACTGGATGTGCGTTGGCGGCATTGTAGGCTTTGCACTTGGTAATACAAAGATTAGCAATTGCTATACAAATGTTTCCATCAAGGCTGTTTCTTCTCTTGAAACAGAAACTATTGGCGGTTACCCAGTTGCTGGTTATGGCTATGTTTGCGACAACTATATCGGCGGCATTGCTGGTTCATTAAGCAGCACATCTTCAATTACAGATTGTTATAGCAAGGGCACATATATTTCTGCTGAAACTCGTCGTTCAACAATGGGTGGCATTGTTGGTGTAATGCGTTACACTGGCACTTCAGTTTCAAATTGCTATTCCACAGCTTCACTTGAATCAAAGCCGCTTTCAACAACAACATCTGATTCATATGTTGGTGGCATTGTTGGTAATGGCAGCTGGAATCCAGACAAGCCTGATGGCACAATTAAAAATTGCTATGCATTAAATACAAGCATTAAAGCGTTAGATGATCATGTAACAGTTGGTAAGATTGCTGGTAAAGCTTCTGAATCTGTTATTTCAGGCAACTATGCTTTAGATGATATGCGAATTTCTGCCGGTGTAATTAATACTGGTGAAGGCGAAGCTACACTTAATGGTGCGTCTATCACAGCTGCAAATGCAAAGAAAGCTTCTTCATATTCAAACTGGAACACAGATAACTGGAAGTTTGATGAATCTTCATATCCTGCTTTGAAGTGGCAGACACAAGCAGCTGGCGAAGATAAAACAACAAGTTATATTGGACAAAACATCACTACAGATGGTGATTGGGATGGCTATTTTGGCAGCTTGACTCCTCCGCCTTACTTCAACATTTATGTAAAAGTTAAAGGCCATGACTCTGTTATTGCTAAGAGCTTCAGCAAAGAAGATATGCAGAAGATGGCAGCTTCAGACAATGAAGGCACACTCTATTATTCTGCTGTTGGCTATGGAACAGCTGGCCGTGTTGTAAAAGAATATGTTTATCTTGACACATTGTTCAGCACTGCTGGTGTTGACTTTAAATCTGGCGATTATATGACGCTTGGCTATTACAATTATTCATATGATGGCTTGATGAAGGATAGATATTACTTCCCTGAATGGGGCGGCAGTGGCAGCGAAGAAGGCGCTGTTAAAGTTAAACCAATTTTGGCATTGAAGTCTTATGGTGCAAGCCAAGGTGTATCAAAAGATTATTGGAATTATCTTGCAAGCCAGATGGATTATTTGTATGCATATATGTTGGTGTATGGACAGACAAGCCCAACTGATATTACATATACATATTTTATGTATCAGCAAACAGAAAGCACAATCAATTACAAAGCAGAAGTTCAAGCTAATAGCACGATTAGGAGCTTGCTGACTGATGCTGTTGCAGATGCTCAGATTGTTGCAGATAGCTGTTTTGTTTCAACTGATGGCACAGATGTTTCAAGTGCATATTTCTATACAGATCAAGAAACAAAAGATGCTTTTGTTGCAGCATTAACTTCAGCAAAGGAAACTTTGAATGATGATACTGCAACAAATGATGAAGTAATGACAGCATATGAAAATGTTAAGGATGCTCAAAAGAGAATCAATAAGGTTAAAAAGCAAGGCCTTGGCGTTAACAGAACAATGTTAAAGACAGCAATTGATAGTGCTCAGGCTCTTGCAGACAATGTTGTTATTACTAATGACGGCACTTCAATTTCTGAAGATAGAAATTGGGCAACACAAGAAGCTGTTGATGGCTTGAATGCTTCTATCAAGGTTGCACAAGCTGCATATGAATTAGATCCAACATCTCAAGTTGAACTTGACCAAGCATATGCAGACTTAGTTGAAGCTTTGGAAAGCTTTGCATATGGCAAGGGCACTTTGGAAGCAGCCGAACGCGATGCATTCGTCAAAGAACTCAATGAATATGTTGATGCTTTGAACATGAATGATTATGGCGAAGATGAACAGGCACAAATTAAGAGCTTGTTAAAGACATATACAAAGAAGATTGAACGAGCAAGCGAGCCTTATATTTCATATGACATGATGAAGGAAGCTAAGGCTGCAATCGATGCTGTTAAGACAAAGCAAGATATCGAGCAAGAAGAGCTTGAAGCAGCTCGCACGCAAGCTAAAGAAACCTTGAATACATATCTTGATTTGAGCACTCTTGATCGTACGGATCGCGCTGTAATTCAAGATATCATCAATGAATATGCTACAAAGCTTGATTCTGCTGCTAAGAGCGAAATTGATGGCGTTGTTGCAGCAGGCAAGACAGCAATTGATGCTCAAAAAGCAAAGATTGATGCAGCTGCAGCAGCTGCTGAACTTGAAAAAGCAAGAACAGAAGCTAAGGATACTTTGAATAATTATCTTGACTTAAGCCAGATGTCACGTGAAGACAGAGTCTTGATTCAAGATGTTATAAGTGAATATGCTGCAAAAATTGATGTGGCAGCAAAAGATGAAATTGATGCAGTTGTTGCAGCAGGCAAGACAGCAATTGATGCTCAAAAAGCTGCTATTGAATTAACTGCTGCAAAAGCAAGCGCAAAGGATTCTTTGAATAGCTATCTTGATTTAAGCGAATTGACTCGTGAAGAAAAATTGCTTGTTGAAGATGTAATCAATGAATATGCTGCAAAGATTGATGCGGCTGCGGCTGGCGAAATTGAAACAATTGTTGCGCAAGCAAAAGTTGCAATTGATGCTGAAAAAGCAAGCATTGATGCAAATAGAGAAAGCACAAGCATTGAACAAGCACGCACACAAGCAATTGATGCATTAGAAGAAAACTATGCAAATCTTGACTTGTATTATGAAACTGAACAGAACAAATTGACAAAGGCTGTTCTTACAAATGTTTATGCTTTGAAGAAAGCTGCAAGCAAAGATGAAATTGCTCAGGTTCTTGAAGCTGCACAGAATGAAATTGCTGCAATTCCAACAAAGATTCTTGTTGATAACACACCTGCTGCAGTTTCTGGCGTGAGTGCAAAGTCTGCATCATATCAATCTGTGACAGTTTCATGGAAGGCAGATGCAAAAGCTAAGTTCTATGAAGTTTATAGGTCTACCAGCGCAAATGGCGAATATACTTTGGTTGTTTTGACATCAAAGACAAGCTTTACAAATACAAGTTTGACATGTGGCACAACTTATTATTACAAAGTCCGTGCATATGGTATGAATAATGATACGAAGCTTTATGGCGACTATTCTTCAGTTGTAAAAGCTGCACCTGCGCTTGGTAAGGTAAGCATTAGCAAGGTTAAAGCATCTGGAAAGAAGAAAGTTAAAGTAACTTGGAAAAAGCTTAGTGGGGCAAGTGGATACCAAGTTTATTGCGCGACAGCTAAGAGTGGAAAGTATAAGAGCGTAAAGACTATAAAGTCTGGCAGCACAAAGAAATTCACAAACAAAAAGCTTAAGAGTGGTAAGAAGTATTATTACAAAGTTCGCGCATATAGAACAGTTGGTGGCAAGAATATTTATGGCAGCTTCTCTGGCGTGAAGTTTGCAAAAGCAAAGTAATCTTGCTAATGAAGAGAGCTTCTTGAAAAATAGAAGCTCTCTTCTTGTACGTTTCATTGGATGATAGGGGTATTGAACATGGGAAAGTTTAGAAGACGCCTCACGATTATTGGAGGAATTGCAGCTGCTTGCGTTCTTGCACTGGCTGTTGGAATTCCTGTAGGCGTTGCAACAAGCAGCTCAGCTGTTGGGCTTGACGGCTGTGATAATGCAAAAATTACAAGCAAAGTTGTTGCATATGACAATGACGGCAACAAAGTCAATGCTAAAGATGTTGACACAAGCACATATAGCGGGTTCATCTTCACATTGAAAGATGATGCTCCAAGCACTTATCAGTCAAAAGATGTGCTATCTGAATTCGATGGGCAGATTGAATATAGAAGTGCATCGAATATTTATTCTGCAGATTCATTGGAATCAATTGATGAATTTGTCGATGAAAAATATATCGATGAAATCGAACCAAACTATTATGTAACAATAAGCGATGAAGAAGCAGATACCACTGAACTTACAAGTGCTATAAAGGCTGCAAGTTCTTCTGAATCTAGCGCAAAATCAAGCGATGAATCTAAGACATCTGGAAGCACAACAACAGATCCAAACGATCCTTATTATTCATCAAGCCAGTGGAACTTGCCAATGATGAATGTTTCTGGTGCTTGGGAAAATAATCTTTATGGCCAAAATATTGATAAAGCAGAAGATGACAATGTTTTGGTTGCTGTTGTGGACAGTGGCATTATTGGCACTGGTTCTACAAGTAGTGGGGCACAGATCAAGCATGAAGATATTGACTATAGCCACATAAAGGAAGGCGTTAATGTTGTTAATAGCCAAACAGGTACGCCTGACACTTTGGGTCATGGTACATTTATTACAGGCTTGATTGCTGCACAAATGAACAATAGCAAGGGCATTACAGGTATCATGCCTGAAGTTGATCTTGTTCCAATTAAGATTTTTGAAACAAGATCAACCTCTACAGACATTGTTGTTGAAGGTATTTATCAAGCAATTGCTGCCAAAGCTGATGTTATTAACTTGAGCCTGGGCGGCGAAGGAACAACAGACACAATGCAGGAAGCTTGCGAAACAGCTGTTGCTAATGGAATTATTGTTGTTGCTGCTGCTGGTAACGATGGCGTAGAAACAAATAATTATCCTGCTGCATATGATTGCGTTGTTGGTGTTTCTTCACTCGATGAAGATGGCACAACATCTTATTTCACAAATTTTGGTGAAGATAATGTTTTTGTTTCTGCTCCTGGTGCATATGTTACAAGCTTAGGCATTGATAGTTCTAGTACTTATAAAACAGGAAGCGGTACATCATATTCTTGCCCTGAAGTTGTTGCTCTTGGTGCAATGGCAAGGTCTGTTTTCCCGAACATGACGCAAGATGAATTCATGACGATGTTGAAAGAAACATCTGTCGATAAAGGCGAAGCTGGCTATGATAAATATTATGGCTGGGGCTTAATTGACTTTGGCGCTGCTGGTGAATATTTGCTAGAACGCGCTTATGTTCCAATTTATCACATCAAATTTAATATCACAGACCAAGACGGCATTGACATGACTGGTGTTGGTATTAAGTTGACTGCTGCTGAAGATATTGAATGGGAAGCAGACGAAGAAGAAGGCATTGAAGCTGGCAAGTGGGAAAAGGGTCATGTTATCAATCCTGAAAGCGATGGAACATATTCACTGCATAAAGGCAAATATAATTATGTTTTGACAAAAGGTTCCTACTATACAAAAGAAGGAACAATTGCCACATATGCAAAGAATCAAAACGTTTCCATAACGATGGAAAAGACTTATAAGTTAAGTCTGAACTTAACTGATTCTGAAGGCGACAAGATTGATGATGCAAAGATTACATTGACTCGTTCTTCTGATGGCTTGCAAGCAAGCCCTGCACAAACAAGTACAAGTTCTTCTTATGTTGCAAATATTCCTGAAGGCACATACAAATATGTGATTTGTGGTGAAGGCTATGAAGACGAAGTTGGCTATTTAACTCTTGGCAGAGCTGATATGTCACAAGATTTTGTTCTTCATACTGCAGGTGAAGTTAGCTATGTCAGCTTTGAATGCAAAGTGCGTGGCGACGATGGCACAACTGGTGATGAGATAAAGAATGTTTCCATTGTTGTTAAAGACAACAAAGGTAATATTGTTCCTCCATTGGAAAATGGAACATATCAGCTTGAACGCGGAGCAAAATATTCTTACACAGCAACTCGTGCTGGATATGAAGATGAAACTGGCAAATTCCAGGCTGCACAGGCTGCTACAACATTAGTTACAGTGACTATGAAGCCTTCTGTTTATTATGCTGTTCTTTATGCTGTTGATTCAGATGGTGAAACTATAAGCGATGCAGAATTTAGCTTGACTAATGAAAATAAGGAAGCTGTTTCACCTGTTAAGACTAATAGCTCTAAATTTAATTTAGATGCTGGTACATATTATTATTCTGTTAACTGTGGCGGGTATGGCACAGTAGAAGGCTCATTCAAGATGAGGTCGACAGACCAATATCGCGAGATTAAAGTGTCGATGGATAAAGTCACAAATAAAGTGACAATTACAGCAAAAGATGAAGCTACAGATGCTGCAATTGATAATGCAAGTATCTCTGTTTATGATTCAGATGGAAGTTTGAAGATTAAAGGTGATAGCAATTCATGGAACCTTTGCAATGGCACTTATAAATATGTAGCATATAGCAATGGCTATGATGCGAAGAAGGGCAGCTTTGTTGTTAATGATGCGGCTCTTAATATTGATGTCGATTTAAGCACTGCGCAGTCTTCAAGCGCTGCATTTAGTGGCGGCACAGGCGAAGCTGAAGATCCATATCTTATTTCTACAGAAGCACAATTGCGCTCAATCGCTGGTAATACAGAATATTTAGATAAGTCATTTAAATTGCTGTGCGACATTTCACTTGATGAAAGTGTTTTGTGGACACCAATTGGCGATGCTACAAACTTCTTTACTGGCACATTCGATGGTGCAGGACATAGTGTTTCTGGAGTTAAAGTTTCACGCGATGGCGTTGGTTGCAATGGCTTTTTTGGCGCTGTAAAAGCTGCAACAATTAAGAATTTGACTGTTCAGGGCGCGATTGAAAAGTCAGGCAATTATGCTGGTGGTATTGTTGGATATGTTGCATATGCAACAGCTGGTACGCAAGATAATTCAACAAGAATTTCTTCATGCCAATTTGCAGGCACTGTCCGTGGTGAAAATTATGTAGGCGGCATTGTTGGTTATGCTTATGCATCAACAAGTGTTCGCATAAATATATATATTTATGATTGCGCTCATACAGACGGACTTGTACGCGCATATTCAAGCGCAGGTGTTTATGGCAACTTTGCAGGTGGCATTGTTGGCGATGCAAATGCAACAGTAATTGGTGCATCATATAATACTGGCGATGTAACAGCTGCTACATATATTGGTGGCATTGCTGGCTACATAAGATATAATTCCCAAGTTTTAAACTGCTATAGCACAGGTGTAATTTCAAAGGCTGGAACTTCAACATCTACAATAACAACCCACGGCGGCTTGATTGGTTATTTGGATGGCATTGCTGTGGACTGCTATTACATGAGCCAAAAAGGTGTAAATGCTGGCATAGGTAAAAGTGGCACATATGGCGAACAAGAAAATGTTTTGTCAAAATCTGCAACTGCAATGAAAGCAAATAGCGAATTTACTGACGCGTTGAACTTGATTCAAGGAACTGTTTATACAGACTTTGTAACAACAGATTCATATCCTGTTTTATATTGGCAGACAACTTCAAAAGCTATGCTTTCTGCTGAAAAGCCAACATATTCTTTGCAGCCAGTTGGTGCAGAATATGACTTGAATGCAACAAATGTAGCTAAGTTAACAGCAAAAGTTAATGCTGTAAAAGATGGCGGCACACTCACATATCAGTGGTATTGCAATGATTTGGCAAACTCTGATGGCGCACAAGCTGTTGAAGGTGCTGGTGGCACAGTTCCAGAAAGCGGAATTATTGAATGCACTCCTTCTGTATCTGAAGTTGGCGACATTTATTACTTTGCTATTGTCACAAACACTTCCACAAATGCAACAAGTGGAATTGTTTACAGAGGCAGCACAACAAGTGATTATGCAAAGATTGTTGTAAAGAGCGACAATATTGCAAAAGAGCCAAAGGTTAATAGCATTGGAGTTGTTGATAAAGACGGCAAAGCTGTAGACACTCCAACAGATGTTTTATATGGAATTGGTGCAAAGACTGATGATTGCATGAAGGTTGATGCAACGTCTGTTGATGGCGGATATCTTGTTTATCAATGGTATGTAAGCAAATATGCAGACACTAAGGGTTCACCTGTTAAGGGTGCAACAGCAAATACTTTGGCTGTAAATACTGATACTGCTGGCGTTTATTATTACTATGCTGCTGTATCAAATATCAAAGATATTGATGGCGGCTTGACTGACAGTGCAAAAGTTAAGACTAACCGTATTAAAGTGACAGTCGATAGTGTTGCTGAAGTTCCAGTAATTAATAGCTTCAAGCTGGAAAGCGAAGACGGAACAGAAATTGAAGACGCAAGTTACTTTGTTGGTGAAGGTGCAAGCGATGCTATAAAGCTTGATGCTTCTTCAACTGATAGCGGCACGCTTTCATATAAGTGGTATGTTGCAGGCGATGAAGAATCTGATGGCACTGTTGTTGATGGTGCAACTGGCACAAGCTTGGATATTAGCACTAGCGAAGAAGGCACATATTATTATTATGTAGCTGTAACAAATACAAAGACTCTTGAAAGCGGCAAAGTTGACAGCTGCACAACCAAGACTGACCGCATCAAAGTGACAGTTGCCGCAAAAGCGGTAGCTCCAAGCGTTACAAGCTTTGGTCTTGTTGATAAATATGGCAAAGCATTCGACAATCCTCTGGCTGTTGAATATGTAATTGACAAAGCAGATGGCGACTCAATTCAAGTTAATGCTGCATCAAGTGATGATGGCGCTCTTACATACAAGTGGTATGTTGCTGATAATGAAGAAGCAAAAGGTTCTTTGATTGATAATGAATCTGATTCACATATGTTTGTTGGAGCTTCAAAGCTTGGCTCATATTATTATTATGCTGTAATAACAAATACAAAGACTTTGAGTAATGGTAAGACAGACTCATATGAACTTGTCACTCCACAGCGTGTTAAAGTTATTGTTATAAGCGAAGATGAAGCAAGTGCAAATTCTGTTATAAGTGATATTGATGATATTGCAAAGATTGACCCAATCACATTAGACAGTGAAGAATTGATTAATAAGGCTCGCGCTGAATATGAACTTTTGAATGCGAATGCACGTGCGCTTGTCAAAAATTATGATGTCTTAGTTGCTGCTGAAGGAAAGTTGGCTGACTTGAAGCGTGAAGCTGCAACTCCAAATACAGCACTTACGCTCAGTGCAACTGCTTCTTCATACAATGCTATAAAACTCAGCTGGAATAAGGACGCAAAAGCAGTTGGCTATGAAATTTATAGAAGCGTTGCCGGTGGTTCATATTCATTGGTAAAGAGCATTTATGGCACAGCTGTAACAACATGGACAGACACAGCTGTAAAGACTGGCACAACATATTCTTATAAGGTTCGCGCTTATGGCCAAGTTACATTGCAAAGCGGCACTGAAACATTGTATGGTCAATATAGCGCTGTTAAGAGTGCAAAACCATCTTTAACTAAGCCAAAGCTGAAGTTGAAGAAAGGCGTGGAGAAGGCAACAGTTAAATGGAACAAAGTTGCTGGTGCTAATGGATATAAGATCTATCGCTCTGTGAAGAAGGGCAGCGGATATAAGTGTGTAAAGACTATAAAGAAAGGCAGCACACTTAAATATGTCAACAAGAAATTGAAGGGCGGCAAGAAGTATTATTACAAAGTCCGTGCTTATAAGACTGTAAACGGAAAGAAGGTTTATAGTGCATATAGCAAGGTCAAGAGCGTAAAAGCAAAGAAGTAACAGAGCTTCGCAAGCGCGCTCGGCAGAATTTTTTGATAATTTTGTTGACATTATTTTGAGATAACAGCAAAATGCTTTTTTGTCGGAAAGGAATTTATTAGTAATGATGACATTAGCTACACGATTTTATGCATTCACTTATTACTTCTTCTTTTATTTTAAAGGAGTTGCAGTTTGTGATGCCCAGCGAATGTCAGCCTAGTAAATCTAGCCGAATTTATTAGCAAGAATTTAACCGCCCGGAATCACAAATCCGGGCGGTTTTTTTGTTAATAAGAAAGACCGCGACAATAAAGCGGATTTGCGTGAAGAAAAGTTATTGAACTTGCACATTTTTTGTAAGAAAGAATTGTAAAGAAAAAGGAGTTATTGATGATTTACCAGCCAGAAAAAGAATGCATGAGTCGAGACGAGCTGCATGCTTTGCAGTCGGAACGCCTTGTGGAAACTGTCAAATGGACTTATGACAATGTGCCAATGTACAAGCAACGCATGGATGAAGCAGGCATTAAGCCTGAAGACATTAAAAGCGTTGATGATATTACAAAGCTTCCTTTCACTGAAAAAGAAGACTTGCGTGCAAACTTCCCATTCGGCCTTCTGGCAGCTGATAAAAAGGATATCGTTCGCATTCAAGGTTCTTCTGGAACAACAGGGCATCCAATTGTTGTTGGATATACAGAAGGCGACATCAAAGTTTGGACTGAAATGGTAGCTCGCGCGCTTTCTGCTGCAGGCGCTACTAATGAAGATATTGTGCAAGTTGGCTATGGCTATGGCTTGTTCACAGGCGGTCTTGGTGCACACCAAGGTGCGACAGAACTTGGCGCAATGGTTATTCCAATGTCTGCGGGTAATACTCAACGTCAGTTGATGATGATGCAAGAATTGAAATCAACAATTTTATGCTGCACTCCTTCATATGCAATTTATCTTGGAGAAAGCGCTATTGAGGCTGGCATTGACCCTAAAAAAGATTTGTGCTTGAAGGCTGGCGTTTTTGGTGCAGAGCCTTGGACAGAAGAGATGCGCCAGCATTTGGAAGAGCTCTTCGGTATTGATGCTATGGATATTTATGGCTTGACAGAAATTGCAGGCCCTGGTGTTGGTTATGAATGCTTGGAAAAACATGGCAGCCATATTAATGAAGATCATGTAATTATTGAATGCATTGACCCTGTGACAGGTGAACATGTTCCAGATGGCACACCGGGTGAACTTGTTTTCACAACAATTACGAAGAAGGGTCAGCCAGCAATTCGATATCGCACTCATGATATTGCGACTGTTGACACTTCGCCCTGTGCTTGCGGCAGGACAAATGCACGCATGGGCAGAATTACAGGCCGCACAGATGACATGATTGTTGTTCGTGGCGTGAATGTGTTCCCAACTCAGATTGAATCTGTTTTGGTAAGTGTTGAAGGCGTTGCTCCTCATTACCAGATTGAAGTTGATCGTGTTAAGTCTACAGACACTTTGACTGTTCATGTTGAACTTACAGATGATATGTTTTCAGATACTGTTTCACATATCGAAAATATTCGCAATGAAATTGCAGATCAAATCAAGTCTGTTGTTGGAATTAAAGCAAAGATTAACTTGGTTGCTCCACATTCAATTCCACGTTCAGAAGGCAAGGCAAAACGCGTTATCGAGAAAAGAAATCTGTAGGAATGCACTGCTGCAAATAGAAAGGTGAAATATTATGTCTAATGAAATGTATATCAAACAAATTTCTGTATTTTTGGAAAATAAAGAAGGCACACTTGCTGAGCTTTTGAACACTTTAGGTGATGCTGAAGTTAATTTGCTTGCTCTTTGTTTAGCAGATACTGCTGATTTTGGAATTGCTCGCATTATTACAGCAAGCGCAGATGTTGAAAAGGCTTTGAACGTTTTGCGTGAGGCTGGATTTATGGCATCGCAATGTGACCTTGTTTGCGTGCAGCTTCCTCATGAACCAAAAGGCCTTGCGCGCGTTGCACAAGTTTTGGGCGATGGTGGTGTTTCGCTTGAATATGCTTATTCATTCTGCCAGAGCACTTTAGATGATGCTGTGATTATTATCAGGCCGTCAGACAATGAAAAGTGCATTGAAATTTTGAAGGCAAGCGGCGTAACAATAGTGACGCAGCAACAGGTTGATAAGTTTTAATAGCGCATTGCGGGTGCGCTCATAATAAGGAGAAATTGATATGATAGTAAAGATTTGCATGGTACTCATATTTTTTGGCGTCGCAATTGGCGCGGGTATCTATTGCAGAAAGTCATCAGCTTCTGTTGACGGCTTTATTTTAGGGGGCCGCAACGTTGGGCCTTGGATGAGCGCATTTGCATTTGGAACAAGCTATTTTTCAGCTGTTGTTTTTGTTGGTTATGCTGGGCAGTTTGGTTGGAAATATGGCATTGCTGCATTGTGGGCTGGCATTGGTAATGCTTTGCTTGGTAGCTTACTTGCATGGTGGGTGCTTGGTGCGCGTACGCGTGAAATGACACACCGCCTTGGCGCTTCAACTATGCCAGAATTTTTTGGTAAGCGCTATAAGTCAAATGCTTTACGCATTGCTTCAGCATTGATTATTTTTGTTTTTCTAATTCCTTATACTGCTAGTGTTTACAATGGTTTGTCACGACTTTTTGGAATGGCATTTGGCATTCCATATGAAGTTTGCGTAATTGTTATGGCTGTTGTGACCTGCATATATGTTGTTGTTGGCGGCTATATGGCAACAGTTGTGAATGACTTTTTGCAAGGCATTATCATGCTTATTGGCATTATCGCTGTTGTTGTTTGTGTTCTTGGCGACAATGGGGGCTTTATGGCTTCTATAACTTCGCTTTCACAAATTAAAGCTGAAGGTTCAGATATGCTTGGAGCATTTACAAGCATGTTTGGCCCTGACCCGCTCAATTTGCTTGGTGTAGTGATTTTAACAAGCCTTGGCACGTGGGGCTTGCCGCAAATGGTGCAAAAGTTTTATGCAATTAAAAAAGGACCTGCTATCAAGCAAGGCGCAATAATTTCAACTTTGTTTGCTTTTGTTGTTGCTGGTGGTAGTTACTTCCTTGGCGGCTTTGGGCGCTTATATTCTGGTTCTGTGGAAATGAGCGCTTCTGGCACGCCAGTTTATGATTCCATCATTCCGACAATGCTTTCTGGTTTGCCAGATATCATGCTTGGGCTTGTTGTTGTTCTTGTTTTGTCTGCTTCAATGTCAACGCTTTCTTCACTTGTTTTGACATCATCTTCAACATTGACTCTTGACTTGATTAAGGGCAACATTGTTAAAGAAATGAGTGAAAAAAAGCAGGTCTTTACAATGCGTGGTTTGCTCATAGTATTTGTTGTGATTTCTGCTGTTATTGCAATCTTTCAATATAATTCGTCTGTCACTTTTATTGCGCAGATGATGGCTGTTTCTTGGGGTGCTTTAGCTGGCTCTTTCTTGGGGCCTTTCATCTGGGGCTTGTATACAAAGAAAGTTTCAAAGGCGGCTGTTGCAGCAAGCTTTATTTGTGGCGTAGGACTAACGATGGGGAATATGATTGCAGGAATGTGTGGCGTGACAATTATTGCTTCACCTGTTAACTGCGGCGCAATTGCCATGCTCATTTCACTTGTTATTGTTCCGGTTGTTAGCTTGTTCACAAAGCATGTTGAATTTGATATCAAGCCACCGCATTCTGAAGGCGCAATTGATCGCGAATATATCAAAGAATTAGATGAAGAATAATGTTGGTTGTGGCTGCGCATT
>CAVDAL010000106.1:0-42076 GCA_963606965.1 Acutalibacteraceae bacterium
CACCAAATGCATCAGCTTTCACCTTTGATACATGATATGTATTTACAAAGTCGGCCTTAATTTCATCTGTCTTAGATGTTGTACCAGTTGCTACTAATTTCTCTGTGCCATCAACTGTAGTTGTGTAAGCACTTTCTGCAGTCTGAGTGATTGTATATGTAGCACCTGCTGGCAAGCCAGACAAGTCAATGCTGTCTGTGCCAGTGAGTGTAAATGTTGCCTTGCCATTCTTAAATGTCAAGCCACCAAACTCACCGCTAACAGCAGTACCATCAGAATACTTGAGCTCAATTGTGTAGCTAAACTTCTTATCAGCACTTGGAGTCAAACCTTCATCTGCAACTACTGTATTTGTAACAGTCAACTTCTTAGCTGTTGTATATGTATTTGTAAATGTTGCAACACCGTCAGCGTCTTCATCATCACCTGAAATTGCACTGCCGTCATCACCCTTAGTTTGAGTTAGAGTTGACCTTGCACGAAGTTTGCCTTTGCCATTGTCAGTTACAACAACAACTACCTTATATGCAGCCGCAGATTTAGTCATGTTTGCATTGTCTACTGCATTGACGTCAGTTTCTGCAATTGCATAAGTATATGTGCCAGTCTTTGAATATGTGATATTTCCAAAGTTGCCACTCTTAGCTGTACTTGTGAGTGTGACTACATCTTCACCTGTTGCAGGCATTGGATATGAATTGTCGCCTGCAGTCAATGTGAACTTGAATTCATCTGCGTCGAACCAATCGCGACCACTAATCTTCTTATCAACCTTCAAGTAGTCAGCACCAGAAAGTGTGACAGTTGAAGCAGCATATACATTTTCAAATGTTGGAGCAGTTGCTGCGTCATCATATTTCACACTTGCATCAAGCTTGCCAGATCCATCATCTGTAACAGTAATAACAACAGTTGATGACTTGCTGCTGTGCGTTACGCCATCAATAACGTCGCCCTTAAATACATCTTCAATTGTGTACTTATATTCACCAGCTGCATCAAATGTTAGTTCACTAAATGTGATAGTGCCGCTTGCCTTGCCTTCACGAGTTATAGCTGTAACAGTTTCAACTGTATCGCTGTCCGCATTCTTCAAAACATATTTGAATTCATCATCAGATGCAAATGTGCGGCCTGTGATTGTTGTTGTACCGCTCAAACCAACTTTAACAGCATCAGCCTTATATGTATTAACGAATGTTGGCTTATCAGCACTTGCTGCCTCATCACCCTTAGCATATTTAATGCTGCTAACGTTCAAAGTGCCATCGCCATTGTCTTTTACAACAACAGTCACTTTATATGTTGAGTTGTCATGTGTAACGCCATCAACTTTTGCGCCAGCTTGCTTGTCAGCCAAAGTGTATGTATATGTGCCAGGCAATGTATATTTAATCTTTGCGAATTCAACAGAGCCTGTTGTGCCACCAGTTGTTAATGTAGCATCCTTAGATTCAACAGTCTTGCCGTCTTTATCCGTCAATACATATGTGAATGTATCTTCTGCATCAAAGTTTCTGCCTTCAATTGTTGTAGCAGCACCAAAGGCACTAGCTTCAACAGATTCAACGCTATATGTATTCACATAAGCAGCTGTTGCTGTTTCATCTTTAACAGTTGTGCCAGAAGCCGTGCGGCCATCTTTGCCATTTACTGTTGTTGAATATGCACTTTCCGCTGTTTGAACAATCTTATAATCAATGCCAGCTGGTAAGCTCTTAATTACTTGGCTGTTTGTGCCAGTAATCTTTACAGTTGCTTTGCCATTTTCAAAGACAATGCCTGAATATGTGCCATCTAAGCCTGTTGAAGCACCATCAGTGAAGTTGGCAGTAATTGTATATGTGAACTCTTTGCTTGCGCTTGGTTCAAGTGAAGAATCAGATTTCTTGACTTCATTTGAAATTGTCAAATTGCCAGCTGTGTCTGCTTCATTTGTGAATGTAGAAGTATTATCCGCAACTTCCTTAGTTGCGCCCGCACCTGCATCAGTCTTTGTCTGAGTTGTAGTTACAGTTGCTTCCAGCGCGCCTTCTAAGTTATCTTCCACAACAACTTTGACTGTATATTCAGCTTGTGAATTTGTGAATGCAGCACCATCTAAGGCAGAAATTGCCTTAGTTTCCTTAACGATATATGTATATGTTCCCTCTTCAGCATATGTGATATCACCAAATGCAGAGCTTGTCTTTGCACTTGTGAGTGTCAAAGAAGTCTTTTCAGGAAGAGGATAGCTTTCATCAACTGCAGCAATAGTCACAACAAACTTGTCATCTGCAAGCCATTGCCTATCCAACTTCTTAGCAACCTTCAAGTAATCAGCACCTGTTACTGTTGCTTCCTTAGCAGCATAAGTGTTTACAAATGTTGGCTTGTCAGTGCTGTCGTTGTACTTGATGGATTCAACAGAAAGTGTGCCGTCGCCATTGTCAGAAACTTCAACAGTCACAGTGTATGCAGTTGCATCATGTGTAACACCATCAACAACTTGACCAGCCACTTTATCAGCCATTGTATATGTATATGTGCCAGGCAATGTATATTTAATCTTTGCGAATTCAACAGAGCCTGTTGTGCCACCAGTTGTTAATGTAGCATCCTTAGATTCAACAGTCTTGCCGTCTTTATCCGTCAATACATATGTGAATGTATCTTCTGCATCAAAGTTTCTGCCTTCAATTGTTGTAGCAGCACCAAATGCACTAGCTTCAACGCTCTCAACATTATATGTATTTACATATGCAACAGAAATTTCACTATCTTTAGAAGTTGTACCATTAGCAACTAAGCCCGCCGTGCCATTAACAGTTGTTGTATATACGCTTTCTTCATTATCCTGAGTAATTGTATATGTAGCACCTGCTGGCAAGCCAGACAAAGCTTTGCTTTCACCATTAGCAAGCTTGAATGTCGCTTTACCATCTGTAAATGTCAAGCCACCAAACTCACCGCTAACAGCAGTACCATCAGAATATTTCAAATCAATTGTGTAGCTAAACTTCTTATCAGCACTTGGAGTCAAGCCGCTAGCAGCAGCAACTGTATTAGTAACAGTCAATGTCTTTGCTGTTGTATAAGTATTAATAAATGTTGCAATATTTAAATTATACTGGTCAGCGTCTGGGTCATCATCACCAGATTTGTCTGCACCACTATCATCTTTGGTCTGTGTCATGCCAGATTTTGCAACAAGTTTGCCTTTGCCATCATCTGTAACAACAACCTTCACAGCATAAACAGCCTTTGAGGCAACCATATTTGCTTTATCAGCAGTGCTTACCTTTGACTCTGTAATTTTATAATTATATGTGCCAACTTTTGTATATGTAATATTTCCAAAGCTGCCAGTCTTTGCAGTCTTTGAAAGAGTTACAGTATTGCCAGTGCCACTTGGCATATAAGCAGTGCTTGCATCATCAGCACTTTCAAGTGTGAATGTGAATTCATCACTGCTTAACCAGTCGCGCCCGTTTATTGTCTTTGCAACCTTCAAATAATCAGCACCAGAAAGTGTTACATCTGCAGCAGCATATGTGTTTACAAATGTTGGCTGAGTTGTTGAAGCTTTTTCGCCTGCCTTATTATATTTGACAGAATCAAGAACTAACTTGCCTTCCCCATTATCTGAAACTTCAACAGTCACAGTGTATACATTTGCATCATGTGTAACACCATCAACAACTTGACCAGCCACTTCATCAGCAATTGTATATGTATATGTACCAGGCTTTTCAAATGTCAAAGCATCAAATGTGATAGTTCCAGAATCCGCACCTGCACTTGTTGCAGCTGTAACAGTCTGAACTTCCGCGCTTTCAGAATCTTTCAAAACATACTTAAATGCATCACCTGCAGCAAATGTGCGCCCGCTAATTGTTGTATTAGCACTCAAAGTTGCATCGACAGATTCAACTTTGTATGTATTCACAAAGTCTGCGCTAGTTTCATTATGTCTTGAAACTGTGCCGCTAGCAACCAGTGATTCAGCACCATTAGCTGTTGTTGAATATGCATTTTCTGCAGTTTGCGTAATGGTATAAGTTGCGCTTGCTGGCAAGCCTTCCAATACAACTTTCTCGCCATCCTTCAAACTAAATTTAATCTTGCCATCAACAAATGTATATCCTGCAAATTGACCATTTACAGCAGAGCCATCTGCATATTTAAGAACCATATTATATGTAAATGCCTTGCCAGCAGATGGATTCAAAGATTCATCAGCTTTTTGCACTGTATTAGTAACAGTCAACTTCTTAGCTGTTATATATGTATTTGTGAATGTTGCAGTACCAGCAGTCACAGCTTCAGCGCCTTCAATTGTAGAACCGGCATCGTTGCGCAATTGCGTAGTTTTAGATGTTACGCCAAGCTTGCCATTGCCAGCATCACTAACAGTAACTTCAATCTTGTAGCTTGCTTTAGAGCCTTTCATATTTTCTTTGTCAGCAACTGTCATTTCATCTTCTTCAGAAATGTAATAAATATATGTGCCTACTTTGTCATAAGTTATATTTCCGAAGCTGCCAGTGTGGTTATTGTAATCAAGAGAAAGCTTATTGCTTTTTGGCATATATTTTTTTGCTCCATCATTAACGGCAGTCATCGTGAAGTTAAACTTGTCATAAACAAGCCATCCACGCCCACTAATTAACTTTGATACTTTCAAATTATTTGCACCAAGCAAAATTACACTTTCTGGCGTATAAACATTTTCAAATGCGGCAGTTGCAACTTCTTCAGATGAAACTGTACCGCTAAATTCAGAAGTCTTAGCTTTAAAACCTGTTGGGGCATCAGTTTCAGTAATGCTATATTTATAGCCTACAGGAATGCCTGAAATTTCAATGCTTTGACCAGCCTTCAACTTAAATGTTGAACCTGCGGCAAGTGTTTCAAGGTCAGTGTCACCAGAAACTGCATATTTTTGAGTTGAAGCAATTGCAGTGCCAGATGCATCCGTGACATTAAACTTAAATGTAAATTGTCCATCAGGAGCAGCAACACCGGACGGACTAGTCACACTCTTTGAAACTTTAATAGCACCAGACTTTACGCTATTCACAGCTGTTGTTGTTCTTGATGGAAGAATATCGCCAACCTGCACAGATGCATAATTTTTGATTGTTGTATCGACAGCAGATTCCAAAACGCGCGCTTTTACAGTAGCAAAGCCTTCAGCAAGTCCATCAACACTATTAATGTTCCATGTAACTTTTCCTGTAGTGCTATTGTAAGTGGCGCCATCGCTTGCTTCAATAAATTCAAGAGTTTTTGGCAAATTATCAACAATCAAAATGTCAGAAGTTGCACTGAGATAATTTCTATATTCAATCTTATATTCAACAATGTCGCCAACTTTAAAATCTGTATTCTGGCCAACAGTAGCCACAGTGCGCAATACGCGATTACTTACAGTATTCGATTCATATGTTGAACCACCAGATACAGCAATCTTTGCTTTATTTGTTATATAAATTGGGTCATTGCTATATTCATCTTTAACTTTAAATGTTACAGAAACTGTGCCATGTGAAGATGCAGCGCAGTCTTTCAAGGTCCAAGTAATTTTGCCATTGCTATCGATTGTGCCGCCATTAGTTGCAGAAACAAATTCAACGCCGCTTGGCAAAGTGTCTGTAATGGTTACATCTGCAACAGATGCAACACCGCCAGAAGCAGAATTGTTAACCCAGTTAATGTTATATGAATATGTGCCTGTTGGTGAAATTTCATAACTGTCTAAGTCAAAGTCTAAGTCAGCTCTAGAAACTGTCTTGATCTTTTCATAGACATTATCAAAATCAACTTCACCATTTTCATCGCCTGTATCTTCATATTCAACTTTAACATCCAATTCGCCGTTGCCATTATCTTTAATTATTAAATGAGCATATTGAACAGCATCTGTTGAATCAACCAAGCGCACACCTGCTGGCATATGTGCCATGTTTTGTTCGATTGAAAATGTCAAAGTATATGTTGCTGAGCCATCAGAATTCATGATTTTTTGAGCATAGCCTTGGCTAACAGCTTCAAGCAAGTCAATATCTTGATATTCCAGTTTGCCGCAGCCTAAGTCAATCTTAACAGAATCTTTTTGTGCAAAATGAGACTCTGCACCATCTTCAGCGGCTGGCGCATATGCTTTATCAAGCAGCAAACCACCTGCCTGTTGGCCAATCTTTAATAAACTCAAAGTGTAAAGCAATTCGTCATCTTTTAAGTCGCGGCCAGTCAAAGTTGCATATGCATTTATTTCATCAGCTGCCCAAGTCGCGCTTGCAGTATATGTATTTTCAAAGCTAATTGTTATTTGTTTACCACCATCTTCGCTTGAATATTTTGTCTTAGCTTGCTTGCCAGTTGTTGTTCCATCACTATTAAATTCTTGAATTGTTGCATCAAGATAAATTTGGTAATTAGTATCAAGCTTTGGCATAACAGTCAATATCCAATAATCAGTATCATATGTAATTGCTGTTCTCGTAGTATCAGCAACTTCTTCAATCTTGAATGTGAATGTTTTGCCAATATCATTTTTGTTTTCATCATCAGGCTCATAGCTAAAGCTCAAAGCATCCAAAAAGCCTGTATATGAATAACCGTCTGATGAAGAGGCAACATTTTGTGTAGTTACTGAGCCGTCACTGCCCTTATAAAGCAAGTTAATTTTTGCTTTACTTGCATCATCTTGGCCAGTTGCTTTATATGTAAATTCATTAGCGCGGATAGTCCTGCCCTTCAGTGACTTTTTAACGACTAAACCGCCAGACTTACCGAATGTTGTTGAAGTTTCCCATATATTGGAAAATCTATCGCCGCCTTCTGTAGTAGTGCCAGAATTTGTAGCAACTAAATTACCGCCTGCATCATAAACAGTAATTGTTGAAGTATAAACATGTTTGTCATATGCCCAAGTTGTTTCATTAGCATTTTGGTTTTCTGGTTCAACTTCTGTAATATTAAATTTGTAATCTCCAACAGCATTAAATGTTAATTTTTCAAAGCTAACAACTTGGGAATTACCATTTTTAATTTCACCAGATGTGGAAGCTTTCAGCGGGTTAGAGTCTGAAATTGTAACAACATTACCGTTTTCATCTGTAATCATTCCATCTGCAATAAGCTGCTTTGTAGCATTATCTGCAGGAACCATCTGGAAGTTGAATACATCAGTTGTGTCTTTACCAACAACAACCTTCTTTATTTCTTGTGTAAATTCAGCAGGAGGCCAAGCTTTATATGTATTCAAGAATTCTACATATGCCTTGCCTGCTGTGCCATATGAATTTGTGGAACATGTGTCTGTGGATTTAACTTCGCTTTCAGTTCCGTCCGCGTTAACAGTGACCATTTCTGTCTTTACAGACATTGTGCCGTCGCCATTATCTGTGACATACATCTTTGTACGCCACTTTGTTCCATCAAATGTATAGCCGTCCACACCAACAGTTTCTTTAACAATATTGATGTCATATGCGAATACTTTGCCAGCATCGTCTTGGTTGAATGAACCAAAGTTAAAATCTTCCAAATGGAAGACGTGCGCATTTTTCTTAGCTGCATCTACGCCTTCAGTTGGGAGCATTGCAGTTGTTGAAATTGTCTTGCCTGTTGGAGCAGATGTTAAATGTTCACCTGCTTCTTGTGCTGTAACAGTGTCGGTGTCGACGCCCTTCAAAACAATTGAAAATGCCTTTTTCCTGTCTGTATGCGCACTGCCTTCTGTATAAGCTAGAGCTGTATGAATTTCAACCTTGCTGCGAGTGCCATAGTCAACTGTTGCTGTATATGTATTGTCAAATTCTATTTCTTTTGCAGAATCATCATATACTTTTTCTGCAACAAGCTTGCCGATTCCATTATCTGTGACTACTACAGTAACTGTATGAGTTTCACCATCATGCTTAACGCCATTAATCTTTTGGCCAGCCTTGGTATCTTTAAGTGTATATGTATAAGTACCAGGCTTGTCAAAAGTCAATTCATATGAAACTGTAGACAAATTTTCATTAGCAGATAATGTAATTACTTTGCTTGTTGTATCAGCTGCATCATCTGCATTCTGCAATTCATATTCAAAGACCTTATTTGTAACATCGTCTGTATTAAAAGCGCGACCAGAAAGATTCGAAGCAGCTGTGATCAAAACAACATCTGTCGCTTTTGCGGAATAAGTATTTATAAAGTCAGCTTCATTTTTCTTATCTTTTGAAATCGTACCTGAAACAGTCAAAGAATCATTGCCATTAGCTGTTGTTGAATATGCGCTTTCTGCTGTTTGAGTTACAGTGCATTTCGCATTATTCGGCAAGTTTTCAATCGACTTGCTTTCGCCATCTTTAAGTTTAATTGTAGCTTCACCATTAACAAATGATACGCCACTAAATTCACCAGAAACTTTATTACCATTTGCATATGTCAAAGTTATTTTATATGTGAATTCTTTGCTTTTATCTGGGTTCAAAGAACTATCTGCTTTAACAGTATTTGTGATAACAAGCGGTGCCGATGCTGTATATTCATTTGTAAATGTTGCTGTTCCGGCATCCACTGCCTTGGCATCTGCAACTTCATTGCCATCATCGTCTAGCAACTGTTTTGTGGTTGAAGTTGCAAGCAATTTGCCGTCGCCGCCGTCAACAACACTAACATCAACTTGATATTTTGCTTTTGACATAGTCATATTTATATTATCATCAGTCGAAATATCAGTTTCTGTTATATAATACCTATATGCACCAATTTCTTTATAAACAATGCTGGCAAAATTCGAAACGCCACTGCTTGTGTTTCCAATTGTTGCAACATTGCCTGTTCCAGAAGGCATATATTTAGCAGATTCTGCGTCAGCCGCTGTTAAAGTGAATGTGAACTTATCATTGCTTTGCCAATTGCGCCCGGCCAAAGTCTTTGAAACTTTAAGATATTTAGCGCCATTCAACTGTGTCGTAGCAGGCTGGAAAGTGTTTGTAATTACGGCTTCTGAAGTCGCACCGGCTGCAATTGTTCCAGAAGTTGTTACATTAACAGCTGTAAAACCTTCAGGTGCATTTGTTTCAGTTACTGTATATTGATATCCTTCAGGAATATTTAAAGCTGTAGCATACCAACCAGCTTTTAAGTTAAATGTAACTCCATCAAAAACATAACCATAAATATATCCGCCAGCTTCGAACTGTTCATCGCTTGCAACAGCATTGCCTTTTGTATCATATACATTAACTTTGAATGAGAACTGAGCATCAGGAGCTTCAACGCCTGTATCATTTACAAGCTTTTTAATAATCTTTAAGTTGCCAGTCTGAATATAATTTGTTGTTGAAGTCGTGCGTGTGGAAGCATTAGCTCCAACTTTAACATATGCATAATTCGAGAAAGATTTAACAAGTTCGCCATTTACATCTTGTGCATATACAACTTTAGCTTTCAATGTGACTGTGCCGCTGTCGCCAGCAGGTGCATTTTTAATAGACCATGTTACTCTGCCATTGCTATTGACGCCGCTATTGCTTGCTTCAACAAATTCAAGGCCAGCAGGCAATGTATCAGTAATAGTGATGTCTTGTGTTTCAGCTGTATCATTTGCATATTCAATTGTATATGTTATTACATCACCCATTAAAACTTTTGTGTTATAACCGGCGCCTGAATTTTTGCGCAAAATGCGGTTTGTGACAGTATTTGAATCATAAGTGCTGCCGCCTGTGACAGCAATTTGCGCGGCATTAGACACAGTCAATTTATTAACTGTGGAAATGTCGCTGTCAACATCTTTCACTTTCACAGTCGCAGAAACTGTGCCATATGAAGATGCAGCGCAATCTTGCAAAGTCCATGTGATTTTGCCATTTTCATCAATTGTGCCGCCATTAGTTGCGGAAACAAATTCAACGCCGCTTGGCAAAGTGTCTGTAATTGTTACATCTGAAGCTATAGCAGTTTTAACTTCTTTGCCGCTAACAGTTTCAGATTTAGTAGCATTATTAACCCAGTTGATATTATATGTATATGTGCCATTAGGTGAAATTGTGCGACCGTCTAAATCTGTTGTTGAACCAGATGCTGTGATTGTCTTTACTTTTTCATAAACATCATCAAAATGAATTGAACCTTTACTGTCACCAGTTGTATATTCAACTTTTGCATCCAAATGACCTTTACCATCGTCAGTAACAGTCAACCTAGCAATCTTTGTTGCGTCGCCCGCATTCACAAGACGCACGCCAGCTGGCATGTGTGCAGCATCCTGCGTCATTGTAAATGTCATATTATATGTTGCAGAACCGTCGTCATGCATAGTTTTGCTTGCATATCCACGGGCAACAGCTTCAGCCAAATCAAGTGAGCTGTCAGTGATTCCTTTACCAATATTAAGCTGCATTGTATTGATTGTAATTGCAGCAGCTTCGCCATCTGCCGCAGCAGCATTTGTGCCAGTATTAATTTGTGTACCCTGTGTTGAATCTGCAGTCTTTAAAACTTTAACAATATATGAAAGTTCCCCTGCTTTCAGGTCGCGACCTGTCAAAGTAACATTAGCATTTAATGCAGCTTCGCCTTCTGCTGGCCATTCGCCAGATGCTAAATATGTATTATTGAATTCTGTTTTAATTTGAAAATCTTCTGTTTTTGATGAATAACTTGTTGCTTCTTGAGCTTTATATTTTTCTGCTTCAGTTGCAGCTGTACTTGTGCTGTCATATACATATTCTTGCAAGGTAGCATCAAGATAAATTTCACCATTATTAACCGCTGGTGTAATTGTCAACATATAATAATTCTTATCATATGTTATATAGCTAGTCTTAGCTGAATCTATAACTTCTTCAATCTTGAACTTAAATGTTTTGCCAACGTCGGTTGTGGAATCATCACCAGTATTGCTAAAACTCAAACCATCCAAGAACTGCGTAATAGATTTGTTATCAGAATTCAAGCCTTCATTTGTAATTGTAACAGAGCCCTCTTCTGCTCCTTGGAGTTTATTAATCTTGGCTATACTGTCAGCGTCTTGGCCTGTTGCTTTGAATGTAAATTCATTTTGACGCAAAGTTCTGCCAGTAAGATTCTTTATAACATAAAGGCCGCCCTCTTCAGCGAGTGTAGTGGAGCTGCTAAATGTATTTGCAAATCTGTTAGAGCCGGAACGTGAAATTGAAGCTGAGAGCTGTCCGCCTGAATCAGTTACAGTAATTGTTAATTTATATGTGTGTTGGTCATAATTCCAAGTGCCATTGCTAGACTTGGATTGAGTATCTTCAGTATTATTTGCAATTTTTTCTGAAACATCAAATGTATAAGTTCCGACCTTGTTAAATTTCAGTTTGTCAAAATTAACAGTTTGCGAATATCCGTCCGCAATATCACCAGATGTAGAAGCTGTTAATGACCCACTATCAGGGAAAGCCGATTCTTTTTCTTTTCCGTCTTCTGTAGTTATAACTGTAAGCATGCCATCATTGATAAGTTGCTTTGTAGCATCATCTGCGGCACTCATGTTAAATGAGAACACATCGCCATCTGCTTCTTTAGCATCTTTACCAGCAACAACCTTTACAACTTGTGGAGTGTAATATGCTGGCGGATATGCCTTATATGTATTATAGAAAGGTGCGTAAACTGCACCAGTGCCATCTTTATTTGTTGAACAGTCGTCTGTATAGACAACTTCACCTTCAACTCCGTCAACAACTTTAAGCATATCTGTGTGTACTGAAAGTGTGCCGTCACCATTGTCTGTAACTGTCATCTTGACGCGCCAGACAGTGCTGTCGAATGTATATCCTTCATTTTCAGTATCAACAGGAATAATTTCGCTTATGTCAAAAGCAAAAGTCTTGCCTGCATCGTCTTGGTCAAACGCACCAAATTTAAAGTCGTTCAAGTTGAATATATATGCATTATCCCAAGCTTCACTAGCTTTTGAAGGAAGCAGCGCAGCTGTTGTAATTGTTTTGCCACTAGTCGATGTTGTTAAATGCTGTCCAGCTTCTTCAGCTGTAACAGTATCTGTTGCAACTGGCATATAAGTAAGCGCGAATGCACGAGTGCGGTTTGTATATGCGCTGTCATTTTCATAAGCTAAGGCTACGCGAGTTTGAACTTTTGAACGTGCGCCATAATCAATGCTTGCTTTATATGTATTCGTGAAGCTTACTGTTGGTTTGTTGCTTGTTTTTGAAGAATCAATTGTCTGGATTGGAGTCAAGCCAGAAATTGCATCATCTGTCAAAGCGTTGCCGCTTGCAAGAAGCGCTGTTACATCGCTACCCTTGTAAATGCGTGTGACAGTATAAAGATTTGCTGGTGAGCCATCCATTGTTTTGACTTCAACAAGGACTAAAGCATCACCTGTATTTGTTGTGTCGAATTCATAGCCGCCAGCTGCTGGGCTTGTTTCACGCACGACATATGCCTGCGTCTTACCAATCATGCTTTCATCAAGTTCAGATGCAATGACGCTTGCGCCTTTGCCATCTGTAATTGATGTTTCTTCCCCATTTTTGCCATTAGGAATGGTCAAACTTTCTGGAGCAGAAATGATTGGATCTTCCCCATTGAAAGTCAAGCCTTTAACTTCAAAGCTAAATTTGTCGCTTTCAAGAGCACGACCTGTCAAAGTGTTTGTAATCTTTATGCCATTGAAGTTGCCGCTTGCAGCATAGCTATTTGTGAAGTCCAAGTTGTTATATTCAACTTCAACAGCTAATTGGCTATTGCCATTTTCTGCTGCTTTATGTGTGTCTGTAACTTTATAAACAACTGTGCCTTTATGAGTGTCATATGTAATGCCAGTAATTGAAGTATCAGCAGCATATTGTTCTGAAACTGTGAATGTATAAGTGCCAGGCTTTGTGAATGTCATTACTTCTGAATTCACCGGAGCTGCTGTAAAGGTGGCAGTCTTTCCTGTGTCTGGAGCGGATGCATATGCTGAGCGTGCAACATTTGTAACAGTACCAGCTGTGATTGCTGCAGATGTTGTTGTATCTGGCGTGATATTGAATTGGAATTTTTCACCACTATTCCAGCTGCGGCCAGTCACAGTTTTTGTACCTTTGATTACTTGCCCAACTGTTGTTGAAACAGGTTCAACATTATATTCATTAACAAATTGCGGACGGTCGTCAAGCTGGTTGCCTTCCGCATCATAATAATGGCGAGTTGCATTAATGCCAGCGCCAACAGGCTCAATGCGCACAACCATATAATAGACAGAATCGTCATATGTCATGCCAGCTTCGCCGCTATTAACTTCTGTCAACTTGTATACATATGCATTTCCAGAATCTCTTTGTGCAGAATATGTAATAGCTGGAAATACTACAGCGCCATTGGTAGAGTTTTTAGCTTCAACATTTGTGCCAGTTTCATCTTTAGGCATTGTTGGCTTTGTTGTTGTGTCCACATTAGCCAGCTTGAAGTCTGCATCATATGAACTTAAAACGCCATAGCCTTCCATATTGAATGTAAACTGGTCAGCTGCAAGAGATGCACCTGTTGAATTGTTCGTGAATTTCTTTGTTACTTCCGGTGTGACATTTGCAGATGTTTCATTATAAGTATTTGTGAATGTGGCAACATAAATGCCATCTATTTTTGCTACGTCTCGGTTTCCAGCTGATGTGCCATCGTCATTCAAGCGTTTTGTGAATGTGTAATCTTTAGCTTTTAAAGCACCTGTGCCATCATCATAAATCGTAATGGACGATTCATATTCTGCAGCAGAATATGTCATGCCATCTGCGCGGTTATCTGGAATTTCTTCATAATATGAATATGTATATGTTCCTGGAATGTCATATGTGACTTTGCCGAAAGTATTTGCTTGGTCTTTATTATCTTTGTTAACTTTGATTCTATGGACTTTCTCGCCGCCTTCTTCAGTTGTTGCAGCATCGCCCATTGGAGTTGAAGATGATGCTTTAACACAAAGAGTGAATTCATCATCGTCTTTCCAGTCGCGGCCTTCCAAAACTTTTTGTACACCATATAGTCCTGCGTCGACAGTGAAAGATTCAGGCTTATAAGTATTTGTGAAACGCAACCTGTTTTGTACAGCTATTGTGCCAGTCGAAGCTGTAATTGTTGTTGAAATTGCATTACCAGTGCCGGCAACTTCTTGGCCAGCAGCTGTGCGGCTTGTTAGTTCAAAGCCTTTGACGTTGCGAGTTTCATCTTCTGTTAATTCTTGAACGGCTACATTGTCGCCAGCGGAAAGGCCATAGACATAAATGAATTCGCCACCTTTTATTGTTTGGATGTAGCCATTTGTCACGCGGAATGGGTCACCAACCGCTGTCATTGTTGATTCATTATAGACCTGTGCATAATAGCCATTTGTTGCTGTGGTTGGAACAGTGAACTTGAAAGAAAAGCCTTCAACCTCTGTCCCGTCTGCAAGATAATATTTTGTTGGCACGGTCAGGCCATTTGCAGCATTAACAGTTTTTGCAACCATCAAGCCTGGAATGGTATTAACTGTGATGACATTGGAACTTATGGACTGGCCATTGTCGTTGTATGCACGCACGCGGTAGTAATAGACATTGTTGCCAATGTTTGGAACAGAAACGCTTGTGCTTGTTGTGTCGCCAACATCCTTATTATTGTAAGTAGAGATAATGTTTGAGAAATTAGGATCTGTAGAAACATCAATTACATAACCTGTTGCATTGCTTACAGAATTCCAGTTTGCTGTAAATGATGCAGAACCAATATTTGTTGCTGCTGTTGCTACAGGAACTTCAGGAGCATCTTGGCTAACAACACCTGTTACGCCAAAAATTGTACTGTAAAGACCAGTTGCAGATGTGCTTCCATCTTTGCCCTTCATGTTGAATGTAATATTTTCAAGAAGTTTTGAACTATTTACATTAATTGCAGCAGAAAACAAAATTGGGCCACCAGTTGTTGAGCCATCAACTTTGCCTGTTGAAATTACTTTGCGTTTGTAATCTGGAATTTGTTCAACACCATCAACTTCTGTATCATCAAACCAGTCATAAAGTCTATATTCAGTAACATCTGTTGAGCCGTCGGAATATGTGAGGGTAACTTCGAAGTTTGCATAATGATTTTCACCAGGGCCGCCTGCTGTAGCTAAAACATAAATTTCTTTATAAGCACCAACTGTTTCAAGGGCCATTGTCTGGGTGCGGGATTCATTTGTTAAACGAATACAATCATTGCCGTCATATGCATTTGTTCCGGTCCATTCAAGTTGGTACTTGATTCCGGATTCATCTGCAGTAATGACGCCGTCTGTTGGAAGGCCACCGGAATAGTTCGAATAAGACCAAGAACTGTAAAGCTCTTTGCTATAGAAAGCACCCCAGTTATCTAAAGCGCAATCATCTATGTCATCATTTTTGCCTTGGATGGCATTGCCATTTAATGATGACTTACTGATTGTCAATTGCTGCTGGACATCTGTCGATGCAGCATTTGCAATTGTTGCCGAAAATGGCAAACTTGGCAAAATGCCAGTGATGACTGCGCATGCAACTGCTAAAATTGCAATTGCGCCCTTCGCGCGCGCGAAAAGTCCGCGCTTGGATTCAGTTTTCTTACTCATGTTTTTCCCTCAAAAAATTGACAGCAAATCCTAACTAAATAGTTAATGAGCAATTATATAACTTTTATAAGATTTTTTGTATACAAAAGTGATAAATATGTGCATAAAAAGCACAATTACCTGCACAAAAGGTGGATTGTAAAGTGCATTTTCATAGTTTTTAGGTCGGTTTTTTTATTTTTAGCACTTTTTAACCTTAAAAGTTAGTGCAATTTAACATCAAATTTTATGCTGTTTTTGGAATGCATTCTATGGGTTCACGGCTATCAATTTTTGTCCACTACTCTTTTGAGGCAAATTTTAAAAATAGCCTTGTTTTTGCTACTTTGCTGCTTTAGCGTAATAAAGGTATTCAGAGATGTTTGGGTAGCTGGTGCTAAGGCTACCGAGCGGCTCAAATTATTGCGTGAAATGATATGAATATATCCTATTCGAGCCCAAATTTTCACACTTTACTTGCAATTGAAAAATAACTTTGCACATAAATGGCAAAAGTGCCTTGTTTTGACGTATGGATACGCCCGGCTTTTGCATTTTTACGGTGTATCCATAGTTCATGCGATTTAAGGATACACCTGCCCCTACCTGCACAAATGCCGATATTCCAGCAATTATAAATACACCACACCAAAAAGCAGTAAATCAAGTCTTGTGCAGGCACAAAACAGCAGGTAGATAAACCTATTAGCTTTTATTTGAATGTTTCATGTGATATATTTAATGCTGTAATTTTTAATCGGGGTTTAAAGGTGTTTAAATGAAGGCAGTAAAAACAGTATCAAAAATCATTATTATTTTGATTATTCTGGTTGCTCTTGTTGTGGCAGGATATGTCATCTATTTATCAAAGACTTATTACCGCATTGAAGACAATCAAACACTTGAAATTGAAAATAACAGCTCAAAAATTTTAGAGACTAATACGCAATATTCCGCCCTTACATACAACATTGGCTTTGGCGCATATACCCCCACTTATGACTTTTTCATGGATGAAGGAATAATGGCAGATGGCACCAAAACACAAGGCACACATGCAAAGGCTGTTAGCAAAGAGAATGCACAAAATGCAACCGACGGGTCAGCCGCTCTTGTTAAGAGTTTAGATGCCGACTTCACCCTAATGCAAGAGGTTGATACAGACTCCGACAGAAGCTATCACATAAATCAAAAGCAAGTCATTTCTGATAATTTGTCTGACCGTGCCACCACCTATGCAATAAACCTGCATACGGCTAATTTGGTATATCCTCCAAGCGACCCAATTGGTGTCATGAATAGCGGTATTCTGACACTTTCGCGCTATAAAATTTCAAGCTCTGTTCGCCGCAGCTACCCCATTGCAACAGACTTTCCAACCAAATTTTTTGACCTTGATAGGTGCTTTGATGTTATGCGAATCCCTGTTCAAGGCACAGACAAAGAACTTGTTTTGATCAATTCTCATATGTCCGCATATGATGAAGGCGGCTATTATCGCGCGCAACAACTTCAGCTCATAACTAGCGTTTTAAAGGAAGAATCTGATAAAGGAAATTGGGTCATTGCTGGTGGCGATTGGAACCATGCTTTATGCGACAGTAAAGACATGTATCCAAGCAAACAACAGCAACCAGAATGGCTTGTAGAGTTTGATGAATCTGCTTTGCCACAAGGCTTTAGCATTGTAAAGGCTAGCAATATTGAAGATGTTGCAACATGCCGTGACAGCGACATTCCCTATGAAAAAGGAGTGACTTATTGTTCAACCGTTGATGGTTTTATTGTATCTTCAAATGTTAGCGCAAGCGCCCAAAATATAGACAATGGCTTTGAATATAGTGACCATAATCCAGTCAAACTCAGCTTCATACTGAAGTAAATTTTAGAAGAATTAAGCTTTAGTCTTCAACAATGTTACAGCGGACCGTGACACGCGACTGTCCGCCATATGTGCACGTGAAAAGAGTTAAATCATAGTCGCTTTGCGTCATGTCTTCAACGTCTGTTGGCTGCAAAGTTTCAATATCTACAACTTCATAATCGAATTCATTGCCTTTAGCATCTATGAATGTTACAGCGTCCCCTATTGAGATATTTTGCAGCGTGCCAAAATGCTTTCTATAGCTGTGAGCTGCAATAACCATATTATTGAGATATGCAGACCCGCTATATCTGCAAGGTGAAGTATATAAAGCTTCATAGCTCCATTCACTTGCAACTGGCAGCGTGAGCCCAAGAGTCGGAAGCTTTAAAACGCCAATATATTCGCGCCCGTCAATTGTGATTGTTGGCATTTCTATATTTGGATTAACTTGCCAATCTTTCGAGTTTTCATTATCTGGAATAATTTGCCCGCTCATCTGTGACAGAACAGATTCGGATTTTGAACCAGCGCGCAAGTCAGCCGCCAGATTATATATAGCTAAAATAGCAGCAGCAATAATAAATGCTATGCCTATGATTATTAGCACTCTGGCAAGTTTGCCGCGCTTTTTCTTTTGGATATGCTTAGCCATTTATTTCACCTTTGGATTGCTTTTACGCGTTAAACTGCTGCTGGCAGCGACATTAGCGCTTGTGTTGGAGCTGGCAGTGTTCTCTTCATCATCGTCATCATCTTCGCCAAAATCAGGGCTGCCTTCAATGCCACACTCTTTGCGTCTGCTTCTCTTGTCATAGACATATAAAATAGCAAAAGCTATAACAAGCAGCGGCACAGCAACGCATGCTGCAACAACAAGCGGCTGAATTTGCATAGCATCAGAACTTGCAATTAAAGCTTCAGTCTGATTTGCAACTCTGTGGCCGCGAATAAGCAACCTATGCGAATTCACACCATAAGGCGTGCAAGTCACAAGCGTGCATAAATCTTTGCCATCTTCAATATAAAGGGATTGAGTTTCTGTGGGCAAAACAATTGAAATTTTGTCAATTTCATATGTCAAAACTTTGTCTAACGTGCGAATGACAAAGCAATCGCCTTCTGATAGCTGGTCAAGGTCTGTGAACAAGCGCGCAGAAGGCAGGCCCCTGTGTCCAGAAATCACACAATGCGTGCCTTTGCCACCTGTTGGCAACGACGTCCATTCCAAATGCCCAACAGCAATTTGCAGTTTATCTTCTTCTGTATAGTGATAAATAGGGAGCGTTACATCGATGTTTGGAATTTCAACATAGCCCATCATTCCTGTGCCATCGATATCAAGTAAAGATTCATAACGCTCTTTTTCAAATTCGCTAAGCTCTGTATCTTGGCCATTTTTTGCCAAATTTTTATTATATTCAACAGCAGCATCCCACATGTCTTGCTTTTCTTCTTCATCCATGCTGTCGATAACTTTGTCATAATTTGCAACGGATTGAGTTGCATGAAATTTATTCCAATAATTGCTGACTGTTGGATATAGTAAAAGCCCCAAACCAATAGCGAATATCAAAATGTAAATTATGATTGCAAGCTTTTTCTTTTTGCCAGGTTTACGTGCATGTACGCCGCCAACTGCAGATGAATGCGCTCCTTGTTTTTTGCGAAAAAGCGACATTACAACAGCCCAAGCTTATTTAGTGGCCAAATGCGCAGCACTACTTTGCCAACAATTTCATCATCAGAAATGCAACCAACGGCTGAATTTCTTGAATCCATTGATGTTGCTCTGTTGTCGCCCATCAAGAAATATTTGTCTTCCGGCACTTGATATGGAAGTTCAATATTTGTAATGCCATAAGATTTTTCCGTAATGTAAGGTTCATTTAATGCTTGACCATTAACAGTAACATTGCCTGCTTCATCAATATTTACCCAATCTCCTGGACCTGCAATATATCGTTTGATAAGCAACTTGTTTCCAAGATAAAAAGCAACAATATCACCTTGTTCAAAGTTGTCCGACTTAGCGCAAACTACAATTTGATCATCTTCTAACGTAGGCTGCATTGATGTGCCATAAATACGCAAAACTGGCATCCAAAGCATTGCTATTAAAACAGCAATAGCAGCAACAACCACCAAAACAGCAAAAGTGCTTTTTAATGTTTTGCTATATCTTTGCTTATATTTAAGACGGGTGCGCTCTTCTTCAATTTCTTCCATGCTTGGCAGCTCAACTGCAGCCTTAGGCGCGCTATGAGCACCTGAATATTCAGCGCCTTTTTCAGACTTTATAAGATTTATGCATTCTTCGACTTTTGAAGCTTTGTCTTTTTTATCTGAACGCGGCATGAATTATTCAGCCTTTCCAAGCTGCTTTAAAACGCGAGCACGAATTTCTTTTGCGCTTATTTCTATTCTTTCATTTTTTTCTTGACGTTCTTTTTCTTTTTGCTTTTGTTTTAGCTCAAGCTCTTTTTGCTTTAACTCAAGTTGCGCTTTATCAATTTCATTTTGCAAGCTCGTCGCATTTTGTGCGCTGTCGTCATCGTGAATGATGCTGTCTTGCGCTTTGCCTTTGCTATGCTTGCCGATATTTTCATATCCTTGCAATATAGCTTCTTCCTTATTAGCTTTTGCAATTACATCTGCAGCAATATCATTTGCTTGCTGCACTGTGTCAGTTAATATATTTGTAGCTTCACGCTCTGTTGCACGCAAGATATCTTCTGCACGTGCAGCAGCTTGCTCCAAAATTGTATCTGCTTTTTTATGAGCATTTGCAATAATATGTTCAGCTTTCACATTAGCAGCATCTAACTTCTTTTGAGCTTCAGCCGCAAGTTGGGCTGCTTCTTCCTTTGCAGCAACCAATTCTTCTTCAGCAGCAATAGAAGCAGCGCTTTCACTTTGCAAGCTTACAACATTGCCAGCTTGCGAGTTAGCATCTTTTACAGATTGCAAATATTTGTCTGCAGCTTCCTGTGCTGCTTGCAAAATGCTTGTAATTTGTGCTGATGTGTCTGCAACAGAATCTGAACCTTCAATATTTGCACTGCCGCTGCCAGCTTTTGATTCAAGTTCTTCAATTTGCGCAGCATATTCTTCATTTTGTTTTTGCAGCTCATAAATTATATCTACAAGCTCAACTCTGCTGAATTTTTTTAATTGCTTGCTTGCCATATTTTATGCCGCCCGTTCAATGTTTCCACCACAAGAATATTTTTATTTGCCGCCCGTTGCAACTTGCTTCATTCAAAGCCAAAATGTTGCAACTTCACACTTCTGCCTTTCAAGCCAGCTTATGCATTGTGCTAGCTATAAAAATAAATTATTCGCTGCGGCTCTTTCGCTTTATCATAATGCCAAAGAGCAGAAATATTAACCCTGCACAAAGCAGTATCGGAACAATCCACCAATAAGTGCCAGTTTGTGGCAAGCGCTTGTCTGTGTCACCATCGTCACCGCCGCCGCCATTGCTGCCTTTGTTTGTGATATAAAAAGTTTCATCTTCTTGCGAGACTGAAACACTATATCCACCAGGCACATCTTCTGTGACCTTCCACGTAATCACATTTTTATTTGAATCATAAATTGGTAAATTCTTCCAAGTGTACTTCCAGTTGTTGCTCTTATTTAAAGTGGCAGTTTTATAAACTTTGCCATTGCGCAAAAGATTCACAGAAACACTTGTTGGACGCGCTTGTTTGTTGTCATTTTTCCAAATTTTAATAGCACTCAATTTTATTTTGCCTTCATAAGGCGAAGATTCATCAAGATCATATTTTGGAGAAACTGTCGTGTCATAATTCCACTTTTGAGTCTCTTCATTCAATGATGGCAAACAAACAAGGCCGTCTTGCGGAGTATATGTAATATTCCCATTTTTTACAGGTGTGCCAACAAGCAAATAAAGCCCAGGCTTCAAACTATTCACATAGTTTGGAAAGTTAAGATTTCCTTGCTTGTTGGTAAGCCCGCTATCAATTGCAGTAATTGAATCTTGCTGGGCATATCCGCTCAAAGTTAAAGCAGCATCTGCCCAACCGCTTGAATCTAAGTCGTTAAGCTCAACAGGATAATTCGCAAAGCTGCCAGCCAGCGTGAAGTGAGCATTTTTATCCACGCTGGCTACATAATATAACTTAAAAGGCGCATCATATATTGCTTTGCCTTCATCATTGAAATTGACGCAAAGAGTCACGTCTTTGTCTGTGTCGATAGTGTCGACAGCAAAGGCACGAGCAGGAATAAACAAACATGCAAACAAAGTGCATAACATAACAATTACAGCAGCTAAACTTATATGTTTTTTAATGCTTGTCATATCCTTTTCAACCCTTACCTTTGCCAAAATTCCAATATATAAATCTAATCAATCAAGCAAATATTAACCATTATTCTTCATACGACGGCGAGTAATAAGTGCAATAGCTGCACCAAGAACTAGCACGCCACCAACAACATAAAAGATTGTTGTGCCCATGCCACCAGTTGATGGAAGAACAGTGCCTTTTTCATTCTGAACATCTGCTTGCAAATTTTCTTGCGCATTACCATCATTAATTGCAACAGTCAATGTTGGAGCAGCTGTTACATCAGCAGTAAATGTTGCTGCGATATTGAACTTCACAGGAGCAGCAAGCTTATTATAGCCTGTTGGTTCTTTTGTTTCATAGAAGTAATAATCTGTTGCATCATCTAAGCCTTGAACAATAGCTGTACCAGCAGGAACTGCATAAACTTTAGTCACATCAGCTGCAGCAATTTCTGCAGCAGTTGCTACGCGATATGTATTTGCTGTGCCAGTTGCAACCAGCGCAATAAAGTTTGTTGTATCTGTTGGGACACCATTTTCATCAGCTGCGACTTCACCAAGTGTGCCATTTTTTGAAAGCGCAAAAACAGCGCCGTCCAAGTCTGCATTATTTTCATCAATCTTGTGAACCTTCATTGTATATGTATAGTCATAGACTTTAACTTCTGCAGTCTTGCCTGTAGTTGTGCCATTTGGGTCATTGCTATATTCAAGATATGCAGTGTTCACATTTGTGTCTGTATGAATTTTTGCGCTCTTATTCAAAGTTGCATTGTAATAAACATTAAGAGTGTCGCCACCATTTGCGCTAAGCTCAGTGCCAATTAATTCGCTCATTTTGAATGTAACAGTAATTGCCCCATTATTTTCTGTTACTTCATATTTACTTGTGTCCATTGTTGTTTCACCAGCACCTACAGCAGCATATGTAGCATAAAGGCCATCTGCTGTATAAGTGAAGCCAGCATCTAATGTGTCATGAATCACAAAAGTATATGTTGTTTTGTCATACTGACCAATAGATGTTGGAGTTGTTGCTGTCAACTTAAATTTAACAGTATCCCCAATTTGGTTGTCTGCAACTTTTTGCCATTCACCAGCACCTGCATTGGCATCATTATGGAAAATAAACTTATCAAGCGTTGGTTTGTCGCCCTTAGGTGTAGCTGTTACATTGCCAACAACTTCCATGATATATGCAGTATAAAAATCATCTTTGTCAGCTAAAGTGTTTGCTTTATCTTTAACAAGATAATAGCCAGCACTCAAGCCTGAAATTGCATATGAGCCGTCGCCCGCCGTGCTTTCCGTTGGATTTTGCAAATATCCAGCAACTGCTTTTGCAAATTTAGCAGCTAAGTCAGTTGTTGTGATTGCTTCAGCCAATTTTGCAGCACTTGTATAAGTCTGACCATTAAAAGTAAGCAAAGCAGTCTGCCCTGCAGTTGTAATGCCATTGCCCCATGCGATATTCGACAAAACTTTATTATTGTTTTCATCTGTAGTCAAGTCGCCAGTAAAGATTTGATATGCCTCATATGTATGGCCAGTCGCACTATTGTTAATAGTAATTGTATAAGTTGTTGCATCTGCTTGCGCTGTAACAGGCACGCACATTGCAAATGCAAGCACCAAAGTAATGGCGCATGTGAATAAACGTTTTAGTTTGTTCATTTTTAATCCTTTCCACCATGCAGAGATTTTGTTCTTATTCATTCTCTGCACCAATCGATACAAAGCTTTTGCATCATTTTTTAAGCTTTTGTATCAAATAAGTTTGTTACAAAGTCTGCACATAAAAAATACTAAATATAAAGAGCGATTATAGCGAACCTTGCAACTTTAACAACAACCAAACAATGCTCATATTTGGTAGCTGCTAAAAACCTTCCGTAAAAAATTTAAATTCTTCTTCTTTTTGAATGAACCCCCCTTCCTTGCGCTTGCATTGATCTATATTTAAAGTACAGGCCTCCTGCAATAAGGAGGCTTCCGCCTGTTGTGAACACTACTGTGCCAATCCCGCCAGTTGCAGGCAGTTCATAACTAGCTTTTCCATTCGGGAATAAATATGTAGCGCCGTCTTCATCCATAGACAAACCATCAACACTAACAACGCCGGCGTTAGAAACTGTAACTTCATGAACAGTGCTGTCTACTTCATAGCCTTCTGGTGCTGCAGTTTCTTTCAAATAATATGTTTGTCCCAATTCCAAAGCATTAAAGTATGTTGTGCCAGCACCAACAGTTCTGCCACGATAGAACAAGCTTGTGCATGCTGCGTCATTATAAAGAGCAAATTCAGCACCCACTAAAACATTGCCTGTGTTTGTGTCGACCTTTTTCAAAGTCAGCTTTGCAGAAGATGAATTATACAAAGTGCCTGTATATTCCATGTCTACAACTTCGCAGCCCAGTGCAGCCAGCCGCGCCTCTTCTTCTGGAGTAAAAGCATTTGCAGCGTCTGAGCTTGCTGGCGCTGTCATATAAAACCACTTCTTTGAACTATCTAAAATGTATCCTGTTGGAGCTGTAGTTTCCTGCAAGTAATATGCAGTATATGGCTGCATATCAAACTTGCCGGCACCTTCAGTGCCCTTGCTGCCAAATACAATCTGGCCATTTTCATCCGTTGTGCCACTGGCTAAAACATTGCCATTTTCATCACACAAGTTATAAACAGCGCCTTGCAGCTGTTTAACAGTTGCATCAATAACTTCAGCATCCAACTTTTGCAACGTCAATGTGAAGCTTTGCCCTGAAACAGTGCCGCCATTAACTTGAATAACTTTTTCAAGTGAAACTTCTGTGCTTGTATCGTCGATGCCGCGCAAATTTGCCTTGTTAACAACGCTGATAGTTTCACCCAAGTTGCCATGTACTTCACATGGGTAAGAAAATTCGAGCGTCCAATTTTTCAAGTCTGGATCAATGCCGTTGTTGGTCAGCGACTGCGCAAAATCTGACTGCAGCCATGCTGTGCACAAGTCGCGAGCATCAACTTTACCACCATTTAGCGTGCCCATATTAATGTTCGCACTAAGACCGGTTGCAACCATGCGCACGTCAAAGTCGGCGTCCGTTATTCCGCAAGCTTCACAAACATCTGTAAAATCGATTGCCGTATATCCATTCGACTTTGAATTAACATATCGCAGCCTTGCCTTCGACAAGTCTGGCGTCAAACATGATAAGTCCATAAAGTCATCTATTACCATCAGCTCATTTAAGTCAAGAAGTTCATCGCTAAAGCTAAGCTTAATATTAAAGAGGACTGTATTTTTCTCATTTTCTGCATCTAGCGGGCACGTCAATGTGTTTGAAAGATCAGAATATGTTGTATAACAAGCGCCATAACTATGAGTATGGTCAACAGAATCTTTAATCTCTTTTTTGAGCAGGCTTTCCCCAAAAGACAAAACGCAAGTGTCTTCACCATAAACAACGCTATTGTCGCCAGTGACAGTAATAGTGTTTGTTATGTCCGTTTTGACGCGCGACGTGTCTACTGGCTCAGTGTAGTAGTCAAGCTCAAAGTCGATATAGTCAATGCGCGTGCCATCAGCGCCATTCAATTCATAATAAATATATGGATAATAACCTGTAACAGTATGGTTAACAGTGTCTGCTGTAATTGTCACTTCAAAAGGAATATCAGCCGTGCCTTGCCCGCGCGCCTTAAAGGTGCAGCCTTCACATGTGATGTGATAGCTGGTTGTTCCGTCTTCATTTTGCGTGACTTCTGTATATGTATCCAAAGCTGGGGAATTATAAGCACTTTTATGAGAGCCAGGGCTAAATTCCAAAACAAAAGGAATCCTGTTGCCATTAACAGTAGCATATAAAGTGAAGCCTTCGCCAGCAAAAGACATTCGCGGGTCATAATTATCAACAACAGTAATGCTATTTGCACCAATGAAGCCAGTTGCAGCGCTATCAATTTTTGCAACATAATGAACTTTATTTGTTCCTTCATCATATGTGCCAGTTTTTTCAACAGGAACAGAGCCTGTTTGATCTTCAACTTCAAAGCCAACGCGTGCAGGAGTGCCCATCCACTGCGAATCACCATATAAGTCATCATAATTTATATAAACTTTATTTGTGACAGTTTGGCCATAAGCAATATCCGAACTTTTTGTTCTATATTTAACTGTAACAACATAGCCATCGTTGACAGAGCCAACAGCCTGCGCGCCCGGGAAGTAAACGCCTTGCCCATCTGACCCAAGCAAATAAACATCTGTAACTTCGCTATTGTTATTTGTTGTTATGCTATTTGTGAAGTTTGCCAGAAATGCAAAATTAGCATTGTTTGAAAGATCTGCGCCGCTATTATATTCTGCAACAGTCATTGAATAAACATTGCCATTTTTGCAGAAAGCTGTAAATGCTTCTGCGCTTGCAAGGTCAGCTTCAGTTGGGCCGTTACCATTTTCATCTATCAAGATTGAATATTTTGTTTCGCCAGTTTCTGTTGAATAGGACGGCAAATAATCAACAAATTTCAAATTCTGAGCACCAACGCTGTTTGGATAAACAGTAAATTTTACAGTCCATTCCACTATTTTGTTGTCTTGGTCTATAACTTCACCCGTTTTAACAATGCCTAAGTCAAGCTCGCCTGCTTCGCCCGTTGTTTCTGTACCAAAATTGCCGCTCACGCCGCTTGGATATTGAGTGAATCGCGCGCCAGCATTATTGTGAAGAGCCTGGCCGTCTGGCTCTGTAACATTTGTGTAATAAGAAATCTTATATACATATTTATTTTCACCATCACTTGCAGGTACTGTATATTCCCAAGACTTGCCATCTGCACTAAGCGTCAAACCTTGAGTATTGTTTGACCAATCAGTGATTGTGTCTGTACGCACAAGAGTTGTACCGTCTGCTTCATAGACATTTATAACGAATGGATTGTTCGTATCATATGAAAGCTTTTCTGATTGCAAACTATCATATAGCACTTGACCAGCCATTGGGATATATGCGCCATCATTTACAGTCATGTCCCACTTTGCGCTTGTTCCGTCAAGTTCGCCAGATTTACTAATTATATTTGCTTTGTTTGATATATATGTCCAAGAAGTTTGCGATGAAAATTCATCTGTGACTTCCGTAGATTTTACAGTGGCGACGTTTGTTGTTTTAACATCAAAGCCATAAGTGTCAGACAAAAATCTTGTGTCAGCATCATATTCCATTACATAGTCTATGGAAAATGTTGTGCTTGCTGGCAAGTCAATCTTTAGTGCATTAACTTCTGCAATAAAGTCATTTAGTGTGTAGTTTTCCGTAACATCCTTAGTAAGGACGCTAACTTTGCTTGAACCTGGTTCCCAAGACTGAGTTGTTGCTTCAATCTTGCTGCCAACTTTTAATTTTGCTGCCAAAGTTTTTGTATGCGTTACGCCATCTGCGTCTGTAAATGTGACTTCTTGACCAGTGATTGTATCTGTTATGTAAATGTCGCTATTCGCAGATGTTGAATTGACTGAAATCCAATAAGTTGATTCATATGGAGTCTCACCTGAAGACCAATGGCTCTTTTCAATTCCAAGTTTTGATTCTGCATCAACCAGAACTTTCACAACTTGACCATTACCAAAGTCGATTTCTTGACTGCCGCTTGTTGTAGTTGTTAGCAAAACGTACGTTTGCATATTAATTGAAATATAGTCATTTGCCATGACATAGTCAGGTTCCATGTCGAAGGTTATTGTCCATTGGCCTGTTGTTTCATCTTTTGCGAAAGAATAAGTGCCTTTGACATCGCCATCTTCTGTAAGCGTGCCACTTTCCACATTATCTGGCAAAGCAATATCCGCAGGCAGAGTGTATGAATATTTATAGATGCCATTTTTGCCAGCAAGACCAGTGAAGCCAAGCTGCAATTCAATTTCTTGTTCTGTATTTATTATTTCATCTTCTGTGATGACTTGGTTATATTTCAGGAACTTCGCTGTTGTTAAGTGGTCGCTGATGTCGTGAGCTTCTTGCGTTGTGGAAGTGTCACTTTTTGTTGAAGCATCTTCAGTTCCAGCTTCTTGAGCTCGCTGCATGTAGCACGATTCATCATGCGCATGTTCTTCTTTGCCGCAAGTTAATGTGTTTGTATAACATTCATCTGAGTGAGTATGAATGCTGCTTTCTTCTTGACCGCAAGTTAAAGTTTGAGTGTAGCAATCTGAAGTGTGAGCATGTTCTTCAAGGCCACATGTTGCATTGCCTGTAAGCGTGACTGCTGGCATTATAAGGATGTATGCAGTGGTTAAAGCGACAGCACAAGAAAGCACAGCGACAAGCTTGCGCCAGCGACGATTGTTCGCATGCATTTTCACGAAGAAACTAGTCTTATGCTGCAGACTATTCCGCGTGCTAACCACCCCTTTTTTGCTTCGTTTATTTAAGCTGCAGTACATCCCAAAAACTGCAGTTTAATTTATGGTTCATTTATGTTTCAAAAATTTTAGAATTTATTCTGTTTTCAACTCTGCATATTATAGCATTGACCCCCCACCGCTGCGTGTTTTCGTTCCAAAAAAATTTTGATTTTTGACAAAATTCGGGCAATTTTTGGCACATAACCGGACTCATTTGCCACGGGCTGGCAAACAGGAACAGGAATGTGGCAAATTTTCGACAAATAGCAGTCCCAATTCCATCAAGAGCACCACTTCATTAAGATGCTTTATTGGCAGAATAGAGTGCATCATTTTTTGACAGCAGATATACGCAATATTGATTCATGCTTATTCCTTCATTTTGTGAATGCAAGGCCAAGGACCTGTGCAAAGAGCGCGGAATGCGCAATTTAAATTGTCCTGAATAGTTATCAAGACTGTCAGGTTCATATATTTCAATACCATCTTCAATTGCCGCCGCAAGCCATGCCTTTTTTGCATCGACAGAATTTGCAATTGCTTCTTCAATTGTTTGCGCGCAACTTATGCACCCAGGAAGGTCAGGGTATGAAACAATAAAGCCACCTTCATCTTGGTCTTCAATAATTTCCATCTTGTATGACACCGCCATATAATCGCTAACAGATTTCATTTTCATCTTCCTCGCTTTCAACGACGCTCTTCACCATTGCAACATATGCTTTCTTGATTGGCTCGTGCTTCGGTATTGTGATTGGGAAGCATCCGCTTTTTCTGAATATGTAATGACTGCTTCCTCCCTTTGGCGCAGACATTGTATATCCATAACTTTCCAACACTTTGGCAAGCTCATCAAAGCGCATATCTTTTGAAAGGCTGCAAATCTTAGCTATTAATTTGTCCCATTTTGTCATTTGCATTCCCCTTTCAGTGCTGAGTATACATGGTGTCATACATGGTGTCAAGCATAAAAAAGAGCCGCCAAATTGGCGGCTCCTAGCTGCATCAAAAAACAGCAATAAAAATAAATGCGTATTTTATTCAACTGCAGTAAATTTAAAATCAAATTTCATTTCAAGCATAGAGAAAAGCTCATGCATAACAGATTCTGCAACATTACGAATGTCAATACCCAAAACGACAGCAATAATCTGTTGAATTTCATCTTCTGGAACAGAATAAGTTTTAAGGCTCATGTTCAAAAAGCGCTGTAGCTTCTTTTCTAACGTGAAATACATATCGCATGGCTTTGCCATATATGCGCGAATAATTCCAGCAGAACCAATCTCCATTTCATAAAAGTCGCTTTCCTTATTATCAGGCAGATATGAAGCAAAAATTTCGCCAATCTTTTTTGCTGTTTTATGATGGATAAGATCGAGTAAATCGTCGTCTGTATAAACTTCAACATAAATATCGCGCAAGTTTTCATTAAGCTCTGCAAGCGTAATCTGGATTGAAGTTTCAACAGCATAAAGTAAAGCTTTGCTTGCATCTTCCCCAACGATTTTTCCAGCAATCGTGAACTGATTTTCAAACATGAATTCACACAAAGCTGTTAAAACATCACTTTTAGACTTAAAGATGTTATAAAAACAGCCTGTGGAAACCTGTGATTCTTGCATAATTTGCTTTGGAGTTGTTTTGCTATATCCTTGCTCCAAAAAAAGACGAACGCATGTTGATAATATTCGTTTTTGTGCACCCTCTTTATCATGCTTTTTTGCCATGGTTAATTTTCCCTTTTCATCTCTAGAATTCAAAACCGGTTCTATTATAACCAAGAAATCGCAGATGGGGGGGTAGAATCGAAAAAAATTTTCAAAACACCCTAGCTAGAAGTTGTTTGTCATATTTATACCTAGTTTTACTGTAGGATTTTCCGCAAAGCCAGCTTTACTTGGTCTATTAGCACAAATCCACTATTCACAAAGACTAAAATTGCAAATCTTAATAAACTTAATCTGTACTCAATTCTGAAATATCCTCTTTTTACAGGGAATTACCATGATTATATGCTATAGTTTGCATATCAAGCGTTATCTGTTCCAAAGCGAAGGGAGCTGCCATGTTCATACGAGCATATTCAAAAGCAAAAAGTTTTTACAAAGTGCTATTCATTGTTGTTTTAGCGCTGCTTGCATTAATTCCACTAAATTCTATAGCGCAACCAGTGCAAACAAGTGGCGACTGGTATATATATGAATATGATAGCGTTTATGATGGCGCAAACCACAGTTCATATGTAGTAATTGAAAATACTGAAAAGTATTCAGTTAAATATTTTGATAACAGTGGGGCTGAACTTTCCACTGTCCCAACGCAAAAAAATGCTGGAAGTTACACCTATAAAGCAGAAATTTGGGTCAACGGCGAAATTTTACAATCAACAATTACGCTGCGACTTGATATTGAAGCGCGAGATGTAAATGTGAAGATTGCTGGCAACAGTTTGGATACTTATTACACTGGTCGATTACAGTCCATCAGTGGTTGGCAAATTAAAGAAACAAGCATCCCTACTGTTAGCGGAGCAGCTACACCGACCTTTAATACAAGCACAATTTCTTGTTCAAACAGTGCTGTTGCAAAAGGCGCAAGTGCCGCCGAATATAGCATGGGGCTTAAAAGCAGCGACTTTTCTTGTTCAGATACAAACTTTGATGTGAATTACACTATTACAGATGGCAAATTAAATATTAAACCAAGAGATGTCACGATAAATGTCAGAGGGCAAAGTGCAAAGTATACATATGATGGGCAAGAAAAGTCTATCAGCGGCTGGGTTTATTTAGATTACAAAGTTAAGCAAATCCCTGGTTTAGCAGATGCAGTTTTTAGTTCTTACTATATTGACACAACAAGATCTGAAGAGCCAGAAGCCAAAGGTACAAATGTTGGCAGCTATTATATGAATCTTAAAAGCGACGAATTTATTTGCACTGACAAAGACTTCAATGCAAGTTTTAATGTCGTTAGTGATGGCACTTTGACAATTGAGCCGCGCGCTGTACATATAACAATTGAAGGAAATAAAGCCACGAAAACATATAATGGCAAAGAACAGAATGTTGAAGGTTGGACTGTAACAAAAGCAGAAGTTGAAAAAGTTGAAGCAGGCTCTGGCTATACCAAGTGGGCAGAAGATAATACACCAAAATTCGACACATCTAATATTCAAGCAGAAGGCGAATTTATTGCAAAAGGCACAGATGTTGGAACATATGAAATGCCATTAATGGCAGACTTCTTCTATTGTACGAATGATAATTTCTATCCTGTATATGAAGAGATTGTTAGCGGCTCACTCACTATTGAGCCTGTTGATGGGGTTGTTGTTACAATCAAAGGCAATAATGGCAAATATACATATGATGGCGACGCAAAGCAAGTTAATGGATATACAGCAACATATTCAAACGGCCTTTATACTGCGAATGATTATGCTATGACAGGGAGCGCGACTGCGTCTGCAAAAAAGGTCGGCACATATAACATGGGTCTTAGCGCGGATCAATTCCAAAATACGAATACAAACTTCACGAATGTGAAGTTTAAAGTTATTGATGGCAAACTAACAATTGAAAAGCCAGTTGTAAAAAATAGTGAAACGCCAAGGACGGGTGATGATTCAAACTTTATGCTTTTAGCTCTTGCATGTGTTGCTGTGGCTGGTGCAAGCCTTATTGTTACAGCACGCAAGCGCCGCAAAGAATAATAGTAAGCTTTTGTAATTGTGCCTTCTTTTTGAAGCACATAAGCGAAGAAGAATGATAAAGCCGCTTTTACAGCGGCTTTATCATTTAATTGGCAAAAATTCCACATTGCATCGACAATTTATGCGAACATATAAATCAATGTACTGAAGCGATGGAAATTTATCTGTGTACATAAATTTTGCGCACGCATTTAAATATGAATGTGAAGTTTTAAAAGATTAATGTCGCAAAATTAAAGCTGGTCTTTTGCGCTCAAGCTGTCTGCATAATTTTGAATCAGAGAAGCAATTTTTGCTGTTGCCTTCGTCACTAAGCCAACACAAACAGCAGCAGCAACTGTTCCTTCACGCACACCTTGAATGCCTCCAGCAAACAAAAGTCCAAGAATACAAGCTGACAAAACCAAAGAAATATCAAAAGCAATTTTCACATTGCTGAACTTAAAGCCCTTTACTTGGCAAATTGCAAGCATTACGCCTTCCCCAGCAAGAGTGATCACTTTTGCACGCACTTGCATCCAGACACCAATACCAATGCAAAAGATGCCGGCAACGCAAAGCAAAATCTGTTCAACATAATTTGTGTAAGCAATATGTTCTGTCACAAACAGCGCAAAGTCTGTCAAATATCCAAATGCAAAAGCAACACCAAGTTGCAAAAGCTGGAAAGGCTGATATTTTTTACGCAAAATCAAAACTTGAAGCAGCACAAAGAAGCAATGCATAGCAATTGTTGCAGTGCCAACAGTAAGCGGGGTAAACAAGCTCACAACATATGGAACGCTAGACACAGGCGACGTGCCAAGGTCTGCTTTAATTGAAAATGCAATTCCAAATGACATAATCAGCAAACTAAATCCCAAAAGAAGCCAACGTTTAACAGAACATGCTTCTTTTGGGACTTTTATTAAATTCAAAAGTCCCTTAATTTTCATGTTTTCTCTCTATATATTTGTTTTGATTTATGCTTTTATTTTAATATTGTTTTTGCAAATATAAAGAGATAATTTATAAACGGCAAAACATAACTTAACCACCATTAAATGCAAATGCCCTGCTTTTATGCAGCAGGGCATTTTTTATAGCAAAGTTCAGTTTAACTTCATCACAAAAAGCCAATATTTGTGAGCAATGATAGTTTTATTCTAGCAACCTTTTTGTTTCATAGTCTTTCCTTTATAGGGAAATAATTTTTTCAAGGCCGCAAGAATCCAGTTGTTCCTTTGCACCTATAACACAGATACTGCTCCGCTCTTGAAGCGTTGTATCAAAAAGCTCTGCAATTTGAGTCAGGTCTTCTGGTACTGCGTTCAAAAGTGCTTTGCGCCGTGCACAGAGTGTCTTATACGTAAGACCACTGAAATATCTCGCATCTGCCTGCTGCCCTTTCAGCCGTATAGTAAGCAACGGAGAACCATCTGCAATAGTGCCGATTATAGCTCCGGTCAAATCTGTACTTGGCTTCATAGTATTTTTGAGATACTCCCCCACTCTGCCAAAAGTTTCAAGAGACTGCGCTGCTGATGGGTCACGATAAGAATATCCGCCACAAAATCCTGTCTCGCGCACAACAAGCCCTGCACCATAGGCTCCGCCCTGAACTCGGATAGCATTCCAAAGATAATTAAGACTAATCACATGGGAAGCAAGCGCCATCAAGCCAGAAAAACGGCCGCCACAAGAAAGAACATTGCCGCCCCTTGCTGCAAATGCAACATCAGATGGGATTGCAAACCCTTCGCTAGCAGTGCCCCAAGGCTTAATGCATATCTGCTTTTCACTATCTTCACCTGCAGGCAAGCATTCAAAAGCCGCAAGCTGCGTTTGCGGAATGTCTCCAGTAAAGCTTACAGTCAAGCCGCTGCGGCAGAATATTTTGTCTGCCATTGCTTTAAGAAAACCGAAATTCTTCAATGAATCAAGCGTTTTTAAATATTGATAGTATTGGATACCAGCACTGCATTCGCTAACAACACCAGAAACCGTGCTTGCCGCCATAAGCCGACGGAGCGCCGCAGCAGAACCTGACATCATAATATCCTGATAGAGTTCCAGCCTTCTCTGGCGAACAATATCAAGAATTGCTGAAGCATTATCAAAATGTGTATCACGCAAAATATGCACTGCAAGGTCTTGCGCCTTCTGTGCATTTTCAGAAAGCGTGCTATAAGTTACACAGAGCTTTGCTTTGCAAGTGTCTATTTCATTTTCCCCTGCAAAAGCTGCAATTGAAAAATCCAAAGAGCCAAATGTTTTGCGCGCTGCATTTGCAATTTGCTCTGCAGAATATTGCGAAGTCTCGAGTTTACCAAGCACATCACATAGCAATGCTGCTTGGGAATATTCTTCTTCGTCAAGACCATTGATATCAAAATACATGCTCACATAGCAGACACCATTGTGGCTAATCGGGTGACGAAGAACGCATATATCTTCTATATTTGAAATTTCTGTTTGGATATATTCAGGCTTTGCGTCCACATCTGCGATGGTAAGCGCCGGCATAGAAGCCAATACTTCTGGCGAATCTTCACTCATTTGCCACTCAATCAAAGCATTCTGTTCATCATAAAGCGCCTTGACTTGCGCTTCACTCATATTCTCAAGCTCAGTGCCAATGCGCTGCATTTCCGCTTCGGCACGTCTGACGCCGAGCGTGTGCGAAGGCAAAAGTTGAACTTTGCAGCTATGTTCATTTTGAAGCAGCACTTCCTTGATCAGCTGTTCAAAATAACCTTGATTTTTCTTTTCTTCTAGCGATGCAAAAAGGGCTTCCACTTCAAGATTAGCTTCTGGATTACCGCCATAAAGCCAGCTTTCCATCACTTGCAAAAACAAGCTTACACCCTGAACATCGCCACCAAAGTCACGCTCTTGCATTTTGAACTTCAAGTTTGCAATGGAAGCATCCAGAGTTTCTTTATTAATTCCATTTTCTGCTATTTCAGTCAGCACACGGCGAACCACAGCCTGCGCCTGCTCGGTATTTTCAGGGCGCATGTTGCGGAGTTCTAGCTTTACATATGGCTGCAGTATTTCACCTTGCACAAACATCAAGACATCTTCTGCAAGTCCATCTTCCAGAATCGCTTTGCAAAGCGGAGCATGGTTGCTACCGCAAAGAACATCAGTAAGAATCTCTATAGCAATAATTTTTTCACGCGCTGAATAGTCACCAATAACGCTTGCAAAAATCAAGCGCGCCGCGCCATCTTCCTCTTCTTCTGAACTTACCTCGTATTCCGCACGCAAAAGCGGTACTTTTACCGGAGGCTGCACTTGTGGCGGAGCCATGCGCTCGCCCTTTTCCATGTGGCTTAAATATTCACCATCCAAAAGTGCCAAAACGGCACCCAAATCCACATTGCCATCTAAAAATACATAAGCATTAGACGGTGAATAGAAGCGCCTGTGAGTATCCAAGAATTGTTCATAAGTCAAATCCGGGATTTTAGCCGGGTCGCCGCCAGAGGAAAAGTGATATGGCGTATCTGGAAAAAGCGCCTGCAAAATAGCAGTTTCTGCCAGTTCATCTGGGTCGGAATAGACACCTTTCATCTCGTTGAAAACAACACCGTTATAGCAGACTGAGCCATCATCTTGAGGCTCATAATGCCAGCCTTCTTGACGGAAAATTTCCGGCTTCTGATAAATAGAAGGCGCAAATACAGCATCTAGATAAACTGAAACAAGATTCATGAAATCCTTGTCATTCTTGCTTGAAACTGGATAAACCGTCTTGTCTGAATATGTCATAGCATTCAGAAAAGTATTCATGGAGCTTTTCAGCAGTTCAACAAATGGCTCCTTTGCTGGATACTTCTGCGAGCCACAGAGGGTGGAATGCTCCAGAATGTGAAATACACCTGTGCTATTTTCAGGAAGTGTTTCAAATGCTATGCCAAATGTTTTATTTTCCTCATCGCGCTTAAGCCAAGCAAGTTTTAAGCCAGTTTTTTCATGTGTGTACTCGATGAGCACGCCGTCCAACTCACGCAAAGGCGTTTCCCGCGTTTTCCTGAATCCACAAATAATTTCGTTCATCCTTGTTCCTTCGTATAAAAAGCTGTGACGGAGGCAAATAAAATGCCTCCCATTTGCTATTTCGTTATGCTTCGGCTTCAATCTGCTTTTGTGCTTCTTCAATGCACTGGCAAATAGCTTTGGAAAGCTCCATCGGGCATGAATTGCCTCCATGGCATGTAATATTGCGAGTGCGGCGTATTACATCTTCTGCCTTCATTCCTTCAGCAAGACTCATAACAGCATGGGAATTGCCATCGCATCCACCCACAATCTCAACATTGAAGATATAGCCATCAACATAATCAAAGCTGATTTCATCCGCGCAAACTTCTTTTGCGGTCTTAAATACAAAATGCTTGTCCATAATAATTCCTTTCCGAATTAATCCGACTGTGATTCTTTTTCTTCCTGCAAATCACAGAATGTTGTATATACGCTATCGTTTCCATACAATTCGTCATGAGTACCCGCAGAGGATACTTTCCCCTGACTGATAACTACAATATGGTCAGCGTTGCGAATTTCTTTCATATTGTGCGACACAATTACTGCTGTGCGTCCTTCAATAACATCATGGAGTGCTGCCTGCACTTCCGCCGTATTTTTCGCATCAAGGTTACTTGTAGCCTCGTCTAACAGCAAATAGTCAGGGTTTTTAATTAGCGTACGTGCAATAGCAATACGTTGCCTTTGTCCGCCAGAAAGCTTGCTTCCGACTTCACCAACATTAGTATCAAATCCATCAGGAAGTTCCATGATGAAATCGTAGGCATTGGCCTGCTTTGCTGCATGAATCAATTCTTCCTCTGAAACCGGACGATCAAGGCCAAAGCAAATATTTTCCCGAATGCTGCAGGAAAGTAGCGGGCTATCCTGCTGAATATAGCCAAAGGCGCCGCGCCATTCATCCAGATGGATATCATTAATTGGCGTGTCTCCGAAGAAAATCTCTCCCTGCGTTGGCGTATAGAATCGTTCAAGCATATTGAGTATGGTGGTTTTTCCCACACCACTCACACCAACAATCGCCGTTACCTTGCCTTGCGGTATGGTAAAGCTTACGTTGTCAAGAATTGTATTTTCTTTATAAGCAAATGATATATTTTTGAAGTGAATGTCGTTATCAGCAGACTCAAGAGATGTCTTCGACTGCATTGGCTCATCAGCAAGTTTAGTAATCCGGCTTGCTTCTGCAGTCATACCTTCAACTTCCTTGATAGTTTCATAACATAAAATTGGCTGAATGATATATACCGGAACAACTTCCAAATACATAACAAGTGTAACTAAATCACCTGTGCCAATCTCGCCTCTTGCCACAAGCACGCCACCATAAACCAGCATCAGTGCCTTGCAAAGCGCGGAAACTGAATAAGTTAACGGTTGCACAATCAGCTGTACAAGACCGAGCTTTTTATCGGCTTTGTATAGCTCGTCCGTCTTTGCATCGTTGGTTGTGATCTCTTTTTCTTCCATGTCGCAGCTTTTGATCAGGCGGATGTTGAGCAGCCTGTTTGCCACATAGTTCGTCAGTCTTGCATAAGCCGTCTGTCGTTTGTCGTTGGCACGGCTTACAAGTCGACCAGAAATCACACATACTGCAATCGACCACGGAATCACTAATAACAGGGATATCGTCATTTTGGAAGAAATGGCAAATACCTCAACCAATGCAAGAACCAATGTATAAATCATGGTGAACATGCTGATGAAATAGAACACCAAATAACTCACCATGGAAGTATCCATCGTTACACGAGAAATAAGCGATGACGGGCTCAATTCAAGAAAGTATTTCATTGGAATATGAATCAATTTTTTGCTCACAGCCTGTCGCAAATTTCTGTCGCACAAATTCATAATCCATCCCTGGAATATGGCAATGGCAATGCTTGCAAAACCTGAAACAATCGTAACCCAAGTGTATTTCCAAATCAGAGCCGAATCAAAAATATTTCCATCCATGATTTCGCCTGCTACTTCAGGCAGATAAACAGATAGCGTGGAAACAGCCATTGAAGCAAGAATAAAGAGTACGCACTTCCCCCAAGGCAGCTTTGCTAATTTCAGCAGATGCATGAAGCTTTTTATACTTGATCGCTTTTCTTTTTTCATTATGCCATGCCTCCTGCCTTTGTCTGTTTTTCCCACATGGCACGGAACAAGCCATCCTTTTCCATCAATTCTGAATACGTTCCGCTCTCTGCGCTGTGACCATCCTGCAAAAGAATAATCTGGTCTGCATTTTGCACTGTTTGAATTTTATGCGTAACCATAACAACCGTATGTTCCTTCAAGAGCGTATGCATTGCTCTGTCAGCATTGTCCTCTGCGCAGGCATCCAGACTAGACGTAACTTCATCTAGCAGAATAATTTCCGGCGGATTAAGAAGCATGCGGGCAATGCAAATGCGTTGACGCTGTCCACCTGAAAGATTAGAGCCGCCTTCTCTAACTTCAGTATCAAGCCCGTTTTCCAGTTCACCTGCAAGCTCGCCCATTCCAACTTCGTTAAGTTTTTCTATAAGTTCAGCATCGGAAAGCGGAACATCCAGTGCATACATAAGATTTTCACGTACTGTACCGTTCATAAGAGATGCATCTTGCGCAACATAGCCCACAGCCTTGCGCCAGGAGCGAAGTGTGTAATCAGAAATATTCCTATCGCCATAAGTAATTGCACCATCTGTCGGCGTATAGAATCGCTCTAGCAGGTTCATTACAGTACTCTTTCCTGCGCCGCTCATGCCAACAATAGCTGTGACTTTCCCGCGAGGTATTGTAAAGTTCAAATGCTCAAACACCATAGCATCCTCATACTTAAAGCTTACATCACAGAAGTGAATATCCTCGCTGCAGTTTTCAAGCACTTCCCCTTCATCATAAGGATCATCTTCTTCGCAGACCAAGCCTGAAATACGACGCATGGCTCCTTGTGCCACTTTAAGATCATCCCAAATAGTCATCAAAGTATCCACACCACCGGAAAGGTTCGTAGAATAGAGATAAAATGCCACCCAAACACTCACAGTAATGATGTCATGCCTAATGAGATAAATACCGAAGAAAATCACAATCAAAGATTCTGCAACTTGAAGAAGCGTAGACACGGAAGAAAACCCATTGGAAATCCATGTCATCCTCATATTGGTTTTGTAAAGCTCCCCAGTCAATTTTTCGCTACGCTTAGTTGCTTTTTTCTCTTGCACAAAGGTTTTGATTAGCGGGATATTAGTAAGAAGCTCTGAAATGCCGCCCGTAAGCTCTGCAATACGGAGTTGCAGAATGTTATTCCATTTGAAGTCCACACGGCCTTTGATGATACCAATTATAATAATCAGCGGAATAATAACTGCTTCTGCAAGCACCAAATGCCAATCATAAGAGAACAGAATAATCGTCGTGCCAACGAGCGTGTATATATTCGAAACAAGCCCAGCTACATCGTCAGTAAGAAAATCGCCGAGCTTGGTGGTATCTTCTGTGACACGGCTGATAATTTCACCGGTACCGTCTTCGCTATAATATTTAACAGGCAAGTGAACAACTTTTTTCCAGACAGCACAGCGAAAGCGCTTAGAAATCAAACCTTTCACAATCATGCACAGCGACTGGTAAATTGAATCAGCAAACGCACCTGCAATGAGCACTGCAATTGTTGCAATAATAATTCCCGTGCTGAAATCTCCTGCCGTAATCTGTTCGGTATAAGATGGGAACATCAGATTAAGCTGTGCTACCAAAAGCGAGGCTGCCACGCACAGAAGAATTCTTCCATAAGGTAGCTTTGTTTTTCGTATCAAAGCCCAGAACGGTTTCCAGTTCTGACGCACTTTTTGCTTTTTTCTTTTCATTAAGATTTTCCCTCGCTCAGATTATAGCTACAGTAAAACGGCTTTCGAAATATTCCAAAACCTTAGCTTGCAAATAGGCTTCTTTCTGCTGCTTTACATAGTCCTCATAGGACATGCTTTGTTCCAGCTCTTCTTTGGAATATTCCTCGCTCACCATCTCGTCGATTACAGCATTGTATTCCTCTTCGGTCCACTCCATGCCATCCTCTTTTGCCATTGGTGTAGCAATCGCACATAGTTCAAATGTTTTGACAATTTCCTTTTTGAAATTCTGCTTGCTCTCTTCAAGCGTCTTCCCGTGGTATTTAACCTGCATGAATTCCTCAAAGTCGTCCTCAAATTCATTTTGCAAATAGTCAATATCTTTTTTATATTGTGCATCGACTTCTTTTTCATCGACTTCAAATTCGCTTTCTTCAAGGATCTTTTTGCTGACCATATTCCAAATGGCATTCTGCTTCTTTTCTTTGTCCTCTTCCACAAGTTCCTGCGTTACATAATCAGTATATTCCTGAACCGTAACGATATCCTCAATTCCCATTTCTGCAGCCATTGCATCTGTAAATTTCGGAACAACACGACGCTTTGCCCACAGAACAGTAATCTCGGCTGAAGCATCATTTACAGTTAGCGAAAATGTATCGCTCTTTTTCTTCCCAATCAAAGCCGCCTCAATGTCTTTGTCAAAGAATCCTTTGCCCACTGAAAGCCTCTCACATTCACTTGCAAGGAAAGAATCCGTGCTCGCAATTTTGATTGCAACAATATCGCCATTTTGGATTGTCCCCATTTGCTCTTCAATCGTAAGAAAATGCTCTGCTGCTTTCTTAATTTCTTCGTCAATCTTCATTTGTGGAATTTTGATTTCAAACAGCTTTTCTGGCAGAGTGCACTTCGTGTAATCATAGAGCTTCAATATTTTTACCATAAGATGCTTCTTCCTAATATAGTGCTAAATTTACAATGAAACTTTCAAATTATAATTGATTTCTTAAAGAAAGAGACTGTGCCCCTTCCTTCATTTCGCTTATGACAACGAAATATTGGTTTTGTGTTGTAATTAAACACAATTTCGTGCTTATAACATTTAAATTGCCATACTGACACAGGTCATTCAACCTTCGCCACTTTCTACAAGCCGGGGCTCGCATTTCTGCGAGCCCCTTATAAGTGGCTGATTTCAAAGACTTCTTATTATTTCTCCAACTATGTCCGCAAGGCCGTCATCGACAGAGACCATGTCTTACCAACTAAAAGGAATCATTCAGTATCATTTCCGTCTTTTGACATTCCTGTCGCGCATTGCAATAGTTCCTCAGGGGAGATTTTATAGAGTTTAGCCAGCGCAATCAGATTAGATGTATTGGGGTCGCTGGATCCGTTCTCCCATTTGGAAACGGACTGGCGGCTGACACCTAGCGTTTCTGCCACAAACTCCTGCGTCATTTGGCAGCGGATGCGGTTATCCTTCAAAGCCTCGCCCAAGGATTTGGCAACGGCTTTCTTTTCCTCCCGCACTTCCTTTGAATTGATATATTTTTTGAGTGCCTTTACGATCAGTATAAACAGGTAAACGATGCCGGCAAACACCGCTATCCAGAACAAAACATAAAGAACGGAAACCAGAATGGTCAATACTCTCGTTGTATCCATAGTTCAATCACCTCACGAAAATTATAAATGAAATTGCTTGATTTGTACATGTCCTCGTCAGTCTGCCTTGGTTCCCAGTTCGTGAATTTTCTCCAAAGCAGTCTGCGGAACAGACGATTCTTCCACGACCTCCACGTCAAGTGTGATGGTCTTACTCATGCTGATCTTGATATAGGTTCCTGGCGCGTAATAGTCCTCTGCACTGCCGGATTTGGTGAAATATACCTCATGCTGATCACCCTGCTCATTGTAGCCCATCAGCTCATAGGACTTGCCTTTTTCCTGTTTTACGCCGTCCTTGTCCACCAGCCAGGAATCCTCGTTCACTTCATCCTCGGGAATCTGTGTATAATAGCAGTCCGAAACCACATAGCGGTCGTTATAATACCCTTTTGCCCAGAACGCGCCTGCAACCACAAGCAGGACAACTGCGAGAATGATGATTTTCTTTTTCATGATAAAATTCCTCCATTAAAATTCAAGTTCTTTTTTGCGAAAGCCGACAACGGAAATGATCGTTGGCAGAGCAACATAGAACAGCAGAGCGAAAATCAGGCAGAGGTACGGCTGTCCGCCCTGCACCAGATCCGCTTTGCAGGTATAGAGCATTGCGGTATAAAGATACTTCGTCAGATCTCCAACGGTACCCAGCAGGAAGTCCTGTCCCAAAAGCATGGTCGCAATAATGTAGACGG
>CAVDAL010000107.1:0-5455 GCA_963606965.1 Acutalibacteraceae bacterium
CATACAGATTGTTCTGGAAAAATTGCAATTGTCCACAATGGGATTATTGAAAATTTTGCAGCTTTGCGCGCAGAATTGATTGAACAAGGGCATCATTTTTCAAGCGAAACAGACACGGAAGTAATAGCTCATTTGCTTGAGCGTTATTATGAAGATTCCTTGCTTGAAGCAATGCAAAAAACTGTTGCTGTTTTGGAAGGCGCATATGGCATTGCTGCAATTTGCGCTGATAAGCCGGATGAACTTGTTGTTACGCGTAAAGATAGCCCAATTGTTTTAGGGCATGCTGGCGCTGAATCTTTGGTAGCAAGCGACATGGTTGTTATCATGGATGTTACGCGCGATGTCACATTTTTGGACGATGAAGAATTTGCTGTTTTGCGAAATGACGGCATAGCAATTTATAATAAAAATGGTGAAGAAATTAAGCCGCAAATAACGCACATTGATTGGGATGCGCAAGCTGCAGAACGCGCCGGATATCCAGATTTTATGCTGAAAGAAATTCATGAGCAGCCGCGTGTTGTTCGTGATACTGTCGCAGGTCATCTTGTTGATGGCAAAATTACTTTTGAAGATTTGCAGCTTAGTGAACAAGACATAAAAGATATTACCAATGTTTATATCATTGCATGCGGCACAAGCTATCATGCTGGCCTTGTTGCGCGCGACTTGATTGAAGCTTGGGCTCGCATTCCAACGATTGTTGAAGTTGCAAGTGAATTTAGATACAGGAATCCGATTGTCACTCCAAAAACTTTGGTCATCGCTCTTTCGCAATCGGGTGAAACAGCAGACACATTGGCAGCTATTCGCATTGCTCGTGCTGCTGGTGCAAAAGTTATTGCAATTACAAATTGCATGGGCTCACGCATTACGCGCGAATCTGATGGCACAATTTATGTGAAAGCAAATATGGAAATTTCTGTTGCAGCAACAAAATCTTTCTTGGCGCAAATTGCTTGCGTTACGCTCATCGCAATGTTTTTGGCTCAGGAACGTGGGCTTTTACAAAGTGAAGAAATTGAACAGCTCTATAACGAGCTGCTTAATACTTCTGCAGATATTGAACACATATTGCTTGATACTAGTGAAATTGAAAAGGCATCAAAGCTTCTTTTGAAGGCACATTCTGCAATGTATGTTGGCCGCGGCATTGCTGCAACAACATGTTATGAAGGTGCTTTGAAGCTGAAGGAAATTTCTTATCTTCATGCAGAAGCTTATGCAGCTGGTGAGCTCAAACATGGCCCAATTGCGCTGCTAGATGAAACTGTCCCAGTTGTTGCTGTTGTTACAGATTCAACAACTCGCGCACAGACGATAAGCAATATTCAAGAAGTTTTGGCTAGAGGCGCTCATGTGATTGCTGTTGCAACAGAAGGCGACAAAGAAATCGCCGACTTTGCGGATTATGTTTTATATGTTCCGCCTGTTCGTGAATGCTTCAGCGCTATTACAGCAAGTGTGCCGCTGCAATTGCTTGCCAGGTTTGTAGCTGTTGCACGTGGCTGCGATGTTGACAAGCCAAGGAATTTGGCAAAGTCTGTGACGGTGGAATAAATGGCAGATACTCGCATGGCTGGTCTTGGCGTTGATATTGTCGAGATTGCAAGGATGGAACAAATTTTAGAGCGCACGCCTTCTTTCAAAATGAAAGTTTATACAGAAGGCGAACGTGATTATTGCGAAAAAAAGCACAAGCCTGCTGTTCATTATGCAATGCGCTTTGCAGCAAAAGAGGCTGTGTTAAAAGCTTTGGGTACGGGCATTGCACAGGGCATTAGCTTGGATGAAGTTGAAGTCACCAACGATGCTAAAGGCAAGCCAATTCCTGTTTTGCATGGTCGCGCTGAAGAAATTGCTAAAGAACAAGGCGTCTTGGAAGTTCATTTATCGCTTTCGCGCACGCATGAAACAGCAGTTGCAAATGCTGTTGCTGTGACGCAAGATTCGCTTGTTGCTCCAAAAGAGGATAAGCTTTCCCCCAAGGAAGAAATTGCGGCTGCGTTTAAAGAGCTTCGAAGTATGCTTGATGACTTGGATGTTTCTGTTGATGAAGCTGACGATAAGTCTGAAGACGATGCAGGCGAACAGGATTGGCGGCCAGAAGAACAGCCGCAAGATAATGTGGAAGAGTTACGCGAAGAACAAGAGCAGGAATAAATTATGCAAGTTGTGCAGCGTTCGAAAAGTGACTATGCCAGCTTGCTTCCACATCCAAAAAAGGACGCAAATAAGTTTACTCGCGGCAGTGTAGCTATTATTGCCGGCAGTGCGAAATTTCCTGGTGCTGCTGTTTTAGCAAGTGCTGCTGCCAGATGCGGGTCTGGTTATACAGTTTTGGTTACTCCAAAAAGCGCTGCGCAGACTGCACATGCGCACTTGGCATCAATTCCTGTTGTTGAAACTGCAGAAGTTGATGGATGTTTCTGCGAAGATTCACTGCCGGATGTTTTTAAAGCCTGCAAACGCGCGCAAGCTTTGGTGATAGGCCCTGGAATTGGTACTAACAGCCAAGTTGTGCAATTTTTGCATGAATTGCTTGCCAGCGAAGAACGACCAATTGTTTTGGATGCGGACGCTTTGTCAATTCTTGCAAAAAATCCTGATATATTGGCGGCGCGCAGCGAGCGAGGTAACGTGACTGTTATTACTCCGCATGGCGGCGAAGCTGCAAGGCTGCTTGGCAGAAAAGTTGAAGACCAAGCAAAGGATGCTATTTTATTAGCTCAACAATTGCATGTGTGCATTGCGCTAAAAGGTCACCAAACATTTATTGCAGGTGATGCTGGAACTTGTATCATGTGTTCAGATGGCGGGCCAGAACTTGCAAAAGCTGGCAGCGGTGATGTCTTGTCTGGAATGATTGGTGCTATGCTTGCGCAGGGAATGAATGCAATAGACGCAACTTCACTTGCTGTATATACACATGCTCTTGCTGCTAAAATTGCAGCAGATGAAATTACAGATATTGCTGTTATTCCAGAAGACATAGTGTCGCACATAGGTGCTGCATTTAAAGAAATAGAGAGGTTTTAACATGCCACGCGAAGAGGTAAATTATTTTGGTTCAGATATGGTTTTTCCTGATGATGAAGGCAAGTCTGAGCGATTCCCTTTTGAAAATCCAGATGATGAACAATTGAGCTTCGGCGATGAATTTGATGATGCATTGCCGCAGGGTGGTGCAATGCCGCAATATTTCACTCGCGGCAATGTTTTGCGTGGTGCTTGGGTTGAAATTGATACAGAAGCAATTCGCCACAATATTCGCTTGGCAAAAAAGGCAATAGGCCCAAGAAAGCAGTTTTGTGCTGTTGTTAAGGCTGATGCATATGGACACGGAGCGATTCCGTGTGCAAAGCTTGCTATTGAAGAAGGCGCTGATTATTTAGCAGTAGCAACTGTTGAAGAAGGCATTGAACTGCGACAGGCTGGAATAAAGGCTAACATTTTGATTTTGTCGCAGCCGCCGCAACGCGCAATTCCATATATCATTATGCACCGCTTGACGCCTGCTGTTTGCACTACAGATTTTGCACTCGCATATGCAGAAACAGCAGACAAAATGAATAAGCCTGCGCCGTTTCATTTGGCAGTAGATACTGGCATGAACAGAATTGGCGTGAAATATGATGAGGTCGTTGAATTTATCCAAAGCATTGCATTCCACAGAGCTTTGAAATATGAAGGGACATTCACGCATTTTGCTACAGCGGATGAAAGCAGCGATTGGGATTTTCGCATCCAACTAAAGCGCTTTAATGAAATGCTTGACAGCTTGAAGCAGGCAGGAATAAAGCCTGGCATTGTTCATGCTGCAAATTCGGCATCAATTTTTAGATATCCAGAAGCTCACTTCGATATGGTGCGTCTTGGTGTAACAATGTATGGAATGTTTCCAAGTGCTGTTATGCGCGGCAGCATAGACTTGTGGCCAGCCATGTCTGTTAAAGCACAAGTTTCTTTTGTGAAAGAGCCTGCCTTGGGCGAAGGTGTTTCTTATGGAATGAATTACCGAGTTGCAAAGAAGGTTCAAATTGCAACTGTTCCAATTGGTTATGCAGATGGTTTGCGCCGCATTCTTTCTGGCAGGTTTAAAGTTCTATGCAATGGATGCGTGTGCCTTCAGGTTGGAAATATTTGCATGGATCAGATGATGATTGAAGTTCCAGTTGGGCACACTTTGCGTGGCAAGTCACGTAAAGTTGAGCCTGGTGATGAAGTTGTGATTATTGGCAAGCAAGACGATCTTGAAATTGGCGTTGATACAATGGCAGAGATGCTAGGCACAATTAATTATGAAGTTACATGCCTTTTTGGAATAAGGCTTCCGAAGATTTATGTCTAATAAGATGTTTGGCGAAAAGCTAGAAAATTTAGCTACTGAGTGTGCTGCGTGCAATAAATGTGAACTTGCAAGTTCGCGAACAAATATTGTTTTTGGTTCCGGTAATGATAGCGCGCAAGTTATGTTTATTGGCGAAGCTCCGGGCAAGAATGAAGATTTGCGCGGCGAGCCTTTTGTTGGCGCAGCAGGCAAATTATTAAATGAGCTTTTGTGTGGCATTGGTCTTGAACGCGAAGATATTTATATTGCAAATATTTTAAAGTGCAGGCCACCAAAAAATCGCAATCCAAAATCTGAAGAAGTTGAGCTGTGCACGCCATGGCTGCAAAAACAAATTGATTTGATAAAACCAGCAGTTATTGTTACTCTTGGTAACTTTCCAACAAGATTTATTTTGCAAACTAAAGAAGGAATTACTGCTTTGCATGGCAAAGTATGTGAAGTTGACGGTTTTTGTGTTTTGCCAATGTTTCATCCTGCAGCAGCAATTTATGACAGGAAAAAGATTGAATCACTGCGCACAGATTTTGCATTGTTAAAAGACATATTAGACAATGGACTTTCACATAAATTATTGCAAGATTAGTCGTATATCAATAGGAGGCTATTGTGATTTTGCATTCGAATAGTGTTGAAGAAACAATAAATATTGGCAAACGCATTGCTGCTTTACTTGAAGCTGATGATATGCTTGTTTTGACTGGCGACCTTGGCGCGGGTAAAACGCATTTTACAAAAGGTATTGCAAGTGCACTTGGTATTGCAGAAGAAATCACAAGCCCAACTTTCCCTATAATGGTTGAATATAATGGAAGCAATCTGCAGCTTTTGCACTTTGATTTATATCGTTTGGATGATCCAAGCGAGCTTGAAGATATTGCATGGTATGAGCTAATTGAATCTGGTGCTGTATATATTGTTGAGTGGGGCGATAAATTCCCGCAGGAACTTCCAGATGATTATCTTGAGTTGCATTTTAGCGTTTGCGAAGATGGCGCGCGTGAAATAAATTTACTTGCGCATGGCTTGCGTGCAGAAGAAATAGTTTCAGCTTTATAGTGCGCGAATATTCCCATTTGGGAAGATTTTAGCAAAAAGCAG
>CAVDAL010000108.1:0-50150 GCA_963606965.1 Acutalibacteraceae bacterium
AGCACCCGAATGCCCCCTTGAAACTTCCCCAAGTTTGCTATAAAGTGTAATAGAACATTTGTTTCGTTTATTTTTGAAAGGCAAACGTGGACGCAAGAATCATATTAGGAATAGACCCAGGACTAGCCAATACAGGCTGGGGCGTCATTGCTGCATCTAAGCAAAAGCTAATCCCTCTTGCATATGGTTGCATTCAAACGTATAAATCACAAGAACTTCCACTTCGCTTATGCATAATTTCAGACGAATTAAAAAATATCGTTCAAAAATATAACCCGCAAGAAGTAAGCGTTGAATCAATCTTTTTTTGCGCAAATACAAAATCTGCAATGCTAACAGCTCAAGCTCGCGGCGCAGCTCTTTGTGCATGCGGGCAAATGAATTTGGATTATGCAGAATATACTCCTATACAAATTAAACAAGCACTTGTTGGAACGGGCGCAGCAGACAAATATCAAGTTCAATATATGGTGAAAGCTGTTTTAAACTTCAGCGACATTCCAAAACCTGACCATGCAGCAGACGCTTTAGCAGCCGCAATTTGTCATGCAAGAATGAAGCCTGCAATTTTGCAAGAAGCGCATAGCAAACAAATATATGAGCAAAACAAAATAATGAAAGAGGAAGCATGATTTCATATTTAAAAGGAATAGTCGCTGCAAAAGGAGCAGACTCTGTAATAGTTGAAGTTCAAGGCATTGGCTATGAACTTGCAATGTCAACAAAGTCCATTGCAGACTTGCCGCAAACAAATCAGAATGTGCAAGTTTGGGTGCATATGCATGTTAAAGATGATGGAATTTCTCTTTATGGCTTCAGCAGCTTAAAAGAACGCGAACTATTCACAAAGCTAACCAATGTGAGCAGCATAGGGCCAAAAACAGCATTAGCTGCACTTTCCTCTTATTCAGCAGATGAACTTTTGCATGCAATAACACAAGCAGATTTATCTGCGCTTTCAAAAATTCCAGGAATTGGCAAAAAGAGTGCTCAGCGCATTATTTTGGAACTTCAAGGAGTACTACAAACACAGCAAGATACAATTACAACAAGCACAAACAATTCACAAGAAATAAATGATGCGATACTCGCTCTTGAATCAATGGGCTTTTCATCTGCAGAAGTTTCAAAAGCAATGCAAGATATAAACACAACGGAAATGAACAGCTCACAGCTAGTGCGCTTCGCACTAAAAAATTTAGGCGGTAAAAAATAATGTGGGAAAATGAAAATATAGATGAATTTACATCGAATGCGCGACTTGTTAGTCCAAAAGAAACTGAAGCAGAAAAAACAGAACACAATTTGCGCCCACAATATTTGGACGACTATATCGGGCAAACTCGCATAAAAGAAAATATGCGAATTCTTATTCAAGCAGCAAAAAAGCGTGGAGAAGTTCTTGATCATTTGCTATTCAGCGGTCCAGCTGGTCTTGGAAAAACAACATTAGCAAATGTTATTGCTAATGAAATGGGCGTGAATATCAAAACAACATCAGGACCTACAATTGAGCGTTCCGGCGACTTAGCTGCAATACTCACAAATTTGGAAGAAGGCGATGTTTTATTCATTGATGAAATTCATCGCATGAATAGAAGCATTGAAGAAATTTTATATCCAGCAATGGAAGATTATGCACTAGACATAATAATTGGACAAGGTCCTGCAGCGCGCAGCATACGCCTTGATATTCCACATTTCACTTTAATAGCAGCAACAACTCGCACAGGGCTTTTAACAGGTCCTTTGCGCGACCGCTTTGGAGCAACATATCGCTTGGAATATTACAATCCGCAAGAATTAAAAGATATCATCATAAGGTCAGCAAGCATTCTTGGAATTTCAATAGATGATAGCGGCGCATTAGAAATCGCAACTCGTTCACGCGCAACACCGCGCCTTGCAAATAGAATGTTAAAGCGCGTGCGCGACTATGCCCAAGTAAAAGCAGATGGCATTATCACAAAGAAAATTGCACAAGAGGCTTTAACTTTTTATGAAGTTGACAAAATGGGACTAGACACAACAGATATCAAAATCCTTAACTTACTTGTTCGCACATTCAAAGGCAAGCCTGTTGGTCTATCAACTCTATCAAGTGCTCTTGGTGAAGAAGAAGGTTCACTTGAAGATGTATATGAGCCTTACCTTTTGCAACAAGGCTTGCTTATTCGCACTCCAAAAGGCAGAGTTGCAACACAAAAAGCATTTGAGCATTTGGGTGAAGTCTATGAAGGCTAAAACTTTATTAGCATAAATTAATAAGGCATATAATCTTTGCCAACCACAACAAGCAAGTCGCCATCAAATGAATATCTATAAGCACTTGCCACAGTTCTGCCCTGCCCTAAATCTGAAACAAGCAATTTAGCAGCTGCTTTGTTGCTGTCTTTCTTATAAACAACTAAAGTTTCTTCATAAACAAATTGTGCAGCATTGCCGCTGCTTTCAACTTTCCAGCCGAGCTTTTTAACCTGTTCAACGCAATCTGCGGCAATACCTGTAACGCCAGCACCGTTCCATACAGTCACTTCATTAGAAGCTCGCAAATCTTTATTGCTTGAAACTTCCTTCTTGCTGGCAATTGGCCCTAAGCCATTTGCAACGCGTTCAACCATAGTCTTCCAAGAAGAGCTTTCTGGTACTGCATAATCAACTGAATTTTCATTTTCATCTGTGTAAGGCATTGTTGCGGATGAATAATTTTCACTAACATCCATGCCCTGCAATTCCGTAAAAATAGTCAACAAAGTATCCTGCGACATATCAGAGGCAAAATATTTATCAAAAGTTTCAACTTGATTTTGCATTTCTTCAGAACTTGAACCAAAAATCTTTGTGAACAAACTTGAAGCAATATCATCAGCAGATTTAGAAGAATCTGGCAACTTCATGCCAACTTGCACAGATGCATATTCACTCAATCCAGTTTCTGAAAATTCAACATAATGGGCAATATCAACATCTGCCAAACTTGCTAAAGCTTGAACAACTCCACTTTCGTGCTGTGAATCATACAAATCAGAAATTCGCATATATCCTGTTCCTTCAAGATACATGCGTGTATTTGTTGGAATCCACAAAAATGTAATCTCTTCATTTTCTGTATCAACATGACAAAGAGCGATTTTTTTAGCCGTGCCACTTTTCCCAAGCGAAGACTTTGCATCTGTTTGCGTCATAGCAATCCAGAAGGAAGTTGCACTATCAGATGGCGCAACCAAAGCGCTACTTAAAGAAGAAGTATCCAAAGAAGGACGAATCGAATCTTTGACTGTTTGCTTATAAACAATAACGCCAACAATTCCAGCCAACAAAAGAGCGAAAACAGCAATAACGATAATCAACAAAATATGCTTATTAACAAGCGGCGTCTTTTTTATAGCAGTTCCATGCTTTCTTGGAGCAGTCGAACGAGTATATTTTGAAGACTTCGCAAAAGTTAATCCTGAATTTTTCTGCGAATGAGCATATGGGCGTGACTTACCCCTGCCACTAAGGCCACTCATATCTAAACCGCTATTGCGTTTCCCAAAAGCCATAAATTTTTACCTATAAACAAGCACGTGTTGTGCGGCTAACGTCTGCACCAATTGCACGCAACTTGTCTGCATAATCCTCATATCCTCTGTCAATGTGATGAATTTCGCCAACAACAGTTTGTCCTTGTGCTGCCAAAGCTGCAACAACAATTGCAGCTCCACCGCGCAAGTCTGTAGAAACAACAGGCGCACCAGCTAGTTCATCAACACCAGTAATCAAAGCATGGTGTCCATCAATGCGAATTTGTGCACCCATGCGTGAAAGTTCAGAAGCAAACATGAATCGATTTTCAAAAACATTTTCTGTAATAATTGAATTGCCATCTGCCACAGCACACAAAACCATAAATTGCGCCTGCAAGTCTGTTGGGAAACCAGGATGCGGCAAGGTCTGAATATCAACAGCTTTCAAGCGGCCATCGCGTGAAACTGTAATTTCATCTTCGCCACATTCAATATTGCAGCCCATTTGCGTCAACTTCTTTATAGCCATAGCCAAATGAGCAGGGTTAACGCCTTGAACAGTAATAGGGCCGCCCATCAAAGCGCCAGCAGCTAAAAATGTGCCAGCTTCAATTCTGTCTCCTACAGTTTTATGATGAGGAGCAATAAATTCTTCATCCGTGCCTTCAATTACATAATCTGGCGTGCCAATACCTTCAATGTGAGCACCCATTTCTGTCAAAAAATTAGCCAAGTCAACAATTTCAGGCTCACAAGCAGCATTGTGAATAATAGTTGTCCCCTTCGCGCGCGTTGCAGCCATCATCAAATTTTCAGTTGCTCCAACACTTGGAAAGTCCAAAATAATTTCATTGCCGCAAAGTCCACCATCATCAACATGGGCTTCAATATAGCCATGATCCATTCTGAACTTAACACCCAAAGCTTCAAGACTTGTAATATGCATGTCAAGTTTTCTAGAACCAATCTGACACCCACCAGGCATAGCAACTCTTGCACGACCAAACCTGGCAATAAGCGGCCCCAAAATAGAAATTGATGCGCGCATTTTTGCTACAAGTTCATATGGAGTTTCAAAAGAAGTCAAATTTGAAGTATCAATGAAAACAGTGTGCTTGTCAAAGCCGCGTTCAGGTCCACGAGTAACCTTTGCACCGATTGTGGTAAGGACTTTTTCCATTATTCTAACGTCTGAAATACAAGGGACGTTTTCAATGCAAGTTTCTCCTTCGCACAAAACACTTGCTGCCATCAACTTCAAAACGGAATTTTTAGCGCCGCCAATTGGCACACAGCCGCTAATTTTATTCCCGCCATTTATAACAAAAACTTCTTCTGAGTTCATCTTTAAATTCCTTTTTCCCTTTTAGCGTTCGTAAGTTTATCAGGAAACTTTGATGATTTTATGAATGCTATATATGGAAAAGAGCCACTCTTGACGAGCGGCTCTTTATTCATTGCCTAAAGCTTTAAAGCTATTTTTGTTTGAGAAGCAATTCTTTCCATTTAATTTCAGAATTCAAAAATGCATAATTTGCAGCTTCTGAATCCATGTCTTCTAATTGAAAACGTAAAGCTTCAAGCTCTTTTTCAAGAGCATCGCGGTCAATATTGTCGTAGCTTTCAGCACGACTAGCAAGAATAACAACTTTCTCGCCGTCAATCTGTGCATAACCTCCTGCGATAACAAAACGCTTTTGCTCTGGTTCGCCTTCAACAGTCACACGCACAGTACCGGCTTTCAGGTTTGTAACGACAGGCTCATGTTTTTCATAAACGCCCATCTCGCCTTCGGAAGCAGGGAAAACTACAAATTCAACCGTGTCAGAATAGAACTTGTGCTCAGGTGTCACAATGTCACATTGTAGTTTCGACATAAGTCAACACCTCTTCCTATTATGCCAGTTCCTTAGCAGCCTCAAGTACTTCTTCAATAGCGCCCTTGTTACGGAAAGCCTGTTCAGGTACGTCATCAAGTTCGCCATCGATAATCATCTTGAATGAACGAACAGTATCTTCAACCTTAACATACTTGCCGTCAACGCCAGTAAACTGCTTAGCAACATGGAATGGCTGACCCAAGAACTGTTGAATCTTACGAGCACGAGCAACAGTAAGCTTTTGTTCTTCAGAAAGTTCATCCATACCCAAAATTGCAATGATGTCTTGCAAGTCAGAATATGCTTGCAAAATCTCTTGCACCTGAACAGCCACATTGTAATGTTCTTCACCAACAACAGAAGCATCCAAAGCACGGCTTGTAGAACCCAATGGGTCTACAGCTGGATAAATACCAAGCTCAGCAATTGAACGGCTCAAAACTGTTGTTGCATCCAAGTGGATAAATGCAGTAGCAGGAGCTGGGTCAGTAAGGTCATCAGCAGGAACATATACAGCCTGTACAGATGTAATAGAACCCTTTGATGTTGAAGTAATGCGTTCCTGAAGGTCGCCCATTTCAGTAGCCAATGTTGGCTGGTAACCTACAGCAGATGGCATACGGCCAAGCAAAGCTGATACTTCTGAACCTGCCTGTGTAAAGCGGAAGATGTTGTCGATGAACAACAAAACGTCCTGACCTTGATCACGGAAATATTCAGCAGCAGTCAAGCCAGCCAAACCAACACGAAGACGAGCTCCCGGTGGTTCATTCATCTGACCATAAACCATGCATGTCTTGCCAATAACGCCAGACTCGCTCATTTCGAGGTAAAGGTCAGTACCCTCACGAGTACGCTCACCTACGCCGGTGAATACTGATGTACCACCATGTTCCTGAGCAAGATTGTTAATAAGTTCCATAATAAGAACTGTTTTGCCTACGCCTGCGCCACCGAACAAACCGGTCTTACCACCGCGAATGTATGGCTCAAGCAAGTCGATAACTTTAATGCCTGTCTCAAATGTCTCAGTCGATGTTGTCAAGTCAGAAAATTCTGGAGCTGGACGATGGATTGGATACCAATCTTCAACTTCAGGCATTGGCTTGCCGTCTACTGGTTCACCAATAACATTCCAAATACGACCAAGTGTTTGAGGACCTACTGGCATTTTAATTGGGCTGCCCGTGTCAATGACCTCGAGGCCGCGCTGCAAGCCGTCTGTTGCAGACATAGCAACACAACGAACCATACTGCCCGGAAGGTGGGTCTGAACTTCCAAAACGGTCTTAACATGACCAATTGGAGTGTCAGCTTCCACTGTCAGCGCGTTATAAATCGCAGGGATGCCGTCTGCTGGAAATTCACAGTCAACAACAGCACCAACAATGCGAACGATGCGTCCAGTGTTCATACTTGCGTCCTTATCACTCATAGTTACTCTTTATTCCTCCAAGGCAGCTGCGCCGCCGACAATTTCTGTAATTTCAGTAGTAATTGCACTCTGGCGTACTCTGTTGTACAGACGATCCAAAGTTGCAATCATGTCTGTTGCATTATCTGTAGCAGACTTCATTGCCTTACGACGTGCCCCTTGTTCAGCGGCAGCTGAATCAATCAGTGCGTGATAAATCATTGTCTCGACATATGCCGGGAGCAAGTTATCAAGAACTGCTTCAGCGTCTGGTTCGAATTCAGGAGTGGAGGATATACTCTCTGTCTCTTCCTCTGCTGGAGCGCTCATTAAAGCATCCGCCTCGATTGGCAGAATTAACTCACAGCGCAGATCCTGATCCGCTGCATTGCGTGCATGATTATAGAAAAGCTTGACTTCATCTACAGATTCATCCAAGAATGCAGAACGCACATATTCAGAAATTTCACGTGCCTCTGCAATTGTTGGGTCTGCAGACATATCGCGGAAGGCCAAAACTGGCTCAACATGGCGATATTTGAAGTAGCCAACGCCTTTTTTGCCACAAACAACGACATTTGTTTTGATGCCTTCTGCTTGGTTTTCACGCACATAGCTTTCGGCTAAGCGAAGGATGTTACTATTAAAACCACCTGCTAAACCACGGTCAGAAACAACCACGATTGCAACAGCAGTCTTTTTAGCTTCATGTTCCTTCAAAAGGGGATGATCGATGTTGCCTGAATGCTTTGCAACATCTGCAAGCACCGATGCCATAGCCTCAGAATATGGTGTGGCTTCGGCGATGCGCTCGGTTGCATGCCTAATTTTGGCAGTAGCGACCATCTCCATGGTACGCGTAATCTGCTTGGTACTATGTACCGAGGTTATACGCTTTTTAATGTCGCGGAGATTGGCCATATCTTACCCCTATTCCCCTACGGCAAACGTAGCTTTGAATGCCTTGATAGCTTCTTCAAGCTCTTCTGAAATTTCATCTGTAAGCTTTCCTTCTGCAACAATCTTTGCTGCAACATCTGCAGCAGATGTGTGCATGTAGTCAATAAGACCAGCACGGAAACGCAAAACATCAGAAACCGGAAGATCATCCAAATAACCTTTGTCGCCAGCAAAAATTGCAGCAACCTGATCTTCTACAGCCATAGCAGAATAACGACCTTGCTTCAAAAGCTCAGTCATGCGAGCACCACGGTCAAGCTGGTTCTGAGTTGCTTTATCCAAGTCTGAACCAAACTGAGAGAATGCTTGCAGTTCACGATATGCAGCCAAGTCAAGACGAAGTGTACCAGCAACCTGCTTCATAGCTTTAATCTGAGCAGAACCACCAACTCGAGAAACCGAGATACCAACGTTAACAGCTGGGCGCTGACCTTGCAAGAACAAGTCTGACTGCAAGAAGATCTGACCATCTGTAATAGAAATTACGTTGGTTGGAATGTATGCTGAAACGTCGCCGCCCTGTGTTTCGATGATAGGAAGCGCAGTCAAAGAACCTGCACCATTAGCATCGGAAAGCTTAACAGCACGTTCAAGAAGACGTGAATGCAAATAGAAAACGTCGCCTGGATAAGCTTCGCGTCCTGGTGGGCGACGAAGAGTCAATGACATCTGTCTGTAAGCGACAGCCTGTTTGCTTAAGTCATCATAAATGCATAAAACGTGGCGGCCTGGATTTGTAGCAGAAGCTGGTTTGCCGTCTTCGCCGTTATACATAAAGAATTCGCCCATTGCAGCGCCTGCCATAGGAGCAATATATTGCAATGGAGCAGAGTCAGATGCAGCTGCGACAACAACGATTGTATATTCGAGTGCACCATGCTTTTCTAAAGTTTCAACAACAGTAGCTACAGTTGATGCTTTCTGACCAATGGCAACATAAACACAAATCATGTCCTTGCCTTTTTGGTTGATGATTGTATCAACACCAATTGCAGTCTTACCTGTTTGACGATCGCCAATGATCAATTCACGCTGACCACGGCCAATCGGAATCATAGAGTCAATAGCAATAATACCTGTTTGTACTGGTTCATGAACTGGTTTACGTTCAATAACACCAGGAGCACGGAACTCAACAGGACGATAGCCTTCTGGCTCAATTGGGCCTTTGCCATCCAATGGCATACCCAAAGGGTTAACAACACGGCCAAGCATTTGCTTGCCAGATGGAACCTCTACAACGCGGCCAGTTGTGTGGACTTCATCGTTTTCTTTAATAACGGTGACGTCGCCCAACAAAACAGCACCAACCTCGTCTTCTTCAAGGTTCTGAGCGAGACCATAGACTGTCTTTCCTTCAGAAGAGACAAATTCCAAAAGCTCGCCCGCCATTGCACCCTTGAGGCCGTCTACGCGAGCGATACCGTCACCAACTTGAATAACGGTGCCGACCTCACGTGACTCTACGCTTGTTTTGAGGTTATCGAGCTGTGCGCGCAAAACCTCATCAATAGCGCTAGCGGTGATTTCCGCCATTATCTTTCACCTCCGGTCGTTACGGACGAGAGCGCAACACGCGCTTGTTCGAGAAGCGTATTAACGCTTGCATCGATGCGCTTTCCATGTGCGCCCAAAACAATGCCACCCAAAATGCTTGAATCAATGTGCTCACGCAGCATAATCTCTTTGCCAAATTGTGCAGCAAACTTTTCTTTAATAGATTGACGCAGTGCATCATCAAGCTCAACAACAGTAGTAACGTCGAGAATGACTACATTGAGGGTCTCTTCAACAAGGGTGTTAAATTCCTCAACCACTCGATGCAACAGGTCCATATCGCAACGCTGTGCCATAACTGCGACTGTGCCAACTAAAGCTTGGTCGTAGTCTTTAAAAAGTTCCTTGACAATGTTTGAACGAAGTTCAGCATCTAAAGTTGCGTCGCTCAAAGTATCACGCAAATCTGGATGCGAAGAATAAACTTTGTTAACTTCTTCAAGTTGGCTTGCAACTTCAAATGTGTTGCCAGCTTCCTTTGTAGCGTCAAGAAGAACTTGTGCATAGGTTGCAACTTCTTGTTTGATGAGCATGCGTCCTTTAGGCATCGAGATTACCTACCTTAGCAATATTGCGCTCAATCAATTTGCGGTGATCAGCATCGGAAAAGTCCTCGCCAATAACCTGAGCAGCGACTGCAACTGTCAAATCTGCAACAGAACCTTGCAATTCAGCAATAGCAGCCTTTTTCTCGGACTCAATAGCCTCGCGTGCTTTAGCAACAATATCATCTGCTTCAGCTTGTGCCTTCTTTGTTAAGTCAGCACGTACTAATTCTGCTGATTGTTTTGCTTCAGCAATGATTGCTGTAGCTTCCTGACGAGCAGAATTCAATTGTTCCTTATACTCTTCAAGAATGCGCTCTGATTCAATCTGAGCAGCTTCTGATTTTTCAAGTGCACCTTTAATATTGTCTTCACGTTCTTTAATAATGCGATTTAATACTGGAAAACCAAATTTCGCTAAAATAATGACGACAATAATGAATGCAACGAGCATAGGAACGAATTCATTCCAGTCAGGCAAAAGCACTGCTAAACCACTCTTTTCTTCCTCTGCGAAAGCAAGAGTTGGCATAGCGCAAGCACATACAGCAGCGACAGTTGACAATAAGCCAAATCGCGCGATGAATTTCTTTGCCCTTTCCTTCACTTGTGCACCTTCTTCCCGGTCAAAATTAAATCTTTACTAAAAACCGATTTAGAAGATGAAGGTGCAGACAAAGCCGATAAGAGCAAGAGCTTCAGCCAAAGCGCCAAAAATAAGAGCGTTTGTAAAGAGTTTGCCAGCGATTTCAGGCTGACGAGCTGAGCCAATGCAAAGACCATAGCCGCAAAGACCAAGGCCGATACCAGGGCCGAGTGTGCCGAGACCGTAGCCAACAACCTTGAGGGCTGCGATAACGATAGTTGTTTCCATTTTGTTTCCTCCTTTTGAATGAGCTGAAACCATCAGCTCTTCACGATTTTTATCTCAATCGAGTATCCGACTCGACTAAGCACCTAAAAAATTAATGTTCGCTTGTTGCTAAACCTATGTACACAGCGGACAGTATTGTGAATACATATGCTTGCAAGAAAGCAACCAAGCATTCGAGTGCATACATGATGCATAAGAATAAGAACCAGATAACTGCTGGTAATGCCATTGCAAAGCTTGAATATGCAAATGCATTAAGCAAGAATGCGTTTACAAGGATGGCAAAAAGTCCCAAAACCATGTGGCCTGCGAACATGTTGCCATAAAGTCGAACTGCCAATGTTAATAAACGAATGACAAGTGAGATGAATTCGAATAGCCAGATAACTGGAACTAAAACCATTGGAAGGCCAGATGGAGCAATTGATTTGATGTAACCCCAGCCACCTTTAGCTTTGATACCCCAGAAGTTGAAGTAGATGAATGACATTAAAGCAAGAGCCCATGTAATGCTTAATGTGCCTGTTGGAGTCTTAAAACTTGGGATAAGGCCGATAACATTTGCAACTAAAATAAAGAAGAATAATGTTGCAAGGAATGGCATGTGCTTTTCATAGCCATGGCCAATTGCACCTTCGCCCATGTTTCTGCGGACTGCGTCATATCCATATTCAACAAGACCCGCAAATTTGCTCTTAGGAATAAGCGTTACCTTCCTTGAGGCAATCAAAAGACCAATAACAACGATGAGCAAGATGATGATCATCCAAAACACATATTGTGTGATGCCAATGCCATCGCCAAACTGAACTACGAATTGAGAATTGAACGATTCTCTTAGCTCTTGTATCGGTTCGGAAATGTCCTCCAAAGGACTGCCGGTGAGCTTCATTACTTAATCCTCCTACTATCTTTCCTTGGTAATATTACGCCAAAAATAAAAACTGCAATAAATAGTGCAGCTACGCTAGCTAAAGTGAATGGAAGTGCGAAGTCACGCGCGACTTTTATGCATATTACAATGCATATAAAGAGGATGAGAAATGACACAAGAATTGCGAAGAAAAACCATCCGGCTAAACCAGCTACGCCTTCTTGAGCATTTTCTTTTTTTGATTTTGCTGTTGCGAGTATGTATGGCAAATAACTAATAAAACCTGCGACTACACCCAAAACAATAGCAATAAACATGTTCCAATCCTACGAAAACGCAAATGCCTTATGCACTTGCCCCATTAACTTTGAATCCATACTAACGTAAAACGCCGAATACTACTAAAGAGTATCCGGCGTTAGTTTGATGAAGTAAGAAAAAAGTACCACGAGCGGCGGGCAAAATCAGTCCTTTTTCAGTCTTCTAACTTTTATATCAGACTCATCAAGAAGTTGTTGTGAAAGTTCATCTGGATAACCCTGCTCAAAAACAATTTCTTTAATGCCTGCATTGATCATCATTTTTGTGCATTGCACGCATGGTTGAGTCGTGCAATAAAGAGTTGAACCGTCTGTATGCACACCATATCTTGCTGCTTGAATGATTGCATTTTGTTCAGCATGAACACCACGACAAAGCTCGTGCTTTTGACCAGACGGAATGCCAAGCTGTTCGCGCAAGCAGCCAATGTCTAAACAATGAGCAAGCCCTGTTGGTCCGCCATTGTAGCCTGTTGCAATGATGCGTTTGTCTTTAACAAGAATTGCGCCAACTTTTCTGCGGCGGCACGTTGAACGAGTTGCCACATCATTTACAATCGACAAAAAATATTCATCCCAAGAAGGTCGTGAAAGTTCAGCCATCATTTACTCCTAATTATTCAATGCAGTATAAAGCGGATGATTATCAAGCATTTGCTTAACTCTGCCGCGAATGTCGCGCAAGACATCTTCATCATTTGGATTAAAGATTGCTTTTGCAATCATTTCGCCAACAAAGCGAGCTTCATATGTATCAAAACCGCGGGTTGTAATTGCAGCAGAACCAACGCGAATACCACTTGTAACAAATGGCGAGCGCTGTTCATTTGGAATTGTATTTTTATTCACACAAATGCCAACAGATTCAAGTAGAGCCTCTGCATCTTTGCCAGTTAAGTCTGAAGCTGTTAAATCGACCAAGCACAAATGGTTGTCTGTGCCGCCTGTCACAAGGCGCAAGCCGCCTTCAACCATGGCCTCGCCCATTGCTTTTGAATTTTCCAAAACTTGCTTTGCATATGTTTTATATGCAGGAAGTTGAGCTTCTTTAAATGCAACAGCTTTTGCAGCAATTGTATTTTCAAGAGGACCGCCTTGCGAACCTGGGAAAAGCGCTTTGTTATATTTTGTTGCAATTTCATCACTGTTGCAAACCATAAAGCCACCGCGAGGTCCGCGCAAAGTTTTTTGTGATGTTGAAGTAACAACATCTGCATGTGGAACTGGTGATGGATGATATCCTGCTGCAACAAGGCCAGCAATGTGTGCCATATCAACCATTAAATATGCACCAACTTCATGTGCAATTTGCGCAAATGCTTCAAAGTCGATAAAGCGAGGATATGCAGAAGCGCCAGCAACAATAACTTTTGGCTTTTCTTTTAAAGCCATGTCGCGAATCATATCCATGTCGAGCAGTTCAGTTTCAGGATTGATACCATAATGAACAGCTTCATAAAGCTTGCCAGAAAATGAAACAGGAGAACCATGGGTCAAGTGCCCACCTTCAGACAAGTTCATGCCCATGAATTTGTCGCCAGGATTCATTAAAGCAGCATATGCAGCTTGATTTGCTTGTGAACCAGAATGCGGTTGTACATTTGCATGCTTTGCATTAAAAAGCTCACACGCACGTTCGATTGCAATATTTTCAATTTTGTCAATAATTTCACAGCCGCCATAATAGCGCTTGCCAGGATATCCTTCTGCATATTTATTAGTAAGAACAGTGCCTTGAACTTCCATTACAGAAGTTGAAGCATAATTTTCAGAAGCAATCAAAATAATGCTATTGCGCTGGCGTGTAACTTCCTGATTAACAGCCTGTGCAATTTCTGGGTCTGTATTTTGCAAAAATCGAAAAGTCATAATTCCCCCTTTTTATTCAATGTCCATGATCTTTTCAACGCGACGCGCATGGCGACCACCTTCAAATTCAGTTTCAAGAAATGTTGTAATGATTTCTTTATTTGTATCGAAGTCAACAAATCTGCCTGAAAGAGTTAAAACATTTGCATTGTTGTGCTGGCGGCTTAATTGCGCAAACTGCGGACTTGTAACATTTGCAGCACGAATGCCATGAACTTTATTTGCTGCAATTTGCATTCCGATGCCTGTGCCACATACTAAAATTGCACATCTGCAACCATCTTGCAAAAGCTTTTCACAAGCAGCTTTTGCAAAATCTGGATAGTCGACGCTATCACTTGAATTGCATCCACAATCAACAACTTTGCACCCCTGCTGTTCAAGCCAAGCTTTGATCAATTCTTTTTGTTCAAAACCACCATGGTCACTTGCTAAAACTATGCACTTATCTTCCATCATCGCTCCTCATATTTTTTATGACTTTTTAGCAAGTTTAACATTCAAGCCGCATGCGCGTTCAATCGCATTTGCGTCTATAGAACCTTCGCGCAATATGAATGGCAAGCGGCCAGTACAATCGACTATTGTTGATGCAATATTTCCAGCGCAACGTTGCGGCAAGCTATCTTTTGCTAAGTGAAGAAAACTGCTATCAATTTCTTCGCGTAAAAATGGAGCTTGCTTCCCATGCTTATTTGCACTTGTGCATGCTAGCGGATTTTTCAAAGCATTGATAATATCTAAGCAAAATTCATTGTCTGGGCAGCGCATTGCAAGCGTGCCATCTTCTGGCACGCAGCCAAATTCATGTGCATCTTCAGAAGCCTCGACAACTAAAGTTAAAGCGCCGGGCCAAAATTCGTCGATAAGTCTTTTTGCATAATCTGGAATATCTTGTGCAAATTGCAAGAACAGATTATTGTTCACAAGCCAAGCGATGGGCTGGTTTGCACTCCTGCCTTTTAAGCGTGAAATTTCTGCGCAAGATTCCTTGCTTGGAATTGCAGCCAATCCATAAACTGTATCTGTTGGAAGTAAAACAACTTCACCAGCACATAAAGCATCAATGCTTGCTTGCAAAATCTTAACTCAGAGCTCCTCTTCAAGAAGCTCTTTAGCATGAGCACATGCTGCTTCATCTGCATTTCCTGCAAGCATATAAGCTATATGCTTAACGCGCGCTTGACCATCAATAGCTTCAACCTGAGTTATTGGTGAACCATTTTCATCTTTTGTTTTGTTGACCAAGAAGTGTTTGTCGGCACGTGCAGCAACCTGAGCCAAGTGACTAATAACAATAACTTGCGCACTTTTACTGAGCTCATGCAAACGTTGTGCAACAACTCGCCCAGTCTGCCCACCAATGCCTTGGTCAACTTCATCAAAAATAAATGTTTCACCTTCACTTTTATGCAAGCATTCCAAAGCTAATAAAATTCTTGAAAGCTCACCACCTGATGCAATATGTGAAAGCGGACGAAGCTTCATATTTTTGCCAGGGCTATATAAAAGTTCAATATGCTCTGAACCATATGCATTCCAACGTTCAAGCGGCAAAGTTTCAAATGCAAATTCAAATGTTGCATCTGGCATTGCTAACTCTTGCAAAGATTCTTGCAAAGCTGAACAAAATTCACCAGAAGCAGCATGACGAACTTTTGAAAGCTTTTGCGCCTCAAGCTTATAAGCTTCAAGTGCTATATCACGCTTTTGCTTTGCTTCTTGCAAGCGTTGCGGGCTAGCACAAGAAGCCTCAATTGCATTTTGTGCTTTTTCGCGAGTTTGCAAAACAGTATCAATATCTGGACCAAAGCGTTTGATCAAACCAGAAATTGCATCTAAACGCTCTAAAGTTTCCTGCAAAGCTTGTGGGTCAAAAGAAATGCTTTCACGCACAGCAGACAAGTCGCGCGCAATATCTGAAAGCTCAGATTCTAAAGTTTCAAGACGCGCAGCTACATTATCAATTTCTTCATCTATGCCAGCAACACGCTGCAAGCTTTGCAAAGCTTGCGCCAGATAATCAAGAGCGGAATTGTCATCATAAATTAAATTTAAAGCGCTTTCACAAGCTGTCGCTAAAGATTCACCATGCTGCAAGCGCGGCAATTCAGATTCAAGCTGTTCATATTCGCCACGCTTAGGGTCGACCTTTTCAATCTCTTGCAAAGTGAATCGCAAATATTCAAGTTCATTTTCTTGGGCATTGCTTGCATTTTGCAGTTCTGTATATGCTTTATCAGCTTCCAAAAATTCATCGCGAGCTTTTGCATAATTTTGAAGATGGGAACAGTCCTTGCTAATCCAAGCGTCCAAATATGAACGTTGTTTAGATGCTTGAAGAAGTTGTACCTGCTCACTTTGGCTATGAATATGAACGCTTGCGCCAAGATTTGCAAGTTCACCAACAGTTGCCATTTCTCCATCTATCTTGCATTTTGAACGGCCGCTTTCACTAAGACGCCTAGAAGTAATATGTTCTTCATCATCCAAAATAAGTCGCGCGCTTGCAAAAGCTTCACTACAGCCGTCGCGCACCATCTTTGAATCTGCGCGCTGGCCTAAAATCAATTTCAATGCAGAAAGCAAAGCTGTCTTGCCTGCTCCAGTTTCACCTGTTAAAACATTAAGACCAGATGAAAATTCAATATCAGCCTGTGGAATTAAAGCAATATTTTGCACTTGGAGTTCATCTATCATTATGACTCGCCCCCTCCTGCAAAAAATACTCTTGATACATTTTCAAAAAAGTCGCCGCCAGCACAAACAACATGAAGATCTTTTTGTCCGCGTGTTACTGTGATATTCATTGCGCCATAAAAATCTATCGGTTCGCCATCTACAAAAAGCGATGAACCATACACGCCGCGGCCAAGCGTTTGAATTTCTAAAACATCAGAAGGTGAAAGCATCAAAGCTCGCGAATTTAAAGTATGCGGAGCAACAGGCACAACAAGCAACCCATGATAATCAGGGGAAACTATAGGGCCACCCGCAGACAAAGCATATCCTGTTGAACCTGTACCAGTTGCAACAATAAGGCCGTCGGCTCGCAAGTTTGCTATTGGTGTTCCATTCACACTGTACTTATAGTGAATGATGTGGCCATTTGCACCACGCGTATAAGCAAGCTCATTTAATGCTGTAACAAAGCGCTCTTCCCCATTTTCGTCAACAAAGCGTGCATCCAAAGTTGCTCTGCGCTCAATCAGAACATCCCCACTTAAAGTATCAAGGATACATTCAAGTTCATCGCGTTTATTTTCCCCACTCAAAAAACCTAAAGTCCCATGGTTAAGACCAAGAATCGGGATTGGTTCGAAATTAATAAGATGAGCAGCACGCAAAAAAGTGCCGTCGCCACCAATAGCAACGACAAGAGCGATTTCATCCAAATTTGCAGCAGTTAAATGTTTTTCATCTGGCTGTTGAACACATACATCAACGCCGGCAATCTCCAAGCGCGTTGTAAGCAGGCGCGTCGCATCCGACGTAGCTTCTTCTGTGTTTGGAACAAGTAAAACCTTCACGATTTACCACCTAAACTTTCATGTGCGCAACAGACGAGTTCATTTATATATGCATTGCTTATATTACTATCATTTTCAACATTTGCACTGCGTCGCAAAAAAATAAGATATTCAATATTTCCCTTTGCACCTGTAACAGGAGAATGTGCAAGCCCAAGGCATGAAAGCTCAAAATCATTTGCACTTGCTATAACTTCTTCAATAACTCTTGTATGAACTTCGCGGTTATGGACTATTCCGCCTTCATCAACCTCGGTTTTTGCCGCTTCAAACTGCGGTTTTATAAGCAAGATTGCTTGCGCACCACATTTACAAAAATTGCGAACATCAGGCATTATTTTTTTAAGAGAGATAAATGAAAGGTCGCCAACTACTAAGTCAAAAGGCCCATCCACACTTGCAGGGTCAAGATTGCGGATGTTTGTGCGTTCATATAAACTTACGCGCTTGTCATTGCGCAAAGACCAAACAAACTGCCCATATCCAACATCAATTGAACTGACGTGCGCAGCGCCTGCTTGCAGCAAGCAATCTGTAAATCCCCCGCTAGATGTCCCAAGGTCAGCACAATTTTTGCCTTCAACTTCCACATCAAAAGCTTGCAAAGCAGCATGAAGCTTCTTGCCTCCACGGGAAACAAAATTTGAACGATTTTTTAAACGAATGTCGACTGTACGGTCTAAGCGTTTGCCGGCTGAAGTTTCACAATGAAATCCAACTACAACTTCCCCAGCTAAAACTGCAGCTTGTGCAGCATGAAGATCGTTGAAAAACCCACGCTCAACCAACAGTTCATCAAGGCGCGGCTTATCTGTCATTTATTATATGCCTCCAGAATTTTTGAAGCAATTCCAGCAGCATCTAAACCATAAAGTTCATGAAGCTTTTGCAAAGAACCTTGCTGAATAAATTTATTTGGAAGGCCAATGCGTAAAACTTTTGGACTTTCCAAGCTGTCTGCATATTCTTCCAAAACGCTTGAACCAAATCCGCCAGCCAATGAATTTTCTTCCAAAGTCACAACTAGCTTTGCACATTTAGCAGCCTGTAAAGCTTCTTTATCTATAGGCTGAACAAAACGCATATCATAAAGGCTGGTATAAATTCCCTGCTCTTTAAGAATTTCACAAGCTTGCAATGCAGTAGATGCAAGTGCGCCAACACAAAGAATTGCCACATCTTTGCCTTCATGAAGAAGACGAGCTCCTTCTTCAAATGGCTTTGTATTTTCTTGAATTTCTTCAACACATGCGCCGCGTGGATATCTTATTGCAATAGGCCCTTGCGCATTGATAGCATAATTTAAAGCATGGCGAAGTTCACCTTCATCTGAAGGAGCCAAAACTGTCATATTTGGAATTGTATGCAAGTATGAAAGATCAAATGAACCATGATGTGTTGGCCCATCTTCGCCAACAAGTCCTGCCCTGTCCAAACAAAAAATTACATGCTGATTTTGAAGAGCAACATTTATCATCATTTGATCATATGCGCGCTGCAAAAATGTTGAATAAATTGCAACAACTGGAATTTTGCCACCCATTGCAAGTGAACTTGCCATTGTAACAGCATGTTCTTCTGCAATCCCAACATCAAAAAAGCGCTTTGGATATTTCTTCGCAAATGCATCCAGGCCTGTTCCAGAAGTCATAGCAGCTGTGATTGCAACAATATCTTCATTCTTATTAGCAAGGCGCAACAGTTCATCGCTAAAAATAGAAGTCCAAGTTTTGCAATCAGCTTTCTTTTGCGACTTGCCTGTTTTTACATCAAAAGCACCAATGCCATGGAATATATCTGGGTGCTTTTCAGCTGGTTCATAGCCTTTGCCTTTTGTAGTAACAGCATGAATAATAATTGGCCCGTCGAATTCTTTTGTTTCTTTAAAAAGCTCAATCAAAGTTGGAATATTATGACCATCGACAGGGCCTACATATGTAATGCCAAGCTGTTCAAAAAACATTCCTGTTGGCAAAACAAGCTGCTTGAAAGATTCTTTAAAAGCATTGCCAGTATCCATCAAAAACTTGCCAAGCTTGCCTTTGGAAGCTACAGCGTCTTCAACACTATCGCGAACACTTGTATATCTTTTGGAAAGTCTAGAATGAGCCAAAGATGCAGCAATTCCACCAACATTTTTAGAAATTGACATGCCATTGTCATTTAAAACGATAATCAATTTTGTGCCACTGCTTGCAACTTGATTCAATGCCTCAAATGCCATTCCGCCAGAAATTGAAGCATCCCCGATAAATGCGACTACAGTTTCATTTCTGCCATTTATATCGCGAGCACATGCAAAACCCAAAGCTGTAGAAATTGAATCTGAAGCATGACCTGCATCGTGGGAATCATAAGAACTTTCATCGATTTTTGGAAAGCCTGAAATTCCATCAAATGTTCTTAATGTATCAAAATTTTCAAAGCGCCCAGTCAATAGCTTGTGAGCATATGATTGATGACCAACATCAAAAACAATGCGGTCGCGTGGACAATCTAAAACATAATGCAAAGCAACAATAAGTTCAACTGCACCAAGAGAAGAAGCAAGATGACCACCACGCAAAGAACATGTGCCAATCATCTTTGCACGGAGCTCGACAGCAAGCTGCTCAAGCTCTTCATTGGTCAAAGACTTAAGATCTTGTGGTGAATGTATTTTATCAAGCAGCTTTATTGGCATAAGTGAAAAGCCTATTCTTCGCTGCCTTCTTCAGCTTCTTCAGCTGATGGCTCTTCGCTTTCCGCATCTTCACTAGCTGCACCTTCATTGGCAGCTTCTTCATTATCACTTTCAGAATCTGCGGCATTGCTAACTTCAGCACCAAGGCTCACACTAATTTCTTGTGAAAGCAATTCTGCAGCAGCTGCAGCTTCCTCTTTAGAAAAATCAGACTTGTCTACAAGTTCAGAGCAGCGGTTCGCAAACTTGATTGCCTCTTCATATAAGTCAAGGCTTTTTTCAAGCGATAAATCTTTCTTGCGAACTTCTACTAAAATTTCATCCAAGCGCGCACGCACTTCTGAAAATGTGCCATAAGTATTTGTCATGCGAGCTCCTCTTTCAGCTCTTCATTAGCATCATCAATATCAACGGGACTTTCATTGAAAAGATTTTTTGCAACATGTCCCAAAACGCCATTTACAAAACGCGGAGAATCGTCGCCGCCAAAAGCCTTTGCCAACTCAACGGCTTCATTGATTGCAACGCTGACTGGAATATCTTCACGGAATTGCATTTCATAAATTGCAAGGCGAATGATATTTCTGTCCACAATTGGCATGCGCGAAACACTCCATTTGTATGCAACTTCAGAAATCCATTCATCAATTTGAGGAATTTTCTCTTCAATTCCTTCAAGCAATTCTTGAGCATATTCGCTTAAATCTGTGCCAATTAAATCAAATTCATGCGCGCCTTCTGGGCATGTTGGAATAAGTAAAGCTTCCCCAGATTCAATATCTTTGTCTAATGAGTCAAAAGAAACGCCAGCAAGTTCGCGCCTATAAAGCATTTGCAAGGCTTGGCGCCTTGAAAGTGTATTTTCATGTTGAAGTGTTGACATCTAGCTCTATTCCTTAGAAGTAATAGCGTCGATGCTAATATCTACATTTACGACTTCAATTCCAATTTGGCCTTTCAAAGCATCTGCACAAGCTTCACGAACACGCTGTGCAACTTCGACAAGGCTATATCCATAATAAACTTGGATAGTCAATGAAACATAAGCCTTCATCAATTCATCAACTTCAAGATTAATTCCTGCATTTGAAGCTGACTTATTTGAAGAAAATGCAGCAGCCAAAGTTGAAATTGTGCCAGAATTTCCAACGCCTGCCACACCCTCGACTTCAGATACTGCTAAAGAAATAATTGTTTCTGCAACACCAGGAGCAATAACAACGCCATCAATGTTCAACTCTTGAGAGCTGTTCTTTTCTTTCATGCTTTTATGCCTCCGCCATTTCTGTTTCAATAAAGTCTGTATAAACAATACCTTTGTTAAAGGCTTCATTATCTAAAACTTTTTTGTGGAATGGAATAGTTGTTGCAATCCCTTCCACAATAAATTCATCTAAAGCGCGCTTACCGCGTGCAATTGCTTCTTCACGAGTGTCGCCCCAAACAATAAGTTTTGCAATAAGCGAATCATATGTTGGAGGAACAAAAGCACCTGCGCGGATATGAGTATCAACTCGAACACCAGGGCCGCCTGGCAAATCAAAACGAGTGATTTTTCCAGGGCATGGGCAGAAGTTATTGTCTGGATCTTCTGCATTGATTCTGAATTCTATAGCATGTGCTATTGGTGAAAGCGGAGCTTTATCTGCAATAGAAATTGGTTCATTTGCAGCAATGCGCAATTGCTCTTTAATAATATCTGAGCCAGTAATTTGTTCAGATACAGGATGTTCAACTTGAACACGCGTATTCATTTCCATGAAATAGAAGCTGCCATCTGTATCGAGCAAAAATTCTATTGTGCCAGCATTTTTATAATCAACAGCTTTGACTGCTTTTATTGCAACTTCACCCATCTTTTGGCGAGTTTCTTCAGACAAAGCAGGGCTTGGAGCTTCTTCAAGAAGCTTTTGATGTCTGCGCTGAATTGAACAGTCGCGTTCACACAAGTGCATTGCATTGCCAAAGTTATCTGCCAAAACTTGCATTTCAACATGGCGAGGACGAGCTAAATATTTTTCAAGATAAACATCGCCATTGCCAAAAGCATTTTGTGCTTCTGTTTTTGCAGCCTGAAACATTGCTTCTAAATCTTGTGGCTTTTCGCAAACGCGCATGCCTTTGCCGCCACCACCAGCAGAAGCTTTAATCAAAACTGGGTATCCAACTTCATCTGCAAATTTTGCAGCTTCTTCAACGCTTTCAACCACGCCATCTGAACCTGGAACACATGGAACACCAAACGATTCCATAGTTTCTCTTGCGTGTGCTTTGTCGCCCATCCTTTCAATGCATTCAGGAGAAGGGCCAATGAAAACGATATCATTTTCAGCGCATGCACGCGCAAAATCTGCATTTTCTGCCAAAAAGCCATAGCCAGGATGAATAGCCTGAGCGCCTGTTATCTGTGCTGCGCCAATAATATTTGGAACGACTAAATAGCTTTGTGCAGAAGGAGCAGGGCCTATGCATACAGCTTCATCTGAAAGCTTGACAGGCAATGTGTCTTTGTCTGCTTCAGAATAAACAATGACAGTTTTAACGCCAAGCTCGTGAGCAGCACGGATTATGCGTGTTGCAATTTCGCCTCTATTTGCTATAAGAATCTTATCAAACATGATAATACTTATCCTTCGATTGGCTCGACATAGAATAAAACAGTGCCAAATTCAACTGGTTGTGCATCTTCAACGCAAACTTCACGCACGATGCAAACTTCTTCTGCTGGAAGTTCATTCATAAGCTTCATTGCTTCAACAATGCATAATGTGTCACCAGCGCCAACTTTGTCGCCAACTTTAACAAATGGGTCTGCACCAGGAGAAGGTGCTTGATAGAATGTGCCAACCATCTTTGATGAAACAGGCTTCCATGTGTCTGGACGGTCTTTATCATCTGCAACTTTTGCAGCAGCAGGAGCAGCAGCTTCAGCAGGTTGCGCGGCAGCAACAGCGCCAACAACAGGTGCAACTGAACTGCGAACAGTAACCTTTGTTCCAGCTTCTTCAACTGTGATTTCTCCAACGCCTGTTTCTTCAAGCATTTTTACAAGTTCACGGATTTGTCCTACGTCCACAGTATCCTCCTCTTTGGTCATAGTGACAGCTTCATTCATTGGGAAGTGAGTCGACTTTTCTTGACGGTGCTTTTCAAGATATGCACGAGCTTCATTTGGAAACAGCGCATACATAAGCACGTCTTCTTCACTTTCAGCAAGGTCTCCAATTTCTTCAGCAACTTCATCAAATGTAGTTGTGACCAAAGAACCTGGAGCAACGTCTGCAGGCAGCGGCTCAGTTTTGCCAAGAACAGATTTCATAACATCTTGATCAATTGGGCCTGGAGCCTTGCCATAATAGCCAGCAATATAGTCTTTCATTTCTTTAGAAACAACAGACCAGCGCTTGCCTGTCAAAACATTAAATACAGCTTGTGTACCAACAATTTGGCTCATTGGTGTAACAAGTGGCGGGAAGCCAACTTCTGCACGAACTCGAGGAATTTCTTCCAAAACTTCTTGCAGTCTGTTTGAAGCTTTTTGAATTTCAAGCTGGCTGACCAAGTTTGACATCATGCCGCCAGGAACTTGATGGCTATAAACCTTCATATGGGTCAAAGTTGAAATGCCGCGCTTATATTTGCCCTTTTTGCGAATGCCTTCCCAATATTCAGCAATTTCGAACAAAAGATCAAGGTCAAGACCTGTGTCATAGCTTGATTCTTTAAGAGCAGCTACAATCATTTCAACAGCAGGCTGTGAATTGCCAAAGGCTAATGGAGCGCTTGCTGTATCAACAATTGATGCGCCAGCTTCAGCAGCTTTGAGGTAGTTTGCTGGAGCCATGCCACCAACATAATGGCAGTGCACGTGAACAGGCAAACCAATTTCTTTATCAAGAGCTGCAACAAGGCGCTCTGTGCGATATGGCGTAAGCATGCCCGCCATGTCTTTAATGCAAATCGAATCTGCGCCAAGATCCTTAAGTTCTTGAGCATATTCAAGATATGAATCCAATGTGTGAACAGGGCTCATTGTATAACTGATTGCGCCTTCAAAGTGGCCGCCGTGTTCATTCAAAGCATCTGCTGTATCTTTAACATTCCTAATGTCGTTTAAGGCATCAAAAACGCGGAACATATCAATGCCATTTTCATGTGATGCTTTGATAAAGCGATTAACAATTTCTTTTGAATAATGACGATATCCTACTAAATTCTGACCACGCGTGAGCATCGCAAGCGGAGTGTTAGGGCAGTTTTGCTTAATAACGCGCAGACGATCCCATGGGTTTTCATCCAGAAAACGAAGGCAAGTGTCGAATGTCGCGCCACCCCAAACTTCAAGCGCCCAAAAGCCCACTTTATCCATTTTGGGCAGAATGGGGAGCATATCGCCTAACTCCATACGTGTGGCCCATAGTGATTGATGAGCATCTCGCAGAGTTGTGTCCATGATGTTTAATTTTGTCACCATAAACTTCTCCCCTTTCTTTCTTTGTGAAGGAACCGCACCAAAGATTAGGTGCTGCTTGAAAAATTATTAGATTGCAATTATAAATGAAAGCTAGCTATTCCATGCATGAAATAGCTAGCTTATCTTGTTTACGGCTATTGCTTGGCTTTTACTTTGCTTATCGCTTAAGGTACCAGCCCATATTTCGAGATTTTGGCCCTGTTTTGCGAATGATGCTTAAATCTATACCGCCAGATGTTGAAACACCAGCCACACTGCCCTGGCTTGTATATTGCCACATGTCATAATTATAGTCAGGTGAATACTCCGTCGGGATATTTCCATCATTTTTGCCATATGTTGGAATCCAAATAAAGCTAGCTTGTTGAACCGCCTCTGAATCTATAAAACCAAAAGATTTATAAAGATGATTTGCAATATATAAGCCAACTTTCAAGTTCGGATTATGAGTGCGCAGCTGTTCAATTGCTGCCAAAGTATATTCTGCTGTCTTTTTTCCAGCCTTTGTCTTCATATAGCTTGCTTCAATATCTAAAGCCAAAAATATTGGATTGTGTCCATTTGAATATGACGATTCATAGAATGCGTCTGCCTGCTCGCGGGCGTCTTCCTCGCTAACATAATTCATATATCCATATGCACCATATGGGATTTTTGCTTTTTCGCATCCTGTCGCAAATGAATCATATTTATCATCGCATTTGCGCTTTGAATGATCCGAATATTCAACCCATGAACGCAAGATTGCTAAATCAACTTTGCGGCTTAGCTTTGTATAATTTGTGACAGTATTCCATTCACTTAAGTCAATTACTTTACCGCCATCTGCTGTAATTTTATATGTTTTGGTGATACTAAATCCGTACTTGCCTTTGCCTTTTGCTTTGACTGTAGCAGTCCCAACTTTTTTGCAATTGCTATATGTAAGCGTGTAATCTTTATTTAAAGTTAACAACTTCTTTTTATATTTAACTTTTACATATGGCTTGCGGTTTTTCCCTGTATAAGGCATCTTTTTTCTGGAAAGTGCTATTGAGCCTTTCTTCTTTAAAGAATATCTAATTTTAAAATTTATGATACGCGTACCCTTATAATATTTGCCCTTGCCGCAAATTGTAATTGTAGCTTTTCCAACCTTTTTATTATTGGAATAAGAGATAGTATAATTTTTGTTCTTCTGTAACTTTTTGCCTTTATATGTAAGAACAACTTTTGGCCTAATTCTTTTGCCATTATATGCTTGCTTACTAACTTTTGTAACTTTTATCTTTTTCGAATTGATATTTACTTTTGCATGAGCAGCTGTTAAAACAGATGCATCCGCATTCCCAAAACATGATTCACACATGCTTTGAGCTGCATTAATGCAGACAAAAGCAAGCATACAAAGCAAGACGCTTGCAATAAAAAGGCTTAATATTTTTGTGCATTTGCTATTAATCATTTGCTAAACTTGTCTTTCAAAGCTTTTTCAACACATGGTGAAACAATAGAACTAACATCTCCGCCAAATGAAGCAATCTCTTTTACAACTGAAGATGAAACATACATATTTTCTGTTGAAGACATAACAAATAATGTTTCAAGCTCAGGCTCAAGCTGGGAATTTAAAGCTGCCATTTGAAATTCCATTTCAAAGTCTGTTGTCACGCGCAAGCCTTTAACAATTGCAACAGCTCCAATTTCTTTTGCAAAATCCACAAGCAAATTATTGAATGAAACAACGCTGACATTTGGAAGATGAGCAGTTGTTTGCTTTGCCAAGTCGACGCGTTCTTCAATGGTGAAAAGTGGCCCGCCACCTTTATTTCTTGATGCTGCAACACCAACAACAACTTCATCAAAAAGTGTTGAAGAACGCTCGATTACATCTAAATGTCCTGCTGTAATTGGGTCAAATGTCCCCGGAATTAAAACTTTGCGCTTTGTCATAAAAGATACACCAACTCTATTCATTGACAATAAAATAACTAATTGTTGTTGAACCAAAACTCCTGCAGCCATCTTCTTCAAGAAATGCATATTCAGCAAAACAAGAATCGACTTCTGCAGATGATTCACTTGCATGTTCATACATTATCACAGCATTTTGAGCTATGAGTGATTGCGAATATAAGTCATTCAGAAGAGTGGCAATTTGCGATGGAAGATATGCATATGGCGGGTCAAGCAAGATAAGATTGAATGCGTCTTGCGCAATACTCCCCCTGCTTGCAGCTTGAAAAATATCTTGAGTGAAAAGTTTTGCACGCTGGTTACAAAGTCCAAGACTTTTTATATTTGATTTTAAAACTTTTGCAGCACGTACGTCTTTTTCAAAGAAGCAGCAACTTTGTGCGCCGCGCGACAAAGCTTCTAAACCAAGAGCGCCACTTCCGCCAAAAGCATCCAAGACGTTCACGCTCTCAAAGCTGCCAAGCCTTGAAATTAAAGCAGAAAAAATTGATTCACGCACTCTATCTGTTGTTGGACGCGTCTTCATATTTGTTGGCGGCGTCAACTTTCGTCCGCCAAATTCGCCTGCAATAATCCTCATCTATTCCCCACTCATATTATGCTGCGCCATCAACATCTTCATCAAGACGCTGTTCAAGACGTTCCAATTCATTACGCAAAGCTGCAAATTCAGGTGAATTAAGTTCCATATCTTTGTCGAGCATTTTCTTTGCGTCCTCATGTGCTGTCTGGATAAGCTTTGCGTCTGATATAACATCTGTTAATTTTAAAATCGACTGGCCATGTTGTTTATATCCCAAAACATTGCCTTCATGACGAATGCGCAAATCTGCTTGTGCAAGCTCAAAACCATCTGAGCAGTTAACAAAAGTCTGCAATCGTTCTTGCAGCTGTGTATCATCTTTTGCAGGATCTGCAACAATAAAGACTTTTCCTGCCTTAGTTCCGCGCCCAACACGCCCTCTTAGCTGATGCAATTGTGACAAGCCAAAGCGTTCAGCATCTTCAATCATCATCATTGTTGCATTTGGAACATCGACACCAACTTCAACAACAGTTGTAGCAACCAAGACATCAATTTTGCCGCTTCTAAAATCTTCCATAACTTCTTGCTTTTTTGCAGAAGCCATCTTGCCTGTAATCAAGCCAACATTTGCGCTGGTAAACACCTTGTCTGCTAAAAATTCAGCCTCTTGCTGCGCCGCCTTCAAATTGGAATAATCCTGTCCTTTACTATAATCCAAAAATGGATCATTATCTTCTTTAGTTTCTTCACGCTGCTGACGCGTCAAACCAACAAGAGGGCAAATTATATATGCCTGTTCGCCCTTGGCGATTGCTTTCCGAATTTCATCATATGCAACAAAGCGTTCATCGCGTGAAATATGTACTGTTGTTGTTTGCGCGCGCCCTGCTGGCGGCTTATGAATGAAGCTTGTTTCTAAATCGCCATATAAAGTTAAAGCTAATGTGCGCGGGATTGGTGTCGCCGTCATCACAAGCAAGTCTGACCCAGGACCTTTCTTGCGCAAAATCGAACGCTGATTAACTCCAAAGCGGTGCTGTTCATCGATAATGCAAAGCGACAAATCTTTGAAGATAACATCATCTTCCAATAAAGCATGAGTGCCGAACAAAACGTCCAATTCACCGCTATCAAGCTTCTTGCAAATTTCTTTGCGCTGTGCTGCTTTTGTTGAGCCTGTAAGTATTGCCCATGAAATACCACATTCATCCAAAAGTCCGCCCAAGCTATTCCCATATTGACGAGCTAAAACTTCCGTCGGAGCCATGACAGCTGCTTGCTTGCCGCTATCTGCACACATAGCTAATGCGAATGCAGAAACTATAGTCTTGCCTGTACCAACATCGCCCAAAAGCATTCTATTCATAATGATATTTTTTTGCATATCATTTGTTATATCTTCAACAGCTGCAGTTTGTTCTGCGCTCAATTCAAATGGCAAAGCACCCTGCAAAGCAGCAAACTTACTGCCTTTAATATGACAAATAGCATGCTGATTATTAAGCTCTGAATTGCGGCGACGCAACATCAAAACTTGCAACAAAAATACTTCTTCATAAGCAAGACGGCGACGAGCCTTCTTTTGCTCTTCCCACGAATGAGGAAAATGCAAAGCACGCAAAGCAGCTTTTTTATTCATCAAAGCATATTTATTCCGCAGTATGGCAGGCAAAAAGTCATGCATATCTGCACTTTGTTCCAAAGCTGTTGAAAGATATCTGCGCATCCAAGCATTTGTTAAGCCTTTTGTGCAATGATAAACAGGAATAAGGCGCGGAGTTGCAGCATCGCCAGAATTCAAAATTTCAAGATATGGTGAAACTATCCTTTTGAATCCATAGTCATAAGTCACCTTGCCCGATAAAGCAACGCGCATCCCCTCTTCCAGCTTATTAAGCATCCATGGCTGTCTAAACCAAATGCCTAAAATCACTCCGCTATCATCAACGACAGCAATTTCAATAATATCGAGTTTTGGTTTTGGAATAGTATGTTTTATCCGCTGTATTGTGCCTGTGACGCTAACCATTTCACCAATTTGAGCTTGCGCACAACTAACAGCATTGCTTAAATCTACATAGCGGAATGGATAAGATTCAAGCAGGTCACGGACTGTATAAATAGAAAGCTCCGCGAGCAGCTTTGCCCGCGAAGCATTAATAAGCCTAAGCTCGGTGACTGGCTTGTCTAAAATTGCGTCTGCAGCAAGTCGTGTCACAAGATCTTATTCCACAGAAAATATAACAGGATAAAGAGGTTGTTCACCACGATGAGCTTCAACTTCTAAATCTGGGAAGGTATCTTCAATTTTTTCAACCAAAGCTTCAACAGCTTCATCAGAATAATCTTCGCCAGCTAAAAGCGTCATGATTTCCATATCTTGTGCAAGCTCATCAAGCAAGCCTAATGTTACTTCTTCAACAGAAGAACCAACAACATCAAGCGAACCATTTGCAATTCCAATAAAGTCATCTGGAGCAATTGCTTCGCCCTTGCTTGTTTTTGCATCTTTGATAGCAACTGTGACTTCACCACAAGAAACTTGTGAAATCGCATCTGTCATAGCTTCAATATTTTCTTCAAAACTTGCATCAGGCATATAGCACATCATCGCAGAAAATGCAGCACAAACGCTCTTTGTTGGAATAACAGCAGCTGGAATATCGCAACAATCTGCTGCAGCATTTGCTGCCATGATAATATTTTTATTGTTTGGCAAAATGATTACAGATTCAGCATTCGCATCTTCAATTGCCGTTAGCAAATCCTTCGTTGAAGGATTCATTGTTTGCCCGCCACTAACAACATTATCAACACACATTGACTTCAAAATTTCAGCAGTGCCACTGCCAGCAGCAACAGCAATAACAGCAAGCTTCTTTGGCTCTGCCTTCTTTGAGTCAGCAGCAATGCCTTCTGCACGTTCTTGAGATTCAATAACCATATTGTGAATGAAAACTTCTGCGACTTGGCCGCGTTCAGTCATATATGTCAAGACTGTGCCTGGAGTGTCTGTATGAACATGAACTTTGAAGTCTGGATGAGCCCCTACTAAAAGTTCACAGTCGCCAATTGATGCAAGAAATTCAAGAGCAGCTTCTGTATCAATTTCTTCACTCTTTAACAAAAATTCTGTGCAATACATATATTTTGAACCAGCCCAGTCATTGACTTGTTCAATTGCAACCAAAGGCTCAGGTCTTGAAAATTCTGAAGCGTGGACAAGTTCACTTTTGTCGCCCGTAACAGCTGCAACAAATGCTTGAATAAGAATTGTTAAGCCAAAGCCGCCAGAATCAACAACGCCATTTTCCTTTAAAACTGGCAAAAATTCTGGAGTGCGCTTTACAGAAGCCAAAGCTTCATCTGAAATGGCATGCAAAGTTTCAATTGCATTTTTGCCATCTTGAGCACAAAGACTTGCGACATTTGCAACATCTTCCAAAACAGTAAGGATTGTGCCTTTAACAGGCTTGCGCACTGCTTGAAATGCAACATCAACAGCGCGTTGAAAACCTAAAGCAATTGTGATTGCGTCAAAGTCTTTTGCGTCTGCTAAAGCTTCACACATTCCGCGAAGAATCTGGCTTGTAATTACGCCAGAATTGCCTCTTGCACCCATCAATGAACCATGAGTGATAGCTTTGCACAAAGCTGCTTTATCTGCTCCTGGTTCAAGCGCCTTAATTTCATTGACAACAGATTGCATAGTCAAAGACATATTTGTGCCAGTGTCGCCATCTGGAACAGGAAAGACATTCAGCTTGTTAACTTCTTCTTTGCGTTCTTCTAATGCTGCTGCAGCAGCAATTACACATGATCGGACAATGTCAGTATTCATGAAAGTACTTGCTCCTCTTAATCGCGAACCTTCACGCCTTGCACGTGAACATTCACAGACTCGACATTCATCTGGGCGTAAGTAGTCAAAACGTATTCAACTTTTTCTGAAAGCATTCTTGAAACTTCTGCAATATTGACGCCGTGTTCAGTAATGACATAAAGATCAACATTAACAACATTTTCTTCATTCAAATTAACAACAACGCCTTTGCGCATGCGGTTTGCAGGCAAAAGTTTTGCAATACCGTCGCTGATAGTTGGCGATGTCATACCAACAATGCCATAGCTTTCAAGCGCAGCATAACCTGCCAAGTCAGCCAAAACGCCTTCAGCAACAGTAAGAGTACCTGTGATTGTATTAGCCATTTATATACTCCTAATCGTGCAAATTTCAGAACTTGCATTTTACCATTATTATCGCTATATGCATGAGCTAAGGCTGATATCTATGCGTCTTATATCCGTATAAGGTATAAAGCTTAACTCAATTTTATTGATTCTTCCCCAACCAAAGCTTTGATAAGCTCAAGCATTTCTTTCGATTTCAAATTAACTGTCATTGGCAATTCTGCTCTAAATTTGCGCCCGTCAGATTGTTCCACAAAGATAGTCACAGGCTGGCCACCTGGATAGTTATCAAAAATCGAATAAAGTTTGCCAACAAGTTCATTTGAATATTGACAAGCTTGCATTGAAATTGCCATAGCTTTAGGGCCTGATGCTCCCTCTTTGCCTTTAAAGTCTAAAGCACCAAGTTCATAAGCTATTAACTGTGTGCCACGGTCGCTTCTTTCAAATTTGCCGCGAATGCTAACAACGCGATCAACTTCCAAAATGCCGCGATATTTTTCTAAAGTTTCACTCCAAAGCAAGCAATCTATCGTGCCCATCATATCTTCAAGCTTAATGATTGCCATGTTCGTTTTGTTCTTTGTTGTCTTGATTGTCACATCTGAAATAAGACCTGCAAATGTATATGTCTGCTTGTCTTTGAGTTTATCTTCGTCATTCACATCTCCCAAAGATGCAAAATGTGACTTTTCAAAAATCTCTTTATAAGGCGAAAGTGGGTGGTCACTAACATAGATGCCAACATATTCTTTTTCGAATGAAAGCTTAACTTTTCTGTCCCATTCAATGCCATCTGGAGCAGGAATTTCATCCATAAATCCATTGGAAGAGCCATCTTCTTCTTCCGCAAACAAATCGAACATTGAAACTTGACCAGCTTCTTTGTCGCGCTGGCGCTGCTGTGCACTTTCTAACAAGGAGCCATCTGCAACCAAATCCCAAAGCTGTTTGCGCGTGTATCCTGTTGAGTCAAAAGCACCAGATTTGATAAGAGATTCAATAACTCGTTTATTGCATGCTTCTGAAGGCAAGCGATATAAAAAGTCATGCAAACTGCTATATTCGCCATTGCTTTCACGGTCATCAATAATAATCTGTGCAACCTTATCACCAACACCACGCAAGCCAGAAAGACCAAAACGGATGCCTTCTTCAGTGGCCGTAAAGTCAGACCTTGAGCTATTTACATCTGGCGGCAAAACAGCAATATTGTCGAATTTGCAAGCATTGATATATTGAACAATTTTGTCTGTCTTGCCTGCATAGCTTGACAAAACAGCTGCCATATATTCATGTGGATAATAAGCTTTAAGCCATGCAGTCTGCATAACTAAGATAGCATATGCTGCAGAATGAGACTTGTTAAAAGCATATTCTGCAAATTTCAAAACATCATTCCAAATTTCTTGTGCAATTTCAAGCTTATAACCATTGCGAACAGCACCATTCATCCAATGGTCTTCCATTGTTTCGACCTGGCCGTCCGCCCACTCTTGTTTAACTTCGCGCATGAGCTCGATTTTCTTTTTAGCCACAGCTTTACGAACTTTGTCACTTTCTCCTACTGTAAAGCCAGACATCTTTACAGAAATCTGCATAACCTGTTCTTGGTAAACCATCGTGCCATATGTCTGTTCAAGAATATCTTTCAAGCGTTCATCATAATAATGAATTGGCTTTTTGCCATTTTTGCAGTCGACAAAGTTTTTAACCATGCCGGAATTCAATGGGCCTGGGCGATACAAAGCAATAGTAGCAACGATATCGTTATAACTATCAGGCTTCATGTCTTTTAGCAGCGCAGACATGCCACTAGATTCAATTTGGAACACGCCGGAAGTATGACCACTGCACATCAATTCAAAAAGCTTTGGGTCTTTAAAGTCAACATCATGGTCAATATCAACATCGCGCCCATAATTATCATGAATATTGCGAAGCGCTTTTGATATAACAGTCAGCGTGCGCAAGCCCAAAAAGTCCATCTTGAGCAAGCCCATTTCTGCAACAAGATGGTGATCATATTGAGTGATTACATCGCCGCCTTTTGTGTCGCGCTTTGTTGGAACATATTTTTCAATCGGGTCGCGACAAATAATAACAGCTGAAGCATGAACGCCTTCACCACGCGTAATGCCTTCAAGCTTTTTAGCTGCATCGATAATCTTTTTAACGTCCGCATCAGTTTCATATTTATGTCGCAAATCTGGGTTTGCTTCCAGCGACTTTTCAAGCGTTGATTCAGAAATCATCTTTGAAATATCTTGAGAAAGCCAAACAGGATATTCCAAAACGCGCGCAGCATCACCAACAGCTTGCTTTGCTTTCATCTTATTAAATGTGATGACGTGAGCAATCTTTTCTTCACCATAAATGTCGCGGACATGTTGAATAACTTCTCCGCGGCGCTCATCATCAAAGTCCATGTCGATATCAGGCATTTCTGTACGTTCTGGACTCAAGAAACGTTCAAAGATTAAGCCGTTTTCAAGCGGGTCAAATGTTGTGATATCTAAAGCATATGAAATGATTGAACCAGCAGCAGAACCACGACCAGGGCCAACTCCTATGCCATTCTTTTTTGCCCACTGTGTAAATTCTTGCACGACCAAAAAGTAAGCAGGAAAGCCTTTCTTGCAGATAATTTCATATTCATGTTCAAAACGGTCGATAACTTCTTGCGGCAGCGGGTCGCCATATCTTTCTTTCAAGCCAGCAATTGCTTTTTTGCGAAGGAAGGATTCATTTGTTTCACCTTCTGGCAAAGGAAAAACAGGCAAAATGATTTTGTCAAAGTCCAAAGTAACATTGCATTTGTCTGCAATTTCAAGAGTTGTTGGCAAACATTCTGGATGAGCTTTTAGAGCTTCCGCCATTTCTTCTGGACTTTTGCAATAAAACTGATCATTTTTAAACTTCATGCGGTTTGGGTCATCAAGCTTTTTTGCCATGCCAACACAAAGCATCAAATCTTGCGTATATGCATCTTCCTGCTTTAGATAATGCAAGTCATTTGTGCCAACAGTCTTTAAGCCAAGTTCATTTGCAAGGCGCGTTAAAACATCATTGAGTCGTTCTTCGCTTGTTCCATTATCTGTTTTAACTTCAGGCCCTTGATTTTGAAGCTCGATATAAAAATCTTCTTTGCCAAAAATATCAATGAATGTTTGTGCCCATTCCTTAGCACGATTATATTCCCCACGGTCAATGTAGCTTGGAATAATACCCGCCATGCAAGCACTTGTTGCTAAAATTCCTTCGTGATAATTTTGCAAAGATTCCAAAGTCACTCGAGGCTTGTAATAAAAGCCATCAACAGCCGCTTTTGAAACAATATGAATTAAATTGCGATAGCCTTCATTATCCTTTGCTAAAAGAAGCATGTGATAAAGTTCAGGATATCCATCTTTAGATAAGCTATTATCTGGAGTGAAATAAACTTCACAACCCAAAATTGGCTTGATGCCAGCCTTTAATGCAGCTTTATAAAATTCTGCACAGCCATACATATAGCCATGGTCTGAAATAGCAACAGCTGGCATTCCTAATTCTTTTGCATATTTGCACAAGTCGTCCAAACGAGTTGCACCATCAAGCAATGAATATTCAGTATGAACATGCAAGTGAACAAAGCTACCGGATTCCCTACAAAATGTTGGAATTGGACCTTTGCCTTCACTAGCAGCTTTTATTTGATCAAAACAAGGAATGTCTGTTGCTGCCATTAAATCCGCCTTTTCATTTTTATATTTAATGCTTGGAATGCAACAAGCAAATCAAGCCTTTAATTACCACAATATGTGCACTGACGCATAAGCTTTATGCTAAAGCGCATCTGGATCTTGCGCGCGCAAGATGAAATGATATATCACTAAAACTATAGCTTGAACAATCAATGCAATAGCTGAAATAATAATTGTTTGCTCAATATATAAATTATTCACTTCATAATAAATAATAGCTACGCATAAAATTATTCCAATAATTACAGAAGGAATAACCCAATTTTTCTTGCCATGTGGCGTTGTTGTGCAAGCATATCCTGCACATGCTGCAGCCAAGGCAAGCAAGCCAGCAAACCAAGCAGCAGTCACTGTTATGTCTCCTGTTGAAGTTGTTTGTTGAGCAAGAGACCTTGCACATGCTGCAACACCAATTGCAGCAACGATAACAGAAAGTATGCGAAGCAAAACTTGCTTAATTGTGATATGTTCTTCCATAAAACCTACAACCTACTATGAAAATACTTGTGCAAGCCAGCTGCCATATGGGCCAACCCACATTTCATTCAAACGCTTGAAATTTTCTTCCCAATCAAACTTGTTTGAAAAGATAAGTTCAAGATAGTTTTTATTATCAATACCAGCGCCTTTACCAGCACTTATCTGCTGGAAAGCAAATGTATATGTGCATGTTGGGCACATTGTTACAAGAGTGTCGCCCGGTACACATTGTGCAAAAATTTCTTCAACTTTTGCAGCTTGGCGCTCTGGCTTAAATGCACTCACAGCACCGCCTGCACCGCAACATCCACCACAAATTTGCGGCGCATCTTGCGGCAAGCCCATTATATGCTTAATGCCATCAGATGCATTTGCACCATGGTCTTGACATGATACAAAAAAGCGAGGGCTTTTGACTTCTGCATTTTCACAATTAAAGCCGGCCTCTTCTAAGAAATTAGGTAACATGCAAGCCTGTGCACTGCATTCATATTTTTTAAGAGCTTTAACAAGAATGTTATAGCAGCCTGGGCAACAACATAAAACCTTTTTTGCACCACTTTGCTTAATTTCTGAAACAAAGCGTTCACACAAGGCATCTGCGCGATCAATAAAACCAGCACTTTTCAAAGGTGAACCACAACAATAATCAACCAATGTTGTCTTGCCACCAAGCTCTTCAATCTTTGCAAAAATTTCACGCGTTAATTCAGGAGCATATGCTGCTAAAGAACACCCTGGGAAAAATGCTAATTCGCAGTCCCCGTCTTCATATTTATAAAGGTCTGTATATCCAATGCCATAAATAGCACGATATGCTTTAAAGATATCCCATTCTTGGTCAACTTGAACACTAACCCAAGCAGCACGAGGAATAAAGCCAGCTTTTTGATAGTCTTGACGCCCTGCCAACATCAGTGAAATAACATCAATATCTGAAGGGCATTCATTCACACAATAGCCACATAAAAAGCAGCTACGCAAAACCTGTGTCAAGTCTTGATTTTCTTCCTTGCTTCCCTGCGAAAAAGCATCATGCATCATTAACGCAAATTTGCCAAGGTCAGTATTTACTTCGCTTAAGTTTATGCAAGAATCTGTGCACTTTTCACAATGAATACAAGCACTTGCAACATCGCTATATGTCTTTAATGTGTCAACCATTACAACTCAATCTTCAAACCGTCATGCGCTAATATAACGCGACCTTCATATTGTTTTATATGCTCTTCGATAATTTCAATAATATCTTCATCTTCATGGCAAATATGCGGAGCAAGATGTGTTAGCACGATCTTTCCAGCGCCTAAATCCAAACCTTCTGCAATTGTTTGCTTCACACTATGATGCGTCCTATATGGCGTATCATTTTCCCAGAAAGTAGAGTCCAAAATCAAAGTATCAATACCGCGCAAAAGTTCATAAACTTCTGGCTTAAAGTCACCTGAATCTGGAGCATAAAAAGTGCGCTTGCCGCTTGGTGAAGTTATTAAATAACCAAAAGTCCCAGGGCAATGATTAAGCGGCAAAGCTTGAATTTTTAGCGAGTCAATTTCAATAGTTTCAAAGTCTTGCAAAATTTTTGTATCAAAACAATCACGCATATATTCAAACTCTTTGAAAGTTTCATTAATTGCATATTCACTTGCATAAAAAGGTAAAGACGCGCCCATATATAAACGAACAAAATATTCAAGCTCACCAAAGCCACCAAGATGGTCAAAATGAGCATGAGTCAAAAAGACTTGGTCAAGTTCGCAAACATCTTCACGAATAAGTTGGTGACGAATATCCGGCGGCGTATCAATCAAGATATTTTGATGACCACTAATTAAAGCTCCAGTGCAGCCACGCTTTAAAGTCGGGTCTTTTCTTGCTGCTTCACAAGCTTTGCAATGACAAAAGAATGCCGGAACACCACAGCCTGAAGATGTTCCAAGCAATGTAATTGCATGCTTTACCTGGGAAGACTTCATTGGTGCAGGGCCGCATGTTTGCCTATCTTGGCACAAGTCGCATTCATTGGATTGCTCATATGCAATTTCATCCCATGAACATTCCTCAAAGCCACATTTTTTATAAAAGCCTTTTGTTGGTCCTTCTGCCACTAAGAAAAGCTGTGGATAAATTTTTAAAGCATCCTTAACCAAAGCAATGCCAACGCCGCTGCCTCGCGCAACTTCAAAAACAGCAACAGGTCTGATATAAAATTTGCCATCGCTTAGCTGTTCGCAGCGACAAGCACCCAAGATTGTGTTATCAAGTTTTGCAGCAACGCGAATTCCATTCGGCTCTGCCACATCTCCAAAGCCTTCTGAATAAAAAAGAGAACGAATGATTTCCATGTCCTCTTCTTTTGCATCACGAATACGCCAAGCAGGACTTATCATTTGTCCTCCTCGAAGTGACCAAAGCACCCGCGCTGACTCATGATAAGAGTTTGCGTTGGAACAACTTTGCCTTCTTCTGTAATATCAGCGCATGTTTGAGCAATTTTTGTGCGCCCGATATAAAGCTCATGGTCGCCATAAATTTTATGTTCCATCAGTTCACATTCGACCCAAGACAAAGCTTCTTTAATTCGCGGTGCTTTTACAAATTGTGAACTTTGCGCTGTTAATCCAGCTTGTGCAAATCTATCTTCGACATGCTGGCCGCATATAATAGCAGCTTGCGCCTGTTGTGGACGCAGCATATTTATACAAAAACTTTCGCCTTCAATAATTGCTTTAGCAGTCTTGCCACCTGGGCGCAAAGCAATAGCAATGATTGATGGCTCATGTGAAAGCGGCATAGCCCAAGCAACGCTAGCGACACAAGGCTCACCATTGCAATCACTGGAAGTGACAAGTGTTACACTTGTTGGGACAAGCAAAGCAGCAATTTCTTTTCCTTCAACAGTATTCATAATGCATCACATAATTGGTGGTAGATAAATTTTGTCGCGTGACTGAGGAATGGCACGTTTGCGCAACTCAGTCAAGCCTTTGCAAATTGTTGGCATCATTTCTGTTGGAACACCCATAAACATCATGTCTTCACCAATGTCACTTGCAGCACGGCAACCATAGCAGCCAAAAGTAATATTTGGTTCATTATTTAAGAATGGATATAAAACAGCTTCAACACACATTGAATTATATCCACTGGCGTGAAAGTCAAATCTGTGTCCTGTGTAATAGCTCATAGACATGCAAAGCCACATCATCTGTTCTGGAGTGCCAGTAAATACAACAACTTCAGGTTCACGCACAGTCTTTGAAAGTGGAGCAACATATGTTGCGCGACGTGACTTTTCTGGAAGAGTTGGACGTTCTGCAACCATCTGAGCAGCAGCTTCTGCTGTTTCAAGCTTGTGAAATAAAACATAAATTTCACCTGTTGCAAGCTTTTTTGGAACATCTGTCATGCCAAAAATGCTTGTGCCATCAGGGCAAGAATGCTTATGAGGCGGCATCAAAATGCTTTGTCCGCGGCGTGCATTCATTAAAGCTTGGCAAAAACGCAAGTTTTCTGGTGGCATTGCAACATCTGGTAAAAGTTCATCTTTATCAATTAAACCAACAGCAACTGGACGCCAACGCAAGTCCAATTTTTCCATGCAAATCTTTTCCCATTCAGCATATTGTTTATGAAGCTCATTAGAAATTGGTTCTGCACGATCTTCATCTGCAAATGGGTCATAAACAGCACCGCCAATTGCTTCAACAGTTAAAGCACGCTTTTGGCATTGGCCCGAGCATGTATCGCAACCAACACATGCATCAATATCGACAACAACTGGTTTGCCATCTTTCATTTCAAAACAATAGCAAGGACAAAATGCCACGCACAAGCCACAACCAATGCACTTTGATGCATCATGAATGATTCTATAATCTGCCATCTATTCGCTTGCTCCTGTTCCCCACATCTTATAAATTCTATTTCCGCAGCTATTCGTCATTTGATATGAACAAAATGGAATAACTCGCCCATCCTTCATCGCAACTGTCATTGAACATTCGCGCATTCTCTCAACTGTAGTGCTCATTGCATCCATATAATTCATGATAATTACTGAAACTCCATGATCCCAATCTTTAACACCGCAATGAGCAAGCACATCTGTAAATGCTGAACCTTGCGGACTTGTTGGGTCAAAGTGTTCAATATATTGTTCACGCGTTAAGTCGCGTGTTGCACATTCCCAACCGCCTTCTGGTTTTGGAACAAGAAATGTGCCAGTATCGCATAGCGGATGAGAACAGCCCAATGGCCAAATGTCAGAAGCTTTGATGAGCCCATCTGTTTGTTCTTCAAGAGAAAAGATTGTATCTCCTGCTGTATATGGAGCAATTGCATCAGGTTCAAACCTGCCACTATTAAATGCTGGTTGCAAAGCAACGCCGCGAATTATGTCTGAATTATCTAGTGCAAACTGAATAACTTTGCCAACTTGATCATCATTTACACCGCTGACAATTGTCATGCAAATAACAACCTGAATGCCAACCTTGCGGCAATTTTCTATCGCATTCAACTTTGCTTGAAACACTGCTTTGCTGCCACGGATAATGCTATATGGATTTTCATCCACGCCATCAAAAGCAATATATACGCCTGTAATTCCAGCATCTACAAGCTTTTGCAAATAATCAATATCTTTGCCAATTACAAGACCATTTGTATTTACTTCAATTCCAGTGAATCCATAGCGTCTAGCCATAGCAACAATTTGAGGTAAGTCTTCACGCACCGTTGGCTCGCCGCCTGTAATTTGCAAGCCTGTTTCTGGTCCAACTTTTGTTGCAAGTGTTGAAATCAAGCCTTCAATTTCTTCAAAGCTAATTCCATCACTTGGAAAGTCAGCAGACATAAAACATACAGGGCATTTCATGTTGCAGCGGCGCGTCACTTCAATTTCGACAAGAGTACCGCGGCGTGTATGCCTTGAACAAAGTCCACAAGACTTGCAGCATGCGTCCGTGACTTGAGCATCTGCAACTTTTGGAGCAGTGCAGTCCATGTGCAAGCTGTTAAGCCACATATAATGGTCTGCATCTGGCCAAACATAGCTTGTGACTTCGCCATGTTCAGGACATGTGCGTTTCATCCAAACTTTATTATCATCATCTGCATAAACTTCCGCATTTAAAGTTTTCAAGCAATGCGGGCATAAAGCATGTAACTTTTGGAGCGTCTTCATCGAATGTGACCTTCTGTTTCTTCAGCTGCTAAGGCAGGTGCATCTGCCCCATCTTCACTTTCATCCAAATATTGACGAGGGTCATGATTTTCATTCGGCGGTGAAACAGGCCTAATGCCAAGATAATCTGCCCATTCCAAAACACGCTTTGGAACATAAATACCTGTTTGGAATTCTGAAGCTGTGCGCAAAGCACGAGCGCAAGAAAGACAATGCGCAAGGTCATCAATTTCATCAACATCTGCAACAGGTGGCAAATAAGCATTTGGAATATTTCCATCCTTTAGCTTTTGAACATAGCCATCGAGTGCGGGGCGCCCAGTCATGTTGTAATAAATCTCTTGATGATTGATTGGCGTATCATAATTAAAGCCAACCAATGATGTGCCACATTCTTGGCATGGCGCCTGAACAAAGCCAGGTGTACCCAAAACTTCACTGAAGTAGTCGAGCCAACGGAATGCTTCTGAAACATGCCCGCGAGGAAGTGTTGGAATGTCAGCACCGATTGAAACTATAGCTTCATATCCAAGATCAAAAATATATTTGAATGCATAATCAAAGTGGTCGTCAAAAGTCGCGCCTTTGTCTGTCATATAATTTATTTCACGCGGCCAACCAGGAACTTCTGCGATAGTTTCTTTCATAAGTTCAATATTTTCTGCTGGCGTTGTTGAAATGAATAAATCATATGTACGTTCAGGAGCACCAGGATTATATTCACGCTCCTGCTTATTGTATGCGTCCAAGTCATCCATGCACCACATTGCAAGCTCTGTTACATCCCACAAGCTGCGCTTAAAAAATTGTGCTGCCTGTTCCTGTGTAAACGGGCCGCCACGTTCCTTTGTAAGACGAGTTTTTACAAGGCCCGGAATTGGCGGCTTGCTAAAGATTAAAATTGCATATTTCTTCTGCATAACCTTACTCCTTCTTTCTTATTCGACATGGTATGCCGTTATAAATCCAAGTACCTATTAGCGGCTCAGGGTCTGTATCAACATATCCCCGAGTTAAATAATTAATGTTTGACTTAAAGCACTCTTCAAAATCGTCTGAAGATTTGCATATTTCAGGGTACCACCAACCATATTCAGCAGAGGCAATATCATCAACGATATCCGCAATATGCACATATTGAAGCACTTCTATGGAAGGATCATCTATACGCGAAATTAAGCATTCGTCACCCTCTTCAAGACCAAGCCGTTTTGCTGTATTTTCAGACATATCAACAAGCGGTTTTGGATGTGCTTTTCTAAAACTTTCGACTTCAAAATAACAAGATGCCCAATATGGCTGCTTGCGAGCACCTGTTATCAAAGTCACATAGTTTGGATCATCTGGAATTTCACTATGGATCCCTGGAATTTCAAACCAATTTGCAACAATGCCAGCGCCCATTTCTTCAAACATTTCATTTGCAAGTTCAACCTTGCCAGAAGGTGTTGCAAAGCCTTGCGGCTGTCCAGTTTCAGGGTTGATTTCTGTATATTTATAATAACGAGTTGAAGAGCCAGCAATTCCATATGCTTTAAAAGCTTCCCACGACATGCCCGTAGGCTCAATAACGCGCGTCAATTCTTCTGTTAAATTTTTAGCAGGCCAAGCATCTTCACCTTGACCAAGAGCAAGTCCAAGTTCGCGGAAAATTTCATAATCTTCTTTGCGTTCATAAAGTGGCTCAACAGCGGCAGGACCGCCATAACAAAAGTCTGAAACTCCACCCATTGCTTGAAAAGCAGGACGTTCGATTGCGCTTGCTGCTGGCAAAATATAGTCCGCCATAATTCCACTTGGAGTGATTAAATAATCAAGAACAACGATCAAGTCCATCGACATCATTGCTTTATAAACAAGGCGAGTATCTGCATATGTAAGCAGCGGATTTGCAGCATTTACAATCAAAGCACTGACCTTGTAAGGCTTGCCTGTAATTGCCGCATTCCAAACATGAAGAGGCAAAGGCGAAGTTAAATATCGCATTGGCAAAGTTTTGCCCTGCTTTTCCGTGCGTTCATTCGCGCGCCGCCAGCCCGCATAGCTTTGAAGTTTACTGCCTTCTTCATTCAAACCATGTTGACGTGAAATTTCTGGGAAATATTCACTCATTTCAAGATCATATTCCGACATAAAAGACGGGGCCATATTTACTGAACAAGTTCCAGGCTTGTCAACTCCGCCAGTTATAGCTCTAAGGCCTGCCAAAACACGATGAAGAGGAGCAGTATTTGGGCCGATTTGATCAACACCTCTGCCAGAAAGCAAAGCGCCTGGACCAAAGTCACACCACATATGAGCAGCAGCTTTTATATCTTCTGCTGAAACTCCAGTGATTTCTTCATACTCTTCCATGCTGCGTTCAAAGGCTTTTTCTTTGAAGATATCAAAACCATGGCACCAATTATTTATAAAGTCCCAATCGCATAAATTATCTTCAATTATCACTCGCGCTAAAGCATATGCAAGCAAAGTGTCTGTCCCTGGGAATGGGTGCAGCCATAGTGTTGCTTTTGAAGCTGTTGTTGAACGGCGCGGGTCAATACAAATGAGTCTGCCGCCATTGCGAATATAATCATTTATTGTTGTCCAAAAAAGTGAATTATCAGATTGTGCAGGATTTGTCCCCCACAAAATTAAACAAGCAGTGACTGCAGGATTAAAATCAACTTCAATTGGGTAACCAAATGTCATTGCCTGCATCCAGACGCGCGGGTTCCAGCAAATTGGACCTATACCCATATTATTTGGACTTCCAAGCAAATTCATAAACCTATGCAATGGCCAAAAGACGGCATGTGGACCACCAATAGCGCTAGCTACTGTCCAAGGACCATGCTCCTCAACAAGAGCAGCCATTTTCTGGGAAATTTCTTTTATTGCTTCATCCCAGCTTATGCGTTCAAACTTGCCACTACCGCGCTTGCCGACCGCGCGCAGCGGATAATTCACTCTATCTTCACTATAAAGCTTGTCCAAATTCATGCGCCAACGCCTGCAGCGCTGAGCAACTCGCACATCATATGGATAACGCGTCGGGTCTGGAGTTAGCTCGACAATTTTGTCACCATCCATATGGGCATCAAAAGCACACAAGTACCCACAGTAATGACAATTTGTCTTTCTAACTTCTTCAGACATAAAAGTTTACCTTTAAGAAAACATCAAGTCGCTTTGTTCGCAAATCTGCTGATATTTTGGGTCTCCAAAATATTTGCCAACGCGTTCATAAGCTTTGTCCCAGTCGATTTCTTCATCAAATAAAAGTTCAAGATAGTGATAAACCTTTGTTTTATCTGCACTACGTTGCAAAGAATTCACGCAGCTAAAACAAGCACTAACAACATAATCAAGGTCTAATGCATCAAACTCTTGCAAGCGCAATAGTCTGCGATAATCGCACATGTCTGGAGCATAACCGCTAACAAGGCCACCGCCGCCACAGCACAATGCATCCCTATATTCATGAGGAAGTTTTACAATTTCGCTATTAGCTAAAAGCTTGCGAACACTTTTGCCAATTTCTCCACTGAATCTGTCATAGCATGAATCGTGAATAGCAACTTTCTTGCCACCTTCAATAACCATTCCTTCTTTTAGCAAAACATCTGGCAACATAATTTTATTAAATCCATGCCTTTGCAGCGGCTCTTCAAAATGTTCATTGCAATCTGGGCAAACCAAAATCAAAGAATCTATTCCTTGGTCTTTAAGCCAATTTAACAAGCCGTCCATGTGCGCATTATATCTATCTGCAAAGCCTCCCAAATCTAGTGGAGCGCCACAGCAAACAGTCACAACATGAGAAGCATATCCCTTTTCGCGCAGCCAATTGAATGTTTTTTCAACAAGCCTTGGCGCATATGCAAATAAAGAGCATCCTGGGAAAAATGCAGTTCTATCAGCACTTGCATTGCCGGTTGGCTTGCTTACAATTTTTGTAACTTTGCTTTCATCGCCATCATACATAGACTTCATCATTGTGAAGAAATTAAATTCGTTTTCAACGCGGAATTTGTTGAAGTTGCCTTCTAGCGAAGGATATTTATCAAGAAGAATTGAGCGCGCAGGCTTCATTGCATCGCTTGCTCGCAAGTCAACAGGGCAATGCGCGATGCATCTGTTGCACAAAGCACAAGCAAATGGAAAACTATCATGCGTTGTATCGCCAGACAAAATTGCTTCACAAACATCCCCAAGAGTAGTTGTTCCATCTTGAAACATTCCACAATTTGTTTGCGTGCACAAACCACAGCGGATACAAGAATCCGCAAAGGATTGCACGCTTTCATTAGCGTCACTCAACATAATGCACCCTCATTTTTTAATTCAAACCTAGGGTTCATATAATACTCCATCAATATTGATAGTTTACAATAAAAAAAGCCCCGCTCAAACGAGCGGGGCTTTGCTATAAATAAAGCGAGAAAGAAAAGTTCTTATGCTTCAGCAGGAGTTTGCTCTGCTGCGATTTCTGATGGCAAAACAATATTGCGTGGGAAAGCTGGATTTTCAACAGGACGTTCCCCTTTAACACTTTTTACACCAACAGCCATCTTGAATTTCTTGCCAGCACCTGTGAATTCAGGAGCAACACGAACCGGGATATCGTCAAAGTCGTCTGCATTAACAATTTCAAAATACTGACGGCCTGGCTCCCAGTAATCCATATAATCTTCGTGCTTTTGTGACAAGCGAGTATAGTAACGTTCTTCGCCTTCGTCTAAACGGCGGTCATATGTCCACAAGATCATAAAGCGGAGCAAGCAGCCAGCAAGCAATGCCATAACTGGTGAAACAACGTTACCCAAGACTCCACCTGCTAAGTTAAAGATTAGTGGAACAACAAGACCAAGTCCGAACATGAATACCCAGAACACAACAGCCATGTTGCCACGAACCCAGCGTTCTGCAGCGCGCTTTGCATATACATTTGATGCACAGAATTGCAACATAACAAAGAGCAAGATTGTCAAAATTTCAGCGCAAATCAAAATTGCATCAATAGTATGTGTAAGGTGCAACAATTCTTCATGTGCAAGTCCCCATTCAGCTGAGCCAATCAAAGCTTGTGCTTCGCTATTCATCCAGCTTGTTGGGAATGGGAAATGACCCATGCACAAGCCGAGCAAGCAAGCACCAGTTGAAAGAGCAGAAACTGTAAAGAGAACTGGAAGAGCTGGTGTATTCCAGAAAGGCCTTGCCTTCAAAGAAGAAAGCAAAACGCCTGTATAAATCATAACGCAAGCACCTGTAATGCCACTAATACCAAGGCAGAATTTGCCAAAACCATTAGATGGAATTACATGCTTAAGCAAAGGCCAGTTTTCAAACCAGCTGACCTGCCAAATCAAGAACAGAGCAGCAAAGATCATAGAAACTGACAATAAAACAGCACCCCATTTAATAACAGCAGTGCGTGTAACGAATGCGCGCTCGAAAACAGGCCACTGACCAAGTTCAAAAACGAGCAAGCCAGTACCAACGAGCAAGCATAAAACAGCAACTAAAACGCCCCATGTAAGAAGAGCTGATGTCATAACACCTGGAGCAATAATGATTGAATAAATAGCAGCAAATGTAAGCATGCCGCCGCCAAGGCCGCCAAGGAACAAATATGTTGCAAGTTCCCATCCCCAAAACTTCTGCATTAGGATCGACCTCCTAAGTCTCGAATGTAATAGACCTGTGGTTCTGTACCTAAATCTTCGAAGATGCGGTCTGTACGATATTTGTTGACCAACTTAGAAACCTCTGAGTTTGGATCATCCAAGTCACCAAAAATACGAGCATTTTGGTGGCATGATTTAACACAATGTGGCTGTTCACCTTGACGTACTCTGTCTTTGCAGAATGTGCATTTGCGAATCCAGCCCTCTTTTTTATTGTAGTCACGAGCACCATATGGGCAAGCATTTGCACAAACTTTGCAACCCATGCACTGTGTTGGTTCTACCCAAACAATGCCGTCGTCATCTTGACGAGAAGCACCTGTTGGGCAAGCAGGAACACAAGCTGGTTTTGCGCAGTGCATACAAAGCATTGGTGTAAAGTTCAAGTGAACATCTGGCCATTGCCCTTGAGCACCAGCAGAAACAACTGGATTATAAATAATATCTACGGGAAGGTCATTCCACGTACGACATGCGATTGTGCATGACTGACAGCCAACACAACGACGCGTGTCCATTACCATTGCATAACGTGTCATTTATCTCTCCCTCCCCTTAAACCGTAACTTCTTGATTTGGATCTTGCATGCTGTAATGCTTGCCTGTCTGCATATCCAACAAAGTATTTGTTGCTGGATCATATGCACGCAATGTCACACGTTCATATAAAACATTTGTTGCAGGATCAACAAGCCAGCCTGTTTCAGCCTGATAATGGAATCCTGTACCAGGATGCTTTGTAACTTGTTCAATTGGATCCCAAGTTAATCCCGGTGGTACTTGATAACCCGGTTGAGGACCACTTGAAGGCTGACCAGCAAAGTCATAGAATTGCTTATTGACTTCATCAAGTAAGAATTGTTCTTCGCCATATGGAACATATTTATAATCTGTGCCATATTGATGCAAAGCTTTTGTGACAGGGTCAACACACCAACCAGTAGCGCCATCATAATAACGTGTGCGGTCTGCATTCCATGCTTTGCGAGTTTTGTAATCCCAAGTATAATCAGCTGGAACTTGGAAGTCTGGCTCAACAAAGATAGGTTCATTGAATGGCAATGCACGCTGCTGTTCGCTTGGCATCTGATGAACGCCGCCACCAAGTGTTGCATAAGCAGAGCCAGGAATTGAGAATTCAGCATCATGTTCTGTATATTCGCAGTCTTCAGGAGTGCACTTATAAACTTTGCACAAAAGACCACGGTTTGCCCAACAACCTGTTAATGGGTCACAATGTTCGTCATCAACAGATGTCAAAACATTTGTATTTGATTCAAAGCAACCAAATGGCTGATAGCCTTCATGGCTGCGTTCTGGGAACCACCAACCACGCTGTGTATAAATAACACGTGGATCCAAAGATGGCTCAACATTCGCACGTTGCTTAATACGGCCACGGCGAGTTTCAATCCAGCACCAGTCGCCTTCCTTAATCTTTAGCTTTTTAGCTGTATCAGGATGAATTGTGAAGAATGGATCTGGTTTGATATAACGAATAATTGGATTGTTGAAATGCTCTGAATGGTGGAATGGCATGAAGCCGCCGCCAGTAGTAAGAGCCAAAGGATATTCCTTTGCCAATTCTGGGTCATCTTGTTCGCTTTCTGGAGCGCAACCAAGATATGTTGGCAAGCCAGGAAGACCAAATTCTTCAAATACAGTAGATTTAAGTTCAACCTTGCCAGAAGCTGTGCAGAAGTAACCACGATTGATATGCTTTGAATAGTGCAATGGTGGATAATACATACGGAAGCGTTCAACAAAGTCATCATAACTTGTAATTGGCAAGTTAAGTGGTGAAAGAACATACATAAATACATCTTCGAGTTCTGGCCATGGCCAGTATCCTTCACCTTGACCGCAAGCAAGGCCAAGTTCACGCCAGATGTTGTAATCTGTTTTGCGTTCATACATTGGCTGAATTGCACGCTGGTTGCCTGTAATTGAATCTGTTACACCATAGTTTGTATGAACAATTGGACGTTCCATAGCGCCAGCAACAGGCAAAACAAAGTCTGCTTGCAAAGCTGTTGGTGTGATGTAATAATCCAAAACAACCAAGAATTCTACTTTTCTTGTTGCTTCATAAACCATCTTTGAGTCACCATAAGAACTCAATGGGTTAGTGCCAGAAACAAGCAATGCACGAACAGGATATGGATCGCCTGTAATGATTGCTTTGAAAACAGAAGGACCATGAGCTTCACAGAACCATTCACCCGTGAATGCCTTGCCCCACTTTTCTTTAGAAATATCTGCAAGTCGCTGATAACCAGGCCAAGTTGTCATTGGATACTTGTCTGCACCAATTTGCTTTGCCTTAGCTTCTTCAGGCAAAAATTCATTGCCTTCAAGTTCTTCATCAGTGATATATGCAGCAGGGCCTGGCATACCGTCGCCACCTGGGCAGTCGAGGTTGCCAGTAATAGAACGCAAAATTTGACGAGCATGCATACCGCAACCAGCAGTTTTGCCAAGCTGGTCAGCAGTGCAACCCCACTGGATGTTACCAGGAGTGTTGCGAGCATACATACGAGCAGCTTCACGAATTAATTCAGCATCGAGCCATGTTTCTTCAGCTGCCCACTCTGGAGTGTATTGCTGAATGTGTGCTTTGAGTTCTTCAAAACCATAGCACCATTGCTGAACAAAAGCTGCATTATATAAGCCTTCATTGATGATGACATTGATCATAGCTAATGCCAAAGCTGAGTCTGAACCTGGACGCAATGGCAGCCATAAATCTGCATGTGCTGCTGTCTCTGAATAACGAGGATCAACAACAATGAGCTTCATGCCTGTCTGCTGTTGCAGATCAAAATAGCCATGAGCACCTGGCATTGAAGATGCGCCTGGGTTAAAGCCCCAAAGAATAACGCATTTTGAACTGCCAAGGTCTGTTTCAAATGGTGACCAACCGCTTGTTGCAGTTTCGATCATGAATGTTGGAATCCAACAAAGCAAAGCATTATGGAATCCGTTTGGTGTACCAAATGCATTCAAGAAACGGCGACGAGCCCAGTCGTCAGTACGAAGCGTACCTGCAGCAGCTGCAACAGCCTCTGCACCACTTTCTTGTCTGATTTGCATTAACTTGTTAGCGATTTCGCTAATTGCCTGTTCCCAAGAAACACGCTCCCATTTATTTTCGCCCTTTTCACCAGCACGCTTTAATGGATAATTAACGCGCGAAGGATCATCGACAAAGTTGAGAGCTTGGTTGCCGCGGCAGCACAAGCCGCCAGCATTTGTTGGGTGGTTAGGATCGCCTTCAGCATAGATGAGCTTGCCGTCTTTTACATAAGCAAGAACACCACAGTTCTGATGGCAGAAGTAACAGGCGGATTTTTTAACTTCCACGCCCTCAGCATGGATATCTGCCTCGATTGTCACTGCCTACCTCCTCCTCTTTCTCTTACCTTTTCTTTCTCCTAATAAAAACCTACATACCGATATATGCACATGGGTACATAATGCTACAGAGAAAAAATTTGTACACTTAAAACACGATAGAGTTTCTCTAAGTGGCGCGGCGTGTTCGAACTATGGAAACTTGAAAATATAATCTTTATTTGAGATAAAGGATAAAAGGGTCTATGTCACCTACTAGATTATGTCTATACCGAATAATTAGCAAACAAACCGTTCAGGGGAGGCAAAATTCTATTTTGAAATTTTACCTTTAAACTATTCGATGTTCGATTGTTAAAGATAAAAACCTTCGATCAGGCCTGCGTTTTATTGTTAGTTCGTTGAAAGAGGGATTGAAATGTGCTTCCGTCCACCTACAGTTGAAATGGATGACACTCCTGGCGGAGCGGGCGCTCCTGGCGCTCCTGGTGCACCTGGTGCTCCTGGCGCTCCTGCAGCCCCTGGTGCTCCTGGCGCTCCTGCAGCCC
>CAVDAL010000109.1:0-6348 GCA_963606965.1 Acutalibacteraceae bacterium
ATTTAAATCTGAAACAATAAGCGACATAACAACAATGCCTTTACATGAGATAAGCTTTTTGATTCTTAATAGCGCGCTTGCCAATAAGATCCAAAATTACGAAAATAATTAATGACACAACAAGATAAATCAAAGCAAAAACTGCAGCTGTTCCCCTGTCTGGACTGCTAACCCACGGAAACATTGCCAAAGCTAGAGTCTTGACTTTTCCTCCGCCAATAATAAGTGTTAAAAAGTATTGACCAAATGATCCAATAAAAACGATGGATAAAGCAGAAACTATACTTGGAATAAGAGGAGGAAGTGCGACATCGACAAACGCTCGCAAAGGGGAAGCGCCAAAAGACCAAGCCTGTTCGTAGAGAGGGCGCCCCAACAGACGAAGCGAGGCAGTTAAAATTTTTATGCTATATGGAATTAAGACAATAGTGTGCACCAAGGCTACACCAATAATTGTATTTGCAAGATTACATTTAAGCATGAACACATGCATGCCCATTCCAAATGAAGCTGCCGGGATAATTACAGGCAAAAATGTCAAAAAATCCAAAGCGTGCTTTCCCTTAAAGTTGTAAAAAGCAAGAGCATGACCAACCAAAAGTGAAATCAAAACACAGGCAATCGCAACACACAAAGATAAAAGTACACTAAAGATAATCATCTGTGTAAAATCAGGCGTGATAGATAAAACAGTTTTTATGTTTTGAAGACCAACTTCTTTTGGAAACAAGTTTGGAGCTGTCCAACTTTTTGCAAAACACCACACAACAATAACACTTAGCGGTATTAAAACAATTAGGGCTTCTATAATACCTATTGTCCACAAAACAGGATGGTGTTGTCTTTTGTATCTTTTAATTGACATAATTCAATACCTCCCTCGCCTTTTCTTTTTCTTCTTGACGCCATATGTGTAATATGCGAGCGAGAATACGAAGGCAATAACCATCATTGCCAGATTTAAAACCATTGAAATTGGCCTATTAACAGCCATGTTTGAAGCACCATAAAAATCATAAGCAATTGCAGGCATAGCCTTTGTAACTGGACTGCCGAGCAAAGCTGGAGTTTCATAAGAACCAAGTGTGATAACAAAAATGATAATTGCACAGGTTCTTATTACAGGCATACAATTCGGCAATGTTACAGTCAAAAAAGTACGCAAGGTTGAAGCCCCAAGATTTTGTGCAGCTTCGCCATATGAATCACTAATTCCAGACATACTTGGCAAAAGCATGAAGGTGACGAATGGGCCCTCTTTCCATATATATTCAAGGATCACGCCAATTGAATTTGGAAAATAAAGGATTTGCATAAACCAATTTGACGCATTCTCAAAACCTAATGCCATCAAGCCACGAGCAAGTAAACCGCTAGGCAAAAACATATTTACTATAACAACACATCCAACTGCTTGCGGAATTAGCTGAGGAAGCTTAGCGATAATTCCACCAAGGATTGTCTCTTGTTTCAATGCGACAATAACCCAAGCAAATATCGTTCCAAAAATAAGCGCTGAAATTGTAGAAGCAAATGCAATATATAGACTTAACACTATTCCTGTAGTGATTCGAGAGTCATTAAAAGCATTTGCCAAAACACCAAGCGACAAATGACTGCTCGAAACTCCTGGAACAATACCAAAACTTTGTATCAAGATGTTATAAACACATATTGGAAAAGATAAAATCAACAATAAATATGGGAGCATCATTATGTACGGCGTTGCCGCACCATGCTTCTTCAATTTTGAATGTTTATTACTCATTTCATCCTACCCAACAATTGGGCGGCGGTGTTATGCTGCCGCCGCCCCGAAAACATCATTTATTTCTTAGCAACTTCACCTTGCCAAACATCATGCCAAATGCTTTCAACCCATGCAGGCATATCTGCAACTGCATTTGCTGCCAAATCAGACAATGATGGGGCGTTGGTGCCGTATTCTTTTTCACAATCACTAATTGCTTGCTTTTGCGTATCGTCAAGCACATCTGTATTCATAGCATCGACTGCTGGCGGATAACCAGTTGCTGCACGTTCGCACATACCAGCAGGATCCAAAAATTCATTGCACATAACAAGAGCAGCAGCCAAATTTGGACAATCAAATGGAATTGTCAAATAATGTGGCAAAGAAATAACATTGTCACAAACAACAGAATGAGTTGTCTTAGGATATGTACCAGCATCAATATATGGTTTTACCCATGCTTGGTCATAGATAAAATCAACTTCACCATTTGCAAACATTGTTGTCCAATCAGAAAAGCTACTTGGGTAACTTTTACCTTCGTTCCAAAGATAAGGGTTTAGTTCACGTAAATATTCCAAACCGTCTGCAATGCCTTCTTTTAATTGATCATATGTAACGCCTTTTTCAAAATTAGCGAAGCAATCAGCGCCACAAACATCCATAACAAGGTTACGTGCCCAATAGCATCCTTGATAGTCAGGCAACGCAGTGTAGGTCACACGACCTGGGTTTTTCTTTGCATATTCAAGAAGCTCAGTAGCGTTACGTGGGACATCTTCTTCTTTAACGCGAGCTTGGTCATAAATTACTGCAAAATATGATGTTGCAAAAAGTGATTCCATGCCATTAATTTCAGCACCGCAGTCATATTTAATACTTGAAGAATCTTCATTGTAATATTTCATATTCGGCAAATATTTAAGATATTCACCATACAAAAGTTCATTATCTTTTGCATCATCAAAATAAACACCTGACACCCATGCCGTATCAATTGTGCCTTCACCAAGAGCCTTGCCAGCCTGTTTTTCATCGCTTACAGTGGTGAAGATATCAGCTGTTGCTTCTACCTGCTGATAATTAAATGTGATGTCATACTTTTCCTTCATTTCAGGAGCAAATACATTATTAAAGTAATCATTTACTGCTGTTGCTTGACCATAACCTGAATATGTTACAGTCGATCCCTTTGCTGCCTCTAAAACAGCGCCCCAGTCTTCAATGTCAAAACCAACATCTGGTGTTGACTCACCACAGCCTGTCAATGCAGTACCAGTTGCAGCTGTTGCGGCAAGAATACCTGCCATTGACACAAAACTGCGTCTTGAGATTCCCTTACGCATCTTTTTCCTTTCATTTAAAGATTTGTTATGATTAGCGCTTGCACCAACGCATAATCGCTTAATTAAACGCTGGCTTTCGGTGATTCATGCCCTGGTTCAACACTGCCAAGGCACAATCTAAGTTCATAATGTTGAACTTTTGTTTCCTTATAACCAGCTTTTTTAGGTTTTTTAATCTGCTTCATCTTATTCCTCTTCTTTCGACTCTTTTAAAAGCGCTTGATAATATGCTTTTACGTAATCTTCAATCGTGTAAAAAAATGTTCTGCAATATCTACCAAACAAAATATGCTCAAACGCACATTCACCTTGGCACAAAGGCAGAACACGACACTTTCTGCACTCTTCATCTTTGGTCGGAGAAAAATTCATATACATAGTTAACATTGGCCAATTAATCTTGCGAGTTTCTTCCGGTTCCATCAAATCAAAAATCGCATTTTCTGGGAAACCAAAATCGCCATAACATTTATATACGCGGCCACATTCATCTATCGCCCACCAATTATGCAACGGAGTCCCACAAAACGTATGTAAGGTTTCTAAGGCTTCGGCAATTTCATCTGAACTTTGATTTTGTTCCATAAAAAACTTAAACGATTCATCGCTATATTCAGGGCGATTTGTCAAATCAAAAATGTCATCTCTGTCTTTTGCAAATGTATCATGATAATCGCGCATCTGCGTGCAACGTACCATGTAACCAGGCTTTTTTATAAATTCATTTCCAATTTCGTGATAGTCTTTGAAATTCTTTCTATCTAGTGGAAAGTTCACGGTTACTGTTATTCCAGCATCCACCATATTGCCCATGTTTTCAACTATTGTGTCATAAGTTTCAACACCACTCCTTGAGCAGCGTCTGCAATTATGTCTTTGCGGGTGCCCATCAAGTGAGCTCATAACAGATTCCACTCTGCATTCTTTAAGTTTTTTTGCAACTTCCGGTGTCGCAAGTCGTGCATTTGATGTTGCATGAGCAATATATTTCACGCCGCACTCATCACAGAACTCTATAAATTTTGCAGACAAACGTTCAATAACATTCATTTGTAAAAGTGGCTCTCCACCAATCCAAGTGACACGCATTTTTTTAAATGGAGCTTCGCTATATTTTTCCTTTGCAAATTCGAATATCTTATCTTGTACTTCTTCGGTCATATATCCAGGGCGCGCTGGCGTGCAACAATAAATGCAAGAATTATTGCAATCCATTGTTGTTGCTAAAACAAGCTCGAAAACTTCAGTATTATATTTATATCTATCATATTGAAATTCCAAGAAGTTTGCTTCTGTTTCAGGATCGTCCAAAACAAAGCCGCCTTCTTTTAATTGCTGCGCAAATTCATAATGGTCACCATCACCACAGGCAATGCGATTGTAAATTCTTTTTTCTTCATAAGAAAGTGCACAAAGAGCTTTATTCAAAGTGTTATAAAGAAGATACCCATCTGAATTTGGATTTTCAGTTATAACATTATAGTAAGATGCTTTCATATTTGCTAAGCCTTAATCCAAAATCCAGCCCTTTGAAAATCCTTCTAAAATTTCCCATTCTGAATTTAGAAAGACTTTTTTGGCTGTTTCAACACTTTGACCGCGACCGCCATGTTCTGTGCGTTTTGTTAAATCGCGAGGGTTTGTGCCAACTTCTGCCCATCCAAGATTTCCTCCAGCATTTGCGCAAACGCTTGAATGTGCGGAACAATTAAGAGCTGGCTTATCACCGGATGCAAGTCTATAAACAGCGACCATGTGTGCAATGCGTGTATAAGGAAGCATACCAAGATGATGCATCATTGTGCCTGGAACTGCTGTTCTTCTGCCCACTCCACCAGAAACAGGATTCATATCAATGCATATACGTGTTTTCTTTGTGAGCTCTTCCGCCGTATGTTCTGGGCCAACAGGCTCAACACAAGTAGATAGCGTAAAGCCAGCTTCTTGAAAGTTAGAAATTGTTTGAAGTCTTTTCTCGGGCGAAATTTTAGTAAACTCGCCCTCCCCCATTCTAACGGCATGATAAGCGCCGTCCACACCAACTGCCTTTAGTTGTTTACTTTGTTCCAGTGTCAAATCACGGGTATTTACAAGCAATGGCATTTTAGGATCAATAACTTCACGAACTGTACCAGCCATTTCCAGCAACTTTTCAAATTTGTATGCAGCTGTAGTCAAAAGCAAGATCAAATTTGCGCCAGCTTCTTCATAAGCCTGCGCATATTCAATGACGTCTTGTTTTTCAATTTCCATGCGCTCTTTGCGAATGCTATTACAAACTGCAAAAGAGCAAAACTGACAATTCATTGGGCAAGGAGACGCATCAAGCCCAATTTGAGCATGAACTTCAGCTTTACCATTAGCAGCTTTCAGCGACATTTGCTGACCAGCCCATTGAATGTAATATGATTCTTTTGAAGTCGGATCGACCTCGTAGAGTTTTTTTATATCTTCGTCACAAAGACCATTGCCAAGCATTGCCTTTTCGACAATTTCATAAATAGCAGTATTAGTCTCCCCCATAATACAAACCTTCTTTTATTAGCATAATACCTTTATAAGACTTATTCACATAGATGAATAGATTTAGTGTACAGATATGCCTCTGGTCGCGCAATGCAGAAAAGTTAAACGGTTAGAACTTATCACTTTTTAGCCAAGCTTCCTTAAAAGCTTGCATGGCTACATCTAAATCTCGCCGTAAAAAATGCCCCAGTGTGCGATTGAACCGGGGCAAATTTAGGCTCTGCTTCTGGCTGATAAAGCCAAAAGCAGACTTAAATATACTATTTTTAATATTAAATCTAAACCTAAAAATTATTCTCCGTCTGATAATGCATTCGCAACTTTTTCAACAACCTTATTATCCCATCCAATGCAAAGCATATCTCTATTTATCATATTCTTATAGCGGGGTTTTTTTTCAACAATATCCCAAAGATAACGCAAGATAATAATGTAATCATCAAAGTTATCCTTAACTTTATCAGCAACATTCTTTTGCCAATCCTCATTAAACTCCTTGTCGGAATAAACATCATTAAGGCTCTTGCAAATAAAGTTTATTGCTCCACCTATACCCGGAAGCTCATTTTCATTAGCATCAGGATTCGGGTTTTCGGCAATTTTTACATGAAGAACTAAATGCTCAAGCAAATTACAGTAAACAAGTCTGTTTGCTTTTTGGTAATCATATGGATTTTTGGTTGCAAATTTATCATTGCTAAGCAATATCGCCTTATCCTCATC
>CAVDAL010000110.1:0-4046 GCA_963606965.1 Acutalibacteraceae bacterium
TGGTGCTTGCATTGGTGGAGCTGCTGGCTCTGGCGGCGGATCTACAGGCACAAATGTTTACTTAAATGGCGGCAACATCAATATTAATGTTGACTGGACAGGCGCTGCTATTGGCGGTGGCGGATATGCTGAAGGCAATGATTCTTCTGGTGGCAAAGCTTACTTTGGTGGAGCATCTGTCCGTGTTTATGTTGATAAGAACGCTGCTGAAAACAACAAAACTGCAAAATATTGGAAAGGCGTTTATTTAACAGAGGGCATTAACAATACTGCTGTTACAGCGCAACGTCTTGATTCAACTGGTGAAAATGCAACATATATGTGTGCAATTGACACAACTGGCATTGAACCAAATGCAGCTGGTAATTATGTTATCCAAGTTGACAAAAAGACTGTATATACTGGTGGCCTTCATTCATATTGTTATTTAAATGAACACAATGACAAAGAAACAGGCGAGCAAGTTTCTATTACAACTACTCCATCAAACTGGGTTAGTTCAGTCGATCCATGCTTGTATCTCTATTTAACAGGCACAGACCACAAAATCACTGTTAATGGCAAAAAGTTCACTGCTACATATAACAGCAGCGCAGAAGGCACACTTGCAGAATGCAATGGCGGTTCATTCACAGTTGCCGCAGCAGGCTTGCCAACATATTCTGGAGGCAGCGGTACGCAGGCTGATCCATATATCATTTCAAAAGTTTCCGACTTGGAAGATTTAGCTGAGGCTGTAAACGATGGCGACACAACATATGCAGACACATACTTCAAGATGAGCGAAGATATTGATGCTTCAAGTGTTGCTTCATGGACAGCAATTGGCGCAAGCGCAGCTAAGTCATTTTCTGGCACATTTGATGGCAATGGCCACACTGTTAAAGGTTTAAATCTTGTTCCAACAGGCAATACTGGTTTGTTTGGTTACAACACTGGCACAATTAAGAATATTACAACTTATGGCGCAACAAATGGTGCAGGCACAAGTGATAACAATGCAATTGTTTGTGGCTACAATGATGGATTAGTTCAGAATTGTATTAATTATGGTACTGTAACTGTCACATCAAGCAGAGCTTATGCAAATGGCGGCGTTGTTGGTCAGAATGGTGCAAATGGCAAGATTTATAATTGCGCAAACCATGGCAATGTATCTGCTGTTAAACATAGCGGTGGCGTTTGCGGTCGCAACTATGGCACAATCAATCAGTGCTTCAACACTGCAACAATCACAGGCACTGGCGGCGGAAAAGACGGCATCGGTGGCGTTGTTGGACTTGCTGGCAACAAGAGCAGTACATACAAAAATACAGTAACAAACTGCTATAATACTGGCGCAATTTCTAATAACAGTGGCCGTTGGTTTGGCGGCATTGTTGGTATGGCAGATTCTGCTGCAACTGTTACAAATTGCTATAATACTGGTACATTAACTGCGGGTTATTCTTGGAACTGGAATCCAATTATTGGTCATACTGATGGCGGCAGCAAGAATCCAACAGCATCAAACAATTACACACTTGATACTGTTTTGGCAGGAGATACAGATGCTGAAAATCAACCATATACAATTGGTACAAAGAAGACTGCTGCAGAAATGAAGACAGCTGAATTTGTAATTGCTTTGGGTTCTGCATATACAGTAGCTTCTTCAGGTGAAAACGACGGCTATCCAGTATTCAATATCGCAAATACTTCAAGTATTAAAGTTGCCTCTGACCTTACATATACAGGCGCAAAACAAACAGGCGTTGTAGCTAAAAATTCTTTAGTAGAATTAAGCGGAGAAACTTCCGCAACAGATGCTGGCACATACAAAGTAACTGCAAAGCTTACAAATGGTGCAACATGGGAAGATGGCACAACAGCTGATAAAGAAATTACATGGACAATTGCAAAGGCAAAACTTACTGCTACATATGCAGGTGAAACTGTTGCAGCAAATGCGACTCCAGCTTTAAAGGTTGATGTGACTGGCTTTGTTAATGATGAAAGCGCAACAACAGCTGCTGATTATATTGCTCCATGGGTAACAACAACTCAAACATTAGTTGCTGGTGAAACATATACCTTAACTCCTAAGGGCGGCTATGCTAAAAACTATGATTTCACATATGTAGCAGGTGACCTTGTTGTCGACCTTACAACTGTAAAAGCAGCTGCTGCTGCAACTGTTGAAGGTTATGCAACAGATGCAATGGCAACAATCAATGCTTTGGCTAACTTAAGCGAAACAGATGTTGCTGCATACAAGACTGCAATCGATGGATATGTAACAAGCGCTAAGTCTTATATTGAAACAGCTAAGACAATTGATGAAATCAATGAAGCTAAAGATGATGCGTATGAAAACATCAAAGATGCTACAGATGATGCAATTTCAACTGATGGCATGTCTTTAGATACTCTAAAGGGCACTGCGTCTGTTGCTGTAACAAATGCTGCAACAAGTGCAAAGACATCAATTAATGCTTTGGCTGAACTTAGCTCAGATGCAAAGACAGGCTATATTAAAGATGTAGATAACGCTGCTGCGGATGCTAAAGCAGCAATTACTGCAGCAACTTCAAAAGCAATTGTTGAACTTGAAAAGACTGCAGGCGTTGAAGCTGTAAACAAGGTGCTTGCAAATGCAAAAGCTGCAGATGTTCAAGCTTTGGCAGATGCTAAGACAGCAGCTACAGCTGCAATCAATACTGCTGCTGCAAATGCTGCAACATCTATTACAGGCATTGCTGGTTTGACAGATACTGAAAAAGCAAATTACAAAGCTGATGTTGAAAAGGCTGCAACAACAGCCAGAAAGGCAATTGAAGAAGCTGCAACAAGTGCTGCAATTTCAACTGCCCAAGCAAGCGGTGAAAAAGCAATTACTGATATTGTTAGCGCTGCAGGCACAAAGTCTACAGATAATCTAACTTCTGCAAAAGCGCAAGCAAAGACTGCTCTTAACAACCAACTTGCAAGCAATACTAAAGAAGTCAAAGCACTTGAAGGTTTGACTGAAACTCAGGTCACAAACATTGTTGCAACAATGCAAAATGCAGTAGATTGCGCTGCAACAACAATTGAAGCTGCGATAAGCACAACAGAGATTGATTCTGCAAAGCAATCTGCTTTAAGCACACTTGAAACAACACTTGCAAATGCAAAGTCAACAGCTGCTGCAGCAAAGGCATTATCGGATGCAAAAGCAGCTGCTACAGAAGATATCAATACTGCGCTTGCAAATGCAAAGACAACAATCAACGCTTTGGCATTCTCTACAGATTCTGAAAAGAGCACAAAAGTCAAGGAAGCTGAAAAGCTTGCAACAGATGCTTTGACAAAGCTTGCTCGCACATATGATGCAGATCAAATTACAACAGATGCTGCTGCTGCAGTTAAAGCAATCAATGAAGTAGCAACTACTGCCAAGAGTGCTGATACAGATACTGCAACAAATGCACAAGCTGCTGCTAAGACTGCAATTGAAGATGCAATTGCTCCAGCAAAGAGTGCAATTGACGCTTTGGGTGAAATTTCAAGCACACAGCGCGCTGCTTACAAAAAGGCAATTGATGAAGCTGCAGATGCTGCAAAGACAGCTGTTGCTAATGCAAAATCAACTGACGCAGTAGCTAAAGCTAAGGCAGAAGGTCTTGCAAGCATTGAAGCAATTCCAGCTGAAGCTAAAGCAGCGGATGCAAAGATTTTGTCTGATGCAAAGGCAGATGCTAAGGCAGAAATTGCTGCACAACTTAAAGAGGACTTGGCAGCTATTGATGCTTTGGCTGATATGACAGCTAACCAGATTGCAACAGCTAAGGCAGCAATGAACAAAGCTGCGGACGCTGCATATAAGGCAATTGATGAAGCTACGACAACTAAGGCTGTTTCAACTGCAAAGACAGATGCTTTAGGCAGCATTGATACTGCAAAGACAAACGCTCAGGCTACAAGTGATAAAGCTCCATATCTTGCAGGTAAGACAATTACATCTGGCAATTTTGTTTATACCGTTTTGGCAGACCGTGCAACAGTAAGTGTTAAGGCGCTTTCTT
>CAVDAL010000111.1:0-40241 GCA_963606965.1 Acutalibacteraceae bacterium
AGAAGTTTTCCGGAAAAATTCTAAAATACTTTTGAACGGTAATTTCTTGCGTAATGCCCTGCGATTGCAGCTCGACTATTCTAAATCAAATAATTGAAACTTAAAGTATTAATCGGCGAGTATTTTTTAATAGGTTTTACCTGCTTTTTAATTGCATATATATGTTCGCGCGCGCGCAAGGAAGCTTTTAAACCAGTGCTACATTCTGTAAACTGGCAACACTAAAGCCGCTAAAACTACAATCATTTATGTGCTTTATGTGCAAATACTTGCGCCGTTCACGCAAAGAAAAACAAAATTTCTGCAAATGCATTAAAATTGTTAGTCGCATTATCCGGCGCGCCTAACGCACAGCGCCAAGAAACTGTTGTCGCACGAAAGGTTATTTATGGCAACCGTTGTAAGCGGGTTTAATCTCTTTTTACTTTTTATTTTCAGCTTGTGTTATATGTATCAAGCTGTTTATGTTGTTATAGTTCTTGTAAAAGATCACAAGAAAAAGCCAGCAAAGCTTGAGGATGTTACGCTGCATAGATATGCAGTTTTAATTTCTGGGCGTAATGAAAAGCTTGTTATTGGCGAGCTTGTTAAAAGCCTTAAAAATCAAGACTATCCAGAAGAACTAATTGACATTTTTGTGATCGCAGACAATTGCACAGACAACACAGCTGAAGTTGCGCGTGAAGCTGGCGCACATGTTTTTGTTCGCAACAACAAACAGCTTGTTGGCAAAAGCTATGCACTTGATTATGCAATAAAGAAGATTTTTGCAGAATATGGCGATGAAAATGGTCATGTTCCATTTAAAGGCTTTTTTGTTTTTGATGCTGACAATGTTATTGACCCTGGTTTTGTTGCTGCAATGAATCGCGGAATCAATAAAGGATATAAAGTATTAACAAGCTATCGCAATTCAAAAAACTATGATTCGAATTGGGTGTCTGCAGGAAGCGCATTATGGTTTTTGCGCGAAGCGAAATTCTTAAGCAATGCACGCCAAATGATGGGCTCAAGCTGCGCTATCAGTGGCACAGGCTTCTTGATTGATTCAGAAATCATCGAACGCAACAAAGGTTGGATTCATCACCTTCTTACTGAAGACATTGAATTTTCCACAGATTGTATTAGCTCTGGCATAAGAATTGGATATTGCAGTGATGCAATTCTTTATGATGAACAACCACTGACGATGCGCGATTCATGGAGGCAGCGCTTGCGTTGGGCAAAAGGCTTTTACCAAGTGCTTTTGCGTTATGGCTCCAGACTTTCTAAAGGCATTTTAAAAGTTCCTGAAGGAAGATGGGCATGCTTTGATATGACAATGACAATTGCACCTGCAATGTTACTTGTTTTGGCAAGCGTCTTTGTAAACCTTGCATTTTGCTTGGTCGGTCTTGTTGAACTTGCATCAATGGCAACGTCAGTACAAAGCGTTGCTGCTGGAACAAGTTCCGCTCTTTCGTCCGGCGGGAATTTCTTTTCAAATATGATAGCCATGCTTTCTGGTTCATGGTTCCATGGCGACACGCTTAGCACATTCAATGCAAACAATGCTGCAATCATTTTAAATTACACATCTGCCAGATCAACAATCATTGCTTCATTCTTGTCATTCTTGGGAAGCTTTGCAAGTTTTGCCTTCATCATGTTTGTATTTGGGATTGTTACAACAATTGTTGAATGGGATAAAATTCATGCAAAGCCAAGCAAGAAAATCAAATACTTGTTCACATTCCCATTTTTCATGCTTACTTATGTGCCAATTGCTCTTGTGGCTGTATTTAGCAAAGTTGAATGGAAGCCGATTAAGCACAATGTTGTTAGGACAACATCTGACATTATTAATGCTGGGAAGTAAGCTTCAAAAATTCTTTGCCAAGATTTAAATAATCTTGAATATTTAATGCTTCTCCACGCACATTTGGTGCAATATTGCATGATGATAAAAGTTCATCGATAAGTTGTTTATCAAAGCTGGTACTGAGCGAATTACGAATTGTTTTTCTGCGTTGCGCAAATGCAGCATCTGCAATTTTGCTTGCCGCGCGAACAAGATTTTTATCACTACTGGCGCAATCTCGGCAAAGATGAATAACAGAGCTTTCCACGCGCGGAGCTGGATAAAAACATGTTGGAGCAACCTGAAAACGATCAAGCATTTTTGCATGCATACGCAACTTAATGCTATAAGCGCCATAGTCCTTTGTACCAAGCTGCGCGCAAATGCGGTCTGCTACTTCACGCTGAACCATGACAATCATTTCTTCAAGAAATTCAAAACGCTCGAAATAATCCAAAATCAATGTTGCGGCTATTTGATAAGGAAGATTTGCAACTAATTTTTTGGGGAAAGAAGCAGCTCCATTACAGCCCATATCATTTAGGCGCGAGATAGCATTTTCAATATCTTCGCGCTGAAGCTTTAAAGCATCCTTTTGGATAAGGGCAAATCGTTCAGAATAGTCGCCTGTTGTTTCTTGCAAAACATGCGCCATATCTTCATCAAATTCAATACTAATAACAGGCGCTTTTTGCAACATAGCAACTGTCAAAGTTCCTATGCCTGGGCCAACCTCCAAGACTGGAATGTCTTGTTCTGTAATATTTGCGAATTCTAAAATTCTGCCGATGATATTGTCGTCGACAAGAAAGTTTTGACCAAACTTATATTTTGCGCTCAAATTAAAAGAATCAAGCACACGCTTTGTTTCTTTAGGATTTGCCAGCATAGAATTAGGCATTGTCTTCGCCTTCGCGTACATGCTTTGCAAGAATGCGATTTTCATAAATAGAGCGCATTACGTCCCCCGCAAGAGCCGATATAGCTTCATCATTATAATTGTCTGCAACAAAATCATGAACGCGCTTTGGTATCAAGCGCAAGCCTGTGCTATTAAGAGCAGATGTGCAGATTGTGACAAGCGGATCATACCCGAACGGGTCGCCACCATCGCCAATAACAGCAAGATGAGCCGGACGAAAAGGCGGCATTTCTTGTTTGAGTAAATAGCGGCGCGCCCAATATACTTGGCAGCGGTCTAAAGCAGCTTTAAGCCAGCCGCTAGGGCCAGCAAAATATATAGGAGCGACTACGACAAAAGCGTCTGCTGAATCCATATGTTTACTTAAAACATTAAATGAGTCACCTGTTATGCAGCATTGCCCACTAATTGCACAAGAATTACAACCAGTACATGCTGCAACAGGATATTTTGCTAGTTCAAAGACACAAGGCTTTGCGCCTAAGTCTTTAAGATTTGCTTCAAGATTTTTTGCTAATCGCGCCGACTTGCCATCTTCTTTTGGTGAGCCGACTAAAATTAATACTTCGGGGTCTTGCTTATTTGTCATGCTTTCTGCCAAACAGTTGGTTTGCGATTTAATAGTTCAATTGCATTATTATAAAGTTGCCGCGCAAAGGCTTCCTCTGTAAAGCCTTGCTGCACCTGCTCAAAATCTGGCGTGACCAGCGGATGTGGTTCTTCACCATCAGGCATATCAATTGCTCGCGGCGTTACAAGATCAGCTGCAACAGATGAGCCGCTATATCCGAAACAATCCATCAAGCAGCGCATTGTATAACGCGTATAGCATGGCATGCATTCTGTGCCGCGCAAAGGCTCTGGTGCCATGAATGGAGAATCTGTTTCTGTTAAAAGTTTATCGAGCGGGACAAGCGGAGCAGATGCACGAGTGTCAAAACTCTTTTTGAATGTGAGAGGTCCGCCAAAAGCAACATGACAACCAAGGTCAAGGAATGGTTTTAAAGTCTCTGCATCCAAATTGAAGCAGTGCAAAATTGCACCAGCCTGCGGAACGCCAACAGACTTTAAGATGTCATAAGCTTCCGCATGGGCTTCACGCACATGCAAAGCAACTGGCAGCCCAGCTTCCTTAGCAATTTCAAGCTGCTGCGCAAAAACGTCGCACTGCGCGTCACGCGGGCTATAATCATAATGATAATCAAGTCCAATTTCACCCAAGCAGGAAGTGAGCGGATTTTTCAGCAAACGAAGAAGGCGCGGTTTTGCTTCTTCCCATTCACTTGCATTATGCGGATGAACGCCAGGCGCCATGCGAACTGTTGGCAATTCAATATCTGCCGCACCCCAGCCATCCAAAATTTGACGCGCTTGCGCAAGCCAATCATTCAAGCTTTCATAAATAATTGTTGCGCCAACTTCATCTTCAAAATAATCATCTTTTGCAGGGTCACAAATGCACTGCAAAAAGTCGATGCCATAATATGCGGCACGCGCCAACACATATGGAACATCATGCAACATTCCAAGATGACAATGAGTGTCTGCAATTTTTATCCCACTTGGAAGCTGCGGCGCCGGCTTTTCTTTGCCTTTTGAATTGCGAAAAACGGTATCGTGATTTTCTTCAAAATGTTTAAAATCATCAAGCGGCATAATTTATTTGCCCAATCTTGGGAAAAGCGCGTCACCCTTAGTGACTGTTGCACCAGCTGGCAGGCCACCCCATTCGCATTCTTTTTGCGCATCTGTGATTTCTGTCGCCTTGCCCAAAGACAAGCGAGCAAAAAGTTCATCAGAAATATTTGGCATGAATGGAGCAAGCAAAACAGCAGCAATGCGGCAGGCTTCAAGCCCGTTATAAAGAACGAAAGCAAGCTCATCGTGCTTTGATTCATCTTTTGCTAAATTCCAAGGCGCTGTTTGTTCAATATAAAGGTTTGCGCGATGCAAAAGTCCCATGACTTCTTTAGCTGCACCGCAAAAATCAACAACGCTCATACATGCAGCAAACCTGTCATAAAGCCCATCTGCAAGTTCGTGCAATGGATTTTGCGCATTTGCAAACTCAGCGCTAAGCTGCGGAACAACTCCATCAAAATTCTTGACAGTCATATTGCTTATACGGCTAAATAAATTGCCATATGTATTTGCAAGGTCGGCATTATAAACCTGTGTGATACGATCGATGCCAATGTTTGCATCAGAGCCAAAGTTTACATCTGCCAAGAAGTAATAGCGATATGCATCAACGCCAAACTGCTCCATAAGTTCGCGCGGATAAAGAGCATTGCCCTTCGACTTTGACATCTTTGAACCATCGGCAGCCATAAGGAAGCCATGAGCATGAACATGCTGTGGCAAAGGCATGCCAGCTGCCATAAGCATTGCTGGCCAAATAACACAGTGGAAACGAATAATGTCTTTGCCAACAAAATGGAAATTCGCAGGCCAAAACTTCTCGAACTTTGTTGTGCCATCAGAACCATAGCCAAGCGCTGTCATGTAATTGATTAAAGCGTCAACCCACACATATGTAACATGCTTCGTGTCAAAAGGCAGAGGAATGCCCCAGTCAAATGCAGTGCGGCTGACAGACAAATCATGCATACCGCCTTCCACAAAAGAACGAACTTCATTCATACGAATTTCTGGACGAATGAAATCTGGATTTTCATCATAAAATTTAAGGAGCTTGTCGCCAAATTCACTAAGCTTAAAAAACCAGTTTTCCTCCTTCAAAAATTCAACATCGCGGCCGCAGTCTGGGCATTTGCCATCGACCAAGTCTTCTTCTGCAAAGAAAGTTTCACATGGCGTGCAATAAAAACCTTCATATGAATCTTTATAAAGATAGCCATTGTCATAAAGCAGTTGCATGAAGTCTTGAACACCTTTCGCATGGCGGTCTTGCGTGGTGCGGATAAAGTCATCATTCGTAATTGAAAGGTCGTGCCAAAGATCTGTGAACTGCGGAACTTGGCTGTCACACCACTGCTGCGGAGTCATGCCATGCTCTTCAGCTGTCTTTGCAACTTTTTGGCCATGTTCATCTAAGCCAGTCAAGAACATGACATCCTTACCTTGCAAGCGATTCCAACGCGCCATGCAGTCTGTAGCAATTGTTGTATATGCAGTGCCTATATGCGGTTCGCCATTAACATAATAAATTGGCGTTGTAATATAAAAGGTGTCTTTAGACATGTTCACTCCTGTAATCGATTTTTGCGTATGCGATTATAACGCAGGAAAGCTCAGATGTTTTGATACTATAGGCATATGAAACTTTATGTGATGACTGGTCAAATACAAACGGGCAAAACCACATGGCTAAAAGGCTTTCTAAAGGAAGCCGCGAATGCTGATGTGCGTATTGATGGCCTTATTACGCCTGCAATTTTTAAAAATGGCGAGAAAACTGGGATTGAAGCTAGACTCCTTCCACAAGATGAGAATTTTTTGCTGGCAAAGAAAAGATATTTTGATGGTGGCGAAGGCGGCAGCCATAATTTCAAGCAGCAAGTTTTTGATGGGAAAAAGAAACTTGGCTATGACTTCAGCGATAATGCGATGCAACGCATCAACAAACATTTTGCCACATGTTTTGGTGCTCACGATTTTCTTGTGGATGAAATTGGCCCGCTAGAAATGATGCAAGGCAAAGGCTATGTCGAAGCAATGCGCCTGCTTGATGAACGTGCAGCAGACAATGCAATTGTTGTAATTCGCCCGTCCTTGCTTGATGCAGCACGCAAGCGTTGGGGCGAATTTGAAACTTTAACACCAGAAAGCAGCATTGAACAGCTGCTTGAGCGGTTGTAACCTATTTATAAAGCGAATTGAGCAGAACCGCTCTTTCGCAAAGCGCAAAAAGCGCTAGTATAAAGAAGTTTTTGTTTCATCTTAAACGCAAATTAAAATAAATAATCATACATATATGAACGGAGACAAAATGTCAGGTATTGTCGACATTCTTAACAGCATTGACTCTGTTGTATGGGGTCCAATAATGATTTGCCTTCTTTTGGGCACTCATATATTTTTATCTTTCAGGCTTGGATTCATTCAACGCAAAATTCCAAAAGCTATCAAAATGTCAGTTACTGAAGATGAAGATGCGGAAGGCGATGTTAGCCAATTTGGCGCGCTTGTAACAGCTTTGGCAGGCACAATTGGCACAGGCTCTATTGTTGGTGTTGCAACTGCAATTATTTCTGGCGGCCCTGGAGCAATTTTATGGATGTGGCTTACAGGCGTTTTTGGCATTGCGACAAAATATGTTGAAGTTTATGTCGCAATTAAATATCGAGTAAAAGATCACAACAATGAAATGCTTGGCGGAGCAATGTATGCTTGGGAACGTGCCTTCAAAAAAGAGGATGGCAGCATTCCTTGGTGGGCAAAACTTGGTGCTGTCTTGTTCGCGTTCTTTGCTGTTATTGCAACACTTGGAACAGGAAGTGCTGTTCAATCATCCGCTATGACAGGCATTATCTGTGGCAACTTCCCTGCTATCCCAAAGTGGGTTCTTGGATTGATTATCGCTATTTTGGTTGCTGTTGTAATTTTTGGCGGAGTTAAAAAGATATCAAATGTGTGCGAAAAATTAGTTCCGTTCATGGCTATTGCATATGCTCTTGGCTGCATAATTATTATGGTTGTTAATTGGAAATATCTAGGACCTGCAATTGCAACAATTGTTGAATGCGCATTCACAGCAAAAGCGGCCTTTGGTGGCGCTGTTGGCAGTGGAGTTATTGTTGCATTGCAATATGGCTGTGCGCGCGGTCTGTTTTCAAATGAATCTGGCCTTGGCACTGCCCCTATTGTTGCTGCAGCAGCTTCAACAAAAAATCCTGCACGCCAAGCACTTGTTGCTTCCACTGGTACGTTTTGGTCTACAGTTGTTATTTGTTTAATGACTGGCATTGTTCTTGTTTCAACAATGCTTGCAAATCCAGGAATCATTGAAGGCGGCACAATTCAAGAAGGTGCAGATTTAGCAAATGCTGCATTTGCTTCAATTCCATATGTTGGTACGCCAATTCTTGTTATTGGAATGGTGAGCTTTGCATATTCCACAATTCTTGGCTGGAGCTATTATGGCGGCCGTTGCGTGACCTATCTGTTTGGCAAGCGCGCAATTCCTGTTTATCAAGTAATCTATGTTGCTGTTGGCTTCCTTGGAGCTATTGGCGTTGGCAATGTTGTTTGGACAATTTCAGACATAAGCAATGCGTTGATGGCTATTCCAAATATCATCATGGTCTTGCTTTTGTCTGGCATGGTAGCACGCGAAACAAAGCATTATATTTATGATGACAATTTGGATGAAGTTTATGAAGAGGAAATTCCAGTAATTAAAGAAAAATAGTCTTTCTGTGCAAGTGCGGAAACTTCCTGCATTTATCGCTTTATAGGTTTAAACTACCAACAGGCACTTTAAAAAGGAGAAAAGAATGAAAATCCGTCTTGCAGATTATGTTGCAGACTTTTTGGTCGAACATGGAATTTCAGAATGTTTCATGATTACTGGCGGCGGCGCCATGCATTTAGACGACGCCCTTGGCCACAAAAGCGGCCTTCATTGTACATTCAACCACCATGAACAAGCATGCGCTATTGCTGCGGAGGCTTATGCACGCGTTGACAATAAAATTGCTGCTGTTTGTGTGACTACAGGTCCTGGCGGCACAAATGCAATAACTGGTGTTGTTGGTGGTTGGCTTGATTCAATTCCAATGCTTATTATTAGCGGGCAAGTGCGATATGATACGACAGCTCGCGGAATGGGAATTGGAGTGCGCGCTGGCGGCGACCAAGAATTTGATATCACAAAATCTGTTGAATGCATGACAAAATATTGCGAAATGATTGAAGACCCGCTGCGCATTCGTTATGCATTGGAAAAAGCACTTTATCTGGCCACAACTGGTCGCCCTGGACCTTGCTGGATTGATATTCCTTTAAACTTCCAAGCTTGTTTTATTGATACAGACGACCTTGAAGGTTATGACTGTACAGAAGATGAAAGCGACTTACCAATGGCAACTTCACCTGAAGATGCTGCACAAGTAATAGATATGATTGCTGCTGCTAAACGCCCTGTTTTGTACAGCGGCAACGGTGTGCGATTAGCTGGCGCTTTCGATGTTTTTAAAGAGCTTGTTGGCGCTTTAAATATTCCAGTTGTGACAGGCTGGGACAACATAGATATGATGGCAGATAATGACCCGCTATATGTTGGGCGTGCTGGAATTATGGGCGACAGAGCTGGCAACTGGGCAGTGCAAAATTCTGATCTTATTTTGGCTATTGGCAGCCGATTGAGCATTCGCCAAGTTGGCTATAACTGGGATACATGGGCACGAGAAGCAAAAGTTGTCATGGTCGATGTTGACGCAGAAGAATTGAAAAAGCCAACGCTGCATGTTGACTTACCAATTCGCGCAGATGCCTTTGACTTTTGTTGTGCGCTTTTAGAAGAACTTGATGCGCGCGGTATTGATGATATGCTTTTTTCGGAAAATGGATGGCAAGAACAGTGCCGCACATGGAAGCACGATTATCCTGTTGTTTTGCCAAAGCATTTAGTAGATGCTAAGCCTGCAAATGTTTATGCTTTTATTGATGCTTTAAGCAGCAGATTGCCGCAAGGTTATACAACTGTTGTTGGAAATGGCAGTGCTTGCGTTGTTGGCAGCCACGCATATCATATTAAAGAAGATCAGCGATTTATTATCAATAGCGCTATTGCGTCAATGGGCTACGACTTGCCTGCTGCAATTGGAGTTTGCAAAGCACTTAATAATGCAGAAATTGTTTGTGTCACAGGCGATGGCAGCATTCAAATGAATATCCAAGAGTTGCAAACTATTGTGACAAATAAATTGCCAATCAAGATTTTTGTCATTAATAATGATGGATATCACAGCATAAGACAGACGCAGAATAATATCTTCCCCGAACATTGCAAAGTGGGAATTGGTCCTGAAAGCGGAGATTTAAGTTTCCCGAGCTTGGAGAAATTAGCTGGCGCTTATGGCATTCCATATGTAAGCTGCAATGAAAATTCGCAGATTCAAGAGATGCTTGATAAAGCATTTGGCTTTGATGGCGCTTGCATTGCGGAAGTTTTTGTTGACACGAATCAGGTTTTTGAGCCAAAGTCTGCAACAAAGAAATTGGAAGATGGCAGTTTATACAGCCCGCCGCTAGAAGATTTGGCTCCATTTTTGCCGCGCGAAGAATTGAAGCAGTTGATGATTATTGACTTGCTGGATGAAAAATAGTTTTTAAATGAGATGGCAAGATACTGAAAGCCGCAGGTCTAGACCCGCGGCTTTGTTTTCTATTAGCAAGTTTGTATTAGCAAATTTGTCAGCGAAAATTCTTTTATGAAAGAAGCTGCCCCACGCCACGTTCTGCCATTTCACGTTTAATGGAACGCAGGCCAAACCAGCAAACAATCATCGTTGTAATTCCTGATAATACGTCAGACACGCATGCAGCTAACCAACACCCATCAATTCCAATGAAAATCGGCAATATAAGTAAGCAAGGAATGAAATAAAGCACCTGTCGCGACAAACTCAACAAAGTTGCGCGCACAGCTTTGCCACATGCTTGGAAAAGCGAAGCCCCAACAACGCCAACCCCAACAAAAGGCGTACCAAGGAAGTAAAGCCGCACAGCATGCGCGCTCAATTCTTCAACTTCAGGTTCACCAGAAATAAAAATGCTTACCAAGGATTCAGCCTTAAACATTGTCAAAGCATAAACAGCAAATGCAAGAATTGTGACATAAAGTGCTGAACGAAGAAGCGTTTTGCGAACACGTTCATAATTGTTTGCGCCATAGTTGTATCCCATAATCGGCTGGCCGCCTTGCGAAAAGCCAATCATTGGAAGAAGCAAAACAGAGCCAAGCGACATAACAATGCTGAGTGCAGAAAGCGCAGTATCGCCGCCCAAAGCCACAAGTGATTTATTCATGATAAGCTGTTGCACACAATTGGCAAGCTGCATCAAGAATGGTGTAATGCCAAGAACGCAAACCGCTTTTAAAACGCGAGGATAAATCCTGAAGTAGCGGAATTGAATCTTCAAATAAGAATTGCCACGCATGAAGTAACCAAAAATCCAGAAGAGAGAGCAGAAGTTGCCAAGCACAATGCCCCAAGCTGCGCCTTGTACTCCCCATCCGAATTTCCAAACAAAGAAGTAATTCAAAACAATATTCATAACACAGGCAAGCATTTGTGTGCCCATCGCAATGTTTGGAGCGCCTTGAGCACGGATAATATTATTGATGCTCGCGCTTGGCTGGAAGAAAACCATGCCCCACAAAAATACACGGAAGTAATCATGTGCATATGGCAAGACTTCTTCAGTTGCGCCAATAAGTGTCAAAATATCATCAAGAAAAATTTGAAAAATTATGCAAACAACTAGTGGAACAAGGAATGAAAGCAAAATTGCTTGACCAAAAGCGCGTTCTGCATCCTCTTTGCGCTTTTGCCCCATTCGAATTGAGATTAAATTCATAGAGCCCATGCCAACTAGCATTGAAAGCGCCATAAAAATCGACATGACAGGAAAGCCTATTTGCACGCCTGCTAGAGCAAGCGAACCAACCGCCTTGCCAACAAAAATTCTATTGACGATATTTTGAACGCCGCCGCAAAGCATGCCAATGATGGCTGGAATTGCGAATCGCAAAATTAGCGTGTTTAAATTGCCTGTTTCAAATTCATTTACTGTTTTTGTTTCTTCACTCATTAATATCACTCTGTCTTCTTTTCGGAGCGCGCCCCCTACACGCATATGCTCACGTTTTCAAGACTATTACACACTGATCTTGAACTTGTAAACAGATATGTGACAATGGATAAAGATGTGCATGGGAGCCGCCAAGCGGCTTAATACTGGTGCCGACGTAGGGAGTCGAACCCTAGACCTACGCATTACGAGTGCGTTGCTCTACCAACTGAGCTACGTCGGCACGGCTTGCTAGTATAGCGCAAAGCATGAGCCTATTTGTGTAAAGAATTGCGCTTAGTCGGCGCTAGTGCAAATAGCAGGCTTTATGTGACGTGTGCTGATAGCGTTGACGCACTTAATTTTGTGAAGAAAGAAATTCTACAAATTGTTGTAGCGCGTGGCCTCGGTGCGAAATTGCATCTTTTTCTTGTGAAGAAAGCTGCCCAACTGTTTTGTTTGGCACTTCATCTGCAATGAAAAGCGGATCATAGCCAAAGCCGCCGCTGCCTGAAGTTTCATGTGCGATTTTGCCTTCGCATGTGCCTGTTACTACAAATTCTGAACAATCTTCATCTATAAAAACAAGAGTGCAAACAAATCTGGCTGTGCGTTGCTCATCCTCAACATTAGCAAGCTCTTTTAAAAGCTTTGCATTATTTTTTGCATCTGTTGCGTCTTCGCCCGAATAACGACTTGAATAAACACCCGGCGCTCCGCCTAAAGCGTCGACAACAAGACCGCTGTCGTCTGCTAACGCTGGAAGCCCTGTATTTTCATGCGCTGCTTGCGCCTTGATGCGAGCATTGCCTTCAAAAGAATCGGCATCTTCAACAGGTTCAGGAAAGTCGCCACATGAAGAAAGGCTCACACATTCCCAACCGCATGGTGCAAGCATGCGCTGTATTTCTTCAACCTTATGAGCATTATTGCTTGCTACAACTAGCTTCTTCATTTGCATGCCTCCAGCTGGGCATCCAACAATTCTTTAATGCCGTCTTGAGCCATATCGAGCATTTTATCTAACTTATCGCGGCTGAAGGCTACTTGTTCGCCAGTGCCTTGAAGCTCAATGATTTCACCCTTTTCGTTCATTACAAGATTAAGATCAACTTCTGCGCGAGAATCTTCTTGATAATCAAGATCAAGGAGCAGCCTGCCATCAACCATGCCAACACTTATTGCAGCAACCTGTCCAAGCAGCGGCTCGCCGGAAATTTTGCCAGCATTCTTCCACATTTCAATCGCATCATGAAGCGCAACCCAAGAACCAGTAACGGCAGCTGTGCGAGTGCCACCGTCCGCCTGAACAACATCGCAGTCAATATGGAATGTGACTTCCCCGCCCAAAGCACTCATGTCAACAACAGTGCGCAAGCTGCGGCCAATCAAGCGTTCAATTTCCATGCTGCGACCTTTGCGCGTTGCACGTTCTCTTGGAGTGCGAGTTGCAGTTGATGCAGGCAACATTGAATATTCTGCTGTAATCCAGCCAAGGCCTGAACCTTTGCGCCATGGGGACACGCGTTCTTCAATTGTTGCCGTGCACAAAACAATAGTCTTGCCAGTTTTTATAAGGCATGAGCCTGCGGCAGTTTCCAAGACGCCGCGCTTGATTTCTGTTGGTCTTTTTTCAGAAACGCTGCGTCCATATGAACGAGCTAAACCTATATTTGTTGTCATAAATCCTCGATTTCTACAAAAACTAAATCATCAACTGGAGCATCAAAAATAAGCTGCCCTAAGTTTTTAAATTCTTCTAAATCTTCTTCTGTTGTGGCAAATTTGTATCGCGGTTTGTGGTCTTGCGCACAAAGATGGTTCCTATATGCAAGAGTTTCTGCGACATCTTTTGCTGTTTCTGCTGCAGAAGAAACAAGCGTCACATTACTGCCAAGGCTATCCTGTATTGTGCCGGACAAAATTGGGAAGTGTGTACACCCCAAAACTACTGTGTCTACCTGCGCTTTTTTGATTGGCGCAAGATAACTTTCTGCAACTTCATTAAAAGCAGATTGCATATATTCAGATGCATCTTCCTTGCGAAGGCCATCTTCAACAATGTCGACAAATTTTGCAGCAGCGCTTGAAACAACTTCTGCGCCAGCATCCAATGCATGGATTGCTTGTGTATATGCCCCGCTATCAACCGTGCCTTGCGTTGCTAAAACGCCAACTTTTCTATTGCGAGTTGTGCGGACAGCCGCACGAGCGCCAGGCTCAATAACCCCAATTATTGGAATGTTAAATTCGCGCTGCGCCATTGCAAGACCTGCTGCCGTTGCAGTGTTGCAAGCTATGACGATGAGCTTCACATTTTGCTTTGACAGCCATGTACAGATCTGTTTTGTGAATGTGCAGACTTCTTCTAAGGAACGCGGTCCATATGGACAGCGCTTTGTATCGCCGAAATATATTAAAGATTCATGCGGTAGGCGTTCGCGAATTGCGCGCGCCACTGTTAAGCCGCCAAAGCCTGAATCAAATATGCCTATAGGTGAATTATTCATGCGCTACATTATAGCGCCAAGGTTGCTGCGGCGGCTTTTAAACCTGCGCTTCATTGCATGAATGCATGCCATTTACAGCAGAGCTCTTGATGACTTCAGGCAGTGAATTATTCAAAACGACGGAAAGAAACTCGGCTGCTTTTTCCGGATCATGGTTATTTTCATCTGTAAGCTCATCAATCAAAAGACTTGAAATTGCTCCCGTATAGAAGCTTGCCACAAATTCTTTGAATTCATCATCTATATAGACGCCGAGTTGTTCTTCTGTGCTTTGAATTACTTTACGAATAACACCAGTAAAATCTGCATACAGAAATCTCTTCATTTCATCGCGACCAACGCTATCATAAACACAGCATAATAGGTGTCTATTTTCCCGAATATAATTCGTTACAAACAAAACAGCCTCGCGGCAATCAACAAGAAGGTCAAACTTTTTTACAACCTCTACTGCCTCTTCCTCGAGCATCCACTTTAGCAATGCATAAATATCATCAAAGTGATAGTAAAAGGTTTTGCGATTAAAGCCGCAGTCTGCAACAATTTCGCTAATCGTGATTTTTGATAATGGCTTTTCTTCAATGAATTTTTTTAATGAATTTGCAAGCGCATGTCTTGTATAAGATGTTTTTTCTGCATGTTTCATGACAATCATATTCCTTTCAATTTTAGGATACATTTGTCCAGCAAATCATTCAAGGGGCAATAGTGGGCATTTGTCCATCAAACTTTGCATAATATAAAGATCGCAACCAAAACAAAAGGCCAGCCGCTTTTACGACTGACCTTACGAATTTATGATGGTCGGGGTGACTGGATTTGAACCAGCGACTTCTTACTCCCGAAGCAAGCGCTCTACCAAGCTGAGCCACACCCCGATGCTTTATTTAATACAAAAGCTTTTGTTTAGAAACGAAGTGCGCACTGCCAGCTGCCGCCACTGCCGTAGCAAACAACAGCACCAGAATGTGGCGCATGAATGTAATTTGTGCCACCAACTGAAATTGCAACATGGCCGCTGCGATATAAAACATCTCCGGCCTCTGCAGACTCTGGACTAATGCGAGCCTTGGCACAAGCATATTGCGAACCGGTATAATGCGGAAGACTAATTCCAACCTTGCTATAGCACCACATAACCAGACCTGAACAGTCAAAGCCCTTGCCAGGAGTTGCACCGCCCCAAACATATGGAACACCAAGCTGAGATTCAGCATATTCAACGACTGAACCATGTGTTGGAATCTTGCTGCCAGCACTGTAATGTTTAGAGCTTGAACTGCTGCTAGAAGATGAAGAAGTTGCACGGCGCGCTGCTGCCCTAGCCGCTGCAGCAGCCTGTCTTTGTGCTGCTTCAATCTGTTCCTTATATTCAGAACTCAAGCTATTATATTCTGATTTATATTGAGCTTCTTTGCTTTTAACTTGCTCTTGATAAGATTTAGCTTCGGCCAAAGAGTTTGCAGCTTCTTGCTTCTTTTCATCCAAAGTTTTCTTTGCAGATACAAGCTCTGCTTTTGCAGCCTTTGTTTCTGCAACAAGATCTGCGTCCTGTTCATTCAAAGTATTAAGCGTATCCCAAACAGTTGCAAAATCACTGAATGAGCCGACGCCAAGCAAAACGTCCAAGTAAGACATTGAGCCATTGCGATACATTGATGTTGCGCGCGTTGCAAGGCGGCCTTGTGACGACTTGATTTTTGCTTGAGCTTCATCAATCTGCTTTTGTGCTTCTTTAACTTTTGCAGATGCGCTGCTATATGTATCTTGCGCTTTGTTGTAGCTATCAACAGCTGAATCGACTTCTTCAGACATAGCGTCTAACTTGTCTTTAGCTGCTTGAACTTCTGCTTTTGTAACGCCGAATGCTTGTGCTGGTTCTAATGCACAAAGAGCACCGAATGTAAGAGCGGTTCCAAGAAAGGCTCTACGATTTATTTTTGTAGACATAAAATAAAATCCCTTTCGTTTGCCATGTCTCGAATACAGTTAAGCTTCATGTGAGCACATAACCCTGATATGTTAACACCTTAGCGCCGGAATGTCTAAGAGTTCACATTCCCTACAAACATGAGCGGCGCTACATTATTAGACTGCGGAACAAAATGAATCGAGCAAGACAACAGCCACATGCTGAAGGTCGCGTTCGTCTGGAATTTGCGCGGATTTTCCATCAGCACTTTTCTTGAGAGGAATTTCAACATACATACGACGCGGAGCCCCGCTTGTCATGTTGATGGCAGTGCTAACACGTGCAGAAAATTGCCACGTGTCTTCGAAAATAATTGTAGGGTCATTTGTGTTAGCAAATTCATTTTTATTGGAAGCAATGCCCACCATGATTGCTGTACCAGATGGAAATTCATGAAGAGTGTCTGCACTGGTAACACGTGCTGTTTCAGATGTAGCATGTGCCAAATTTGCAATGCGTTTTGCAACCTGGCGCCCAATATCATCAAGTCCAAAAAAGCAAGCCTCTAAATTTTCCAAAGCTTGAGCAGCGCGCGAAAAAGACATATGTGCATTTACATCTTCCGCCGTAGCAATTGTTTTGCCTTCCCACGCATGACGCAAGCGCTCTATTGCACCAAATGTTGCTTTGCCAGCAATGCCATCGTCAGGCAAGCCAGCGCTGCTTTGAAAATCGCGCAGTGCATGTTCTGTATGTGGACCAAAAATTCCATCTTCATCGCCAACAACAAAACCGAGCACGTTCAAAATTGTTTGAAGCTCTGCAACATCTTGTCCATGAAAGTGTGGCAAGCGCAAATATAGCATTCTGTCGCCCATTGCAAAGCTTGCATCGACAAGAGCATTCCATGTTGCATTATCAACAACATCGCCTTCAGGCAAATTTTCTGCCTTTCGAAATAGCTTGACTGCACGCGCTGTTTGGACGCCATATTCGCCATCTATTTCTATTTTGTAGCCCAGAAGATGAAGGCGTTTTTGCACGTCTTCAACAGCTGCGCCTGTATCATTTTTCTTTATAGTCCTCAATTGAGCCTCAGTTCAAACGATTAACAAAAAAATCAGCCATTGATAAAAGCTGCTTGCGAGCCAAGCTTGGGTGAAGAGCTTTCTTTAATTCACCCTGGTATTGCTTTGCCAGGTCAATTGCATATGAACGAACATAATCTATCGAGCCTGCATCCTGCATGATATCAACAGCGCGCTGCAATTTTGCAGCATCTGTAGTTTTTGAAGAAAGAATTTGCAAAAGTTCATCGTGGTCTTTGCCGCTAGTATGCGATAAAGCATGAACCGCCACCATCGTGCGCTTGCCTTCTGTTATATCACTGCGAAAGTCCTTTGTTGCAGATTCCTTTTCCCCAACAAGATTTAAAAGATCATCTTGAATTTGGAAGGCTAAGCCTGTGCTTAAACCGTACTTGCGTAAAGTCTCAACCTGCTCTTGCGAGCCACCACCAATAATTGCACCAACAGCCAATGGGACACTGCCGGAATAAAATGCCGTTTTGTGTTCTGCCATTAAAAGATAATCATCAACTGTCACATCCCAACGACCGTCACGAACCCAGCCAATGTCAAGAGCTTGACCTTCGATTGTGCGCGTTGTCATGTCGACAAGTTCTTTAAGGACGCGGATTTTTATTTCATCGCTTAAATTTTCATCTTCCAAAACAGTGCCTGTAACGCGTGACAAAGCAAGGTCGCCAGCATTAATTGCTAGTGCCACGCCTTCACTTATGTGCAAGCATGGTTTGTTATGGCGAATTTGAGATTCATCTGCAATATCATCATGAATAAGGGCAGCTGTATGAAAATGCTCTATTGCTGCACCTGCTGCCAACGCGTCATTTTTCTTGCCGCCAACAGCAACACATGCCAACATGCAAATTAGTGGACGATGCCTTTTGCCACCATTCATTCCAAATTCAACAAGTGGATCATATAAATACTTGTCCATGTCTTGATGTGAAGCATCTGGTTTAAAAGCGCGCAGATACTGATTTAAACTATCATGTTCTTCATTTAAATAAGACTCAAAAATTGTTTTTACCATAATGCTATTTCACCAAACAAAGGGAAGTTTTTGATTAACCTGACGCACATATTAGCACAATGAATGTCATGCGTCTTATGCAACAGCATGTATAGTTGGCGTTTGATAGACAATTAATCCATGAAGTTTAAAAGAGACTGTGAATATAGAAAAGCAGACCACTCTACCAATTAAGCGTGACCTGCATTTCAAATAAAGTGGTAGGGGTGAAGGGACTCGAACCCTTATGCCCGAAGGCGGCGGATTTTAAGTCCGCTGCGTCTGCCAATTCCGCCACACCCCCAAAAATGTGTGCTCATGTATGCTAGCACATAAACCAGCAAATTTAACCATCAAAATTAGTCTTTAGGTGGATTGACTTTGTCTTGCGCCAACAAGCGCAAAAATATAGCTGCAAATTTTATGATTCCACAAAGAAAATTGTGTCTAAAATTTTGTAATACCAAGTTTGTGGTGCATGAATTTTTGTTTCATCAATTTGCGCAGGAAGGCCTGTTGAAGTGTCTCCTGAATCACTGCCGTTTGAAACTGAAACGCTCTTTTCGCCCTTCTTAACATATCCAGACTTGCGAGCTTCATCTTCAATGCCTTCTTCAGTCTTCAAAGCTTCATTGGCTTTTGACAATTCTTCATTTCGCGCATTTTCCGCTTCCAAAATTGCAGTTTGACGTTGTTCATCACGCAAAGATTTGTACCAAGTTTTGCTAACTGGATAAACAATAGCGCATGACACGACAATCAAAATAGCAATTAAGGTTAGCGATATAGTGCGCTGCGGAAGATTGCGCAAAGTCTGCAGTTTGCCAGAAACTAAACCTTCTTTTTTCGGAGCAGTATGGTCACGCTTGCTTCTTTTGTTTGCATTGCTAGACTGATTATTTTCTGAAGTACTAATGCGCTCTAATTTTGCACTCTGACCAGTTCTTGTTGTCTGCCTGTTTGATTTACTGGTAGCTCTATCTGCATTTCTGCTTTGATGCCGCGTGCTATTAGTTTGACTTTGTCTGCTGGACTTGCCGCTTAAACGCTTATGAGTATCTTGACTTTCTGTCAGACTAGCTGTTGTTCGCCTGCGCGGTTTATCATTTTGTTTTGAGCGGTGCGCAGATATATCTTCGCTGTTACGAATGTTACTGCTCTTGGTACGTCTTTGCTGAGTTGAATCTGTACGTCGTTGCGAAGGCTTGCGCTTCTTGCTGGGTATATTTTCTTCATTGCGGACAGCAGCTTCATTGCGAGCAGCAGCCTGCTCTTCCGCAGTCATTTGAGCAGCTTTTTTCACACGCTCCGTAAAACTCGATGTTTTCTTACGCGGAGTTGGCATAGTTTAAGCCTCTGTGCCATTTTTGATGTCAATTTTTGCTTGAATCCAAAGTTCTTCTAAGCGGTCGCGCGACAAATTTGAAATATCAGCTTTATCTTGTTCATGTGCATATTTTTCCATGATTGCCCAGCGAGCACGGAATTTCTTGCAAGTTTTTCGCAAAGCTTCTTCTGCATCAAGATGATCTTTTCTTGCAATATTTACCAGTGTGAACAAAACATCGCCAAATTCTTCAAGCTTATCTTCTTCGCTTTCAGCCGCATTGAACTCTTCAATCTCTTCAGCGACTTGTGCCCAGATGTCTTCGATGCTTTCCCATTCAAAACCTGCAGCAACTGCACGTTTAGAAATCTTTTGTGCTTGTTGCAAAGATGGCATAGCATACGGAATATCATCAAGCAGCCCCGCCGGAGCATCTGGTTCGAGCCCTGCTTCTATCGCTTTTTTGCGGCGAGCTTCCTCTTTCATTGCACGCTCATGTTCTTTGATATGTTGCCACATATCTAAGACATTACCTGGCGTTGTTGCATATGCAATTTCTTCTTCAGAAAACCCAGCAGCAATTAAAGACTTTTCTGCACCAAAAACATGCGGATGTCTGCGCACCATTTTTGCTTGAACATCTGAAATCACATCATTGATATCAAATTCTCCTGCCTCTGCAGCAATTTGAGATTGAAAGACGACTTGCAAAAGCACGTCGCCAAGCTCTTCACGCAAGTGATCCATATCACAATGTTCTATCGCTTCAACAGCTTCAGCTGATTCTTCAGTCAAAGCACTTGCAACAGATTCATGCGTCTGCTCTTTGTCCCATGGACATCCGTCTGGCGAACGAAGAATTGCAATTGTTTTACAAAAGTCGACAAAAGCCTCTCCAGTTTCTGGAGAGGCTTTGCATGTATCTGGTGTTTGATGTTCATTCATAAAGATTTAAACTTTCAAATAACGTCTCATCGCAATTAAGGAGCCGAGAGTACCAACAAGCAAACCAGCAACAATCATTATGAAATAGATAAGACCATATGTACCTGAACTTACAGAAAGTGATAAGAAGCTTACTGTTTCTTCAAGGGCTGGCATTGCAGTAACTCGCAATATTGATATCACGATAATACCCAAAATCGCGCCTATCAATGCTTGTAGAGCGCCTTCCATAATAAACGGCCCTCGAATAAAGCCATTTGAAGCACCAACAAGACGCATGATTGAAATCTCTTTGCGACGAGCCAAAATTGCAAGGCGAATCGTATTATTAAGAAATACCAAACTAATAAACACAAGCAAAATAATTGCAGCGATGCAAGCATAACGAATTATATTAATCACAGTAAACAGACGTTCGACTGTTCCTTGGCCATATTTGATTGACTTCGACGGATCATCTGTATTGTCGCAAATAGACTTAAAAGTTTCATTGCTAAGAATATTATTAGCCAATTCTTCAACACGTTGCGTGTCAATCATTTCAATAACGAAGGTGCGTGGAAGTGGATTACCGTCTAAAGTTTCTGCAATTTCTGCAGAACTTGAAGTTTGATTTTTAAAATCTTCAAGAACTTGATCTTTGTTTAAAAATGTAACGCTTTTAACATTACCTTGTTCATTTTCCAAAGATTCGAGCCAAGTTTGAAGCTCTGTAATTTGGTCATCTTTTGCGCTATCTGCAACATAAAGACGAATATTAACATCATCTTCAATTGCAGCTGTCACATTATTAATCATCGATGAAAAAAGGATTGAAATGCCAACCATCAAAAGTGAAAGGAAGATAGTAACAACGCCACCGATTGTTGTACCTAAATTTGAACGAGCGCTGCTAAGCGACTCTTTTAAAAAGTACATAATCTTATACATCGTAGCCATACACCCCCTTCTTTTGATCGCGAACAAGTATGCCATTTTCCAAAGCTAAAACACGACGACGCATCTGATCAACCATTTCACGATCATGAGTCGCAACAAGAACTGTTGTTCCAGTTCTATTAATGCGCTCTAGCAAACGCATAATGCCAAGCGAAGTCTGCGGATCAAGATTACCTGTAGGTTCATCGCAGATAAGAATTGGTGGCCTATTAACAATAGAACGTGCAATAGACACGCGTTGCTGTTCACCGCCGGAAAGCTGGTCTGGCCTTTTATCCATCTTATCTTCCAAGCCAACAAGTCGCAAAACTTCTGGAACTTGAGTGTCAATAACATGCTTAGATTTGCCAATTACCTGCAACGCAAATGCAACATTTTCAAATGCTGTCTTATTTGGCAGCAATTTAAAATCTTGAAAAACACAGCCAACATTACGACGCAAATAAGGAACGCGCCAATTTTTGATTGTGCGTAAGTTTTCACCAGCAACAACAATTTCGCCACTTGTTGGAATGACTTCTCTATTGAGCATGCGAATAAAAGTAGATTTGCCTGAACCTGAATGACCAACCAAAAATACAAATTCGCCAGCACGAATGTCCAAAGTCAACGCTTTCAACGCAGGGCGCTGTGGTTGAGCTGGATAAACTTTTGTTACATTGCGTAATGCAATAACAACGGGTCCTAATTTTTGCTGTTGATTTTCATTCGCAGCCAAATCAGCATAAGAGCCAGTTGCTTCTGTAGCGACTAAATTTTCTCTTTGTTTACGTTGTTGAAACCTCTGCTCGATGCGCCTATGCGCTTGAGCAGCAGATTCACCGCCTGTGCCTCGCCCGTATCTTCCACGAGCTTGGTCTTGGGGATTCCTTTTGTTCAAAACTTCGTTGCACCCCATTCTTGGTGTATATGGAACAATCCGACCAATGATTTTAGCGCACTGGCCACGTTTTGCCTATTACTTATCGTTTAAGCACACAAAGCATTCAGCTCATGTGCATGAAGTCTACACAGATGTATTGCACATAACACCCACGACTATGTTCACATATCATCTGTGAAAAATGGCCGTCAAAAAATAGCCTGCTCAAAATTATTTGCGCGCAATAACTTTCTTGGCAGCCTCGCAAATTGCTTGTGCATCAAGACCGAACTCGTGCAAAAGTTCATCAGGCTGCCCACTTATTCCGAAGCAGTCATCAACTCCAACCATTTCAAGTGGAATTGGATTATTTTTTGCAAGTACTTCCGCAACAACACTTCCAAGCCCGCCAATAATTGAATGTTCTTCGCAGCTAACAACACATCCAGTTTTAGCGACACTATTCAAAAGAGTTTCTTCATCAAAAGGCTTAATGCTAAATGCGTCTATAATCTCTGCTTGTATTCCCTGTTCAGCAAGCATATCTGCAGCTTTAATAGCAGCATCAACTTCAACACCCATTGCAACCAATGTAACATCTGAACCTTCGCGAAGAACATATGCTTTGCCAAGTTCGAGCTTTGTATTTTCATCATAAACAACAGGAACTTTTGCACGGCCAAGACGCACGTAAAATGGGCCAGGATTTGTTGCAGCGATGCGAATTGCTTGCTTTGCTGCCCAATAATCTGCGGGAACTAAAACACGCATATTTGGAAGACCGCGCATTAAATTCACATCTTCAAGCATTTGATGACTGCCGCCATCAGGACCAACAGTCAAGCCAGAATGAGTTGGGGCAATCTTAACATCCAATTCGCCATAGCAAACAGTATTGCGAATTTGATCATAACAACGGCCAGTACCAAAAGCTGCAAAACTACTTGTAAAAACTGTTTTCCCGGCCAGGGAAAGACCAGCAGCTACATCTATCATGTTTTGTTCAGCAATTCCAACATTTATTAAGCGCTTCGAATCAAATTTGCCAAGCTTTGCTGTTGTTGTTGATCCGGATAAATCTGCGTCAACAGCCATGATATCAAAGCCTTCTTTAACAAGCTCAACCAGAGTTTCGCCGAATCCAGCGCGAGTTGCCTCCATCATATTTCTATGCCCTCCAATCGAGCTCTTGTAATGCTTGCGCAGTTTGTTCCTCATTAGGTGCCTTACCATGCCAACCAGCCTGATTTTCCATAAAAGAGACACCTTTGCCCTTAATAGTTTTTGCAACTATGCAAACAGGTGCATCAATAGCATCTGCAGCTTTAAAAGCCGCAAGCAATGCGTGAATATTATGACCATCAACATCTATTGTCTGCCAACCAAAAGATTGGAATTTTGCCGCAATTTGTTCAAGCCCAGCAACCTCGCTCACATCACCATCTATTTGCAAGCCATTATTATCAACGATAGCAATTAAATTATTTAAGTTGTAATGAGACGCAAACATTGCAGCTTCCCAAACTTGGCCTTCTTCAATTTCCCCGTCGCCCAAAATTGTATAAACCTTTTGCGCGCCGCCATCAATCTTTATCCCAGCCGCCAAACCAGCAGCGATTGAAAGCCCCTGTCCCAAGCTTCCAGTACAAACTTCCACACCTGGAACTTTTTTAGAATCAGGATGCCCTTGCAAATTACTATGAAGCTTTCTTAAAGTCAGCAATGAATCTTCTTCAATATAACCAAGCTCTGCAAGAGCAGCATATAATACAGGCGCTGCATGCCCTTTTGATAATATGAAACGATCGCGATTTACATCTTGCGGATCGTCTTCATTAACATTCATAACGCCGCCAAAATACAATGTTGCAACAATATCTGCAGCAGAAAGCGAACCACCAGGATGTCCACTACCAGCCTCGCCCAGCATGCGGATAATGTTAGCGCGCATATGCTTTGCTATTTCCTCGATTTCTTCAGGAGTTTTTTTGATCACGAAAGCATCCCTTCTCATGTGAATTTTTCAAACTCATTGTACATTGTTAAATGCGCTGATTTATTGCGGATACCGAGTCAAGCTTTTGAGCTGTTTGCAATAAATCGGAAATGGCTATAAAATCAAATGTACTAAGCAGCAAACTGTAATGTTTCCAGAGCTATTGTGTCGAGATAAGCATGTGTAGCCTGCGCCGCACTATTATGCGTATTATCAGCATCACACACGCTATCCATGCTATAACACATATACGCTATTATATTATTTGCATAGTTAAGCTATACACGTTATTAAGCCATGTGCACCAAATTGTTAAGCCATACACGTTGTTACGCTATGCGCACTGGATTATTAAGCTGCGCTTGTTTTATTCTTTCTAACATATAGGCAGTCCCTCCTTCTTTGTCATTAAATTTGACAAATCGCAAAAAGAAGAGTTCAATGAGTTCACTTCTTGAAGAAAAAGAACTTCTGTATTTCCTTAAAAATGTTTCCACAAAGTACAAAGCATCTACATCTATTGTTACATGCAAGCGCTTTTTAGGAACCGGCTTTTCATATTCATGAGAACTTGTGTAGAGCATTGCTTTTATGCGTCTTAATTCATAAACAAAATCTTTCGTTGGCAATGCTGAATATGTGTCACGAGCAGAAAATATTAAAGCTTCTGTAAATTGACTCAAGCTTCTGAAGGCGTTGTCTTCTCTTTTCGAAAAAGCATTAATCAGTTCGTAAATATCTGTTGATAATTTAAAATGAATTGCTTTTTTCGCATATTCGCGGTCTGGTTTTCTAGTCATTATTTCCTCCCTAACGATATGATGAAGGAAAATCAAAAATTTTACAACAGAATAAATATAGAGTATTTTATTTTATAGCATAAAATAAATTTAACGATTGAAATGCTGGTATGTTGGAATAAATACAAAACTTTTATTCCGCAGCAAAAGGATGTATTTATATAGTGTCATTTATGAGGTGTAATTATGTATTCTTCAGATTCAATCACAGTTATTACTTTTCCAGAACGAACAGATATTTATCGTAGCATTGTTGGACCAAAAGCTGACTTTAAACTTAAACCAACAGTGACAGTTCCTCTAGATGAATTCTTAACTATGGTTTCTATAAATCATGGGAAGCTTGTAATTATTGACGAGGCGCATTTTGTCAACATAAACGACTTCAAAGACGGAATAAAAAGATATGTTGACAACCCAAGCAACACAGATAAGTCGCTAAGATTAATTTTTGTTTGCGCAAACCGCAAACCCGGCGATAAATTACTTTCTTTCCTTAGCGCATATTGTTCATTTTATGACATTATTTACAACACTGAAGGCAGCGATATTTCTTTAAAACTTAAACATCTGATAGACAACCCAAACAGCCGTGTTGATATATTAGAGCTCATTGAACCAATGTTCAACGATCAAGAAAAGTCTGTCAAAAAAGAAAATGATAAAACGCTATCAACAACAAAACCGGAAACCTGCAAGACAGCTAAAGACAAACACATCATAGCAAAAGCTGATGAAATTCCAATTTCTATTTGTCAAAGTGCCAGTAAAGATGAAAACGGTGTAACGGTTGATATAAAAATACATTTCTCGTCTTAAATCAATAATTTATCTTCATTTAAAATATGGGTTTTTCGGAAATCATGGTTTCCCAAAAACCCATAAAATAATGTGCGAAAAAAAATCCTGCTATTTGCACAAAGCATATATCCTTTAGCAACACGACTTATCTGGAAGGTAAAGGAGTTTCATATGCCAGTACAAATTCCAAAATCGCCGCACCCTAGCGACGCACTAGATTTTGCGGAAAAGCTACGCTGGGTTACAAAACTCACGCATGTAAATTCGAAAAGAATGCAACGTCAGAAAAGTGAAAAGAATCATATTGCGCCAAATGCCAAATTAAATGCTATCAAACCATATGCCGCGGTTGCAATTTTAATTACATGTGCATCATTATTACTCTTTTGTCTGAGCGCAGTAATCACATTTTTGCCAAACTCTTTCATAGCAAAAGCAGCTTTGTTTGTCTGGGCGCTATTGTTCAACGGAGGTGTGTAATGCACGCAAATAGCAATTCAGCAAAAGGCAAACCAAAAGGGCAAAAGCTTCAAGTTCCAGATGAATTTGAAAGCATACAGCTGCACCATAGAGACAGACTGATTTCAACACTATTGCAAGACAGAGGCGCTCTTCGCCTTATTTCAGCCCCAAAAGGATATGGCAAAAGTGTATTAGCTTATGAATATATGCAGCGCTTATTTAATTCTGCAACAACTGCTTGGATTGATGCAAAATCGCCTGATTTTCTCCGCGATATTGATGCAGGATATTTAATTCCAGAAGATATGCAAAAAAGCACAATAGGATTAATTGTTATTGACGACATACCATATCTTGATGAAGAACGCGCAGATACATTGTCTGATCATATTGACATTTGCTTATATAAAGGAATAGAAGTAATTGTCACATGCATTCCGTCACACGATTGTCTGCGTTCACGCCTACCAGACAGGGTTTTGATAAGCTCTACAGATTTACTTGTCAGCGAACATGAATGCAAAAAAGAGCCAAACAAGATTCTTCCGAATAAAAATGAAAAGAACACTTGGAGTCATCAAAAGGGTGTTCTTTTTGGACTGACACCATTAGCAATTTGGGGAAAGTCTACAAGCATTGCACAAAAGTGTCTTTTAAGTTTCTTTAAAGAAAGTCTGCCAATTGATTTTTTAAGAAGCGTGTTTTGCATGCTGCTTCTTGGAAACGGACGCTTAAAAGATCTTTCTAGGATTGGCGTGCCATTACGCCCTGAAAATGAAGCAATGATTATAAAGGATTACCCATTTATAGACATCGACCCCATACAGCACAATTTTTCATGCCCACATTTCAACTTATGCGATTTACAAAAAGCTTTAGATGAAGCTCAACTGACAGAAACATTTATAGGTGGTTCATTATCACTGCCAGAAAAAGCCCTGAGTTGTCTTATAAAAACTGGCAATAATGAACGCGCAGAAAAGATTCTAAAGATATTTTGTTCTGACAGGCAATGCTCCCTTTGGCTTTCTGAAGAAGGGTGGTCACTTCTTGACAGAGAAGAGCTCGCGCTTGTTAATGCATTATTTTCGCGATGTTCGCATTTTGACATAAGTGAAGATATGAACTTACTATCAATTTATGCATGGTTAAACGGCTTACAAGGAAATAAGTTTGAAGCGACACACTGCGCCGAGCGTGTGCTGCAAAACGGAATTTCTTCTGAAAAAAATTTATTCAGAGGCTCGTTGCCATCGTTGATGGCTTATCTAGCCCTTATCGCTTTTGGTGAAGGAGGTGCTGCAATATTTAAAAAGCCCAGCTTTAAACCAGATGAAATTGTTGAGCCCGAAGATTATCTGGCAGCCATTGTCGACGAGCTTGAAGAATCAGAGATTATGCAGTCGTTTTGTTTAAGACAAAGCGAAAATTCTAATTTTGAACGCGTGGCAATTTCAACGGAAAGAGCGCAGAAAATAGAATTTCTTATAACGCGAGGCACAGAACATTCTCTTGACAGCCCGTTCATGAGACTTGCCCTTCATTTCTTGCAATTTACAAATAGCGTTGAACTTCGCAAAATACTACAAAACATTGGATACAGAATTGTTATGAAAGGACGCAGAGAATCTCTTGAAACAAATACTGAAGCATTGATTATTGCTGATATTTGGCGTAGTGGGTTTTTTGGTGTAACAAAAAGAGGCGAAGATTTCAGAGATGCTCGCTTGCTTGACGAAGCATCGAGCATATTAAACAGAATTGGAATGTTGGCAAATGGAAATCCTTTAATTGCTCCATGGGAAGAAACAACAGTTTCTTACAGCAAACAAGAAAATAACACTGATGTGGATGAAAACAAAACTGAAAAAATAGAATTAAAGGAAGCAGAAACTCCAATTCTTCACGCTCGCCTTCTTGGTGGGTTTGAAATAAATATTGGAAATAAAAACATAGGTGAAAACCATTGGCGTAAAAAGTCGCGAATGCTTCTTACAATTCTTATACTTGGACAAGGGCGCGATGTAACAAGGGACTTTATTTTTGAACAATTATGGCCGCATATTAGCAGACAAAGAGCAACAGATAATTTTTACTCAGTGTGGAGTAATGTAGAAAAAACTTTAGACTCAAAATCATATATTATGCGGGCTGGCCAATTTTGTAAAACAGATCAACGCTATGTTAAATCAGATGTTGCCGAATTTGAAAGCATGTCAAGAAGGCTTTTAATTGAACGTGAAAATTCAAATGTTTTATTAGATATATTTGCAAGAATTGAAACTTTATATAGAGGTCCACTAGCCCCATTTGTAAGAGAAAACCAATACATACTCAATCAGCGCGCACGATTACAATCAATGTATATTGATGCAATGATTTCAGCATCAGACCACGCACTAGAAATTGAAGATCCAAGGGTTAGTCTTTGGTTTGCGCGCAAAGCAATGGAAGAAGACCCTGAAAGAGAAGATGTCTATTATTCATTAATACGAGCGCAAATGGCAAACGGGCAACGGTGCACTGCTATCAGAACATTCTTTCAATGCAAAGAATATTTAAGAGATGAATTAGGACTCGACCCTTCAGTAGAAACAAAGGAGCTTTATGAACAGCTGATATCAATCGACCCATCGCTCTTAAAGCTTACGCCTTCGTCTTTTAAGCGGTAGTTTTTACGGCTTGCGTTACCGAAATGTAAAAGGCTAGTGCTACAGTATACAGACTGTATTTTTTCGAGAGAAAAGTGGACTATGGCTAACTTTTTTTCAAAACTCCTTTCTGCAGGTGAAGGCAAACAAATTAAAGCTTTCGAAACGCAGGTAGGTGTAATCAATTATCTTGAAGATGAAATCTCTTCCCTTAGCGATGAAGAACTTCGCGCAAAGACAGATGAGTTCCGTGAGCGTTATGCAAATGGAGAAACTCTTGACGAATTAATGCCGGAAGCTTTTGCAGTTGTGCGAGAAGCTTCAAAACGCACAACAGGTTTAAGACATTTTGACGTACAGCTGATTGGCGGCATGGTTTTAAACAAAGGCGAAATTGCAGAAATGAAAACTGGTGAAGGTAAAACTTTGGTTTCAACACTTGCTGGTTATCTTAATGCAATTCCTGGAACTGGCGTACATATCGTCACAGTTAATGATTATTTGGCAAAGCGCGACAGCGAATGGATGGGTCAAATTTATCGCTTTTTAGGTATGAAGGTTGGACTTATTCAAAATGGCACTCGTACCGCACAGCGCAAAGAAGCTTATAACGCAGACGTCACTTATGGCACAAACTCAGAATTTGGTTTTGATTATCTGCGTGACAATATGGTTAGCAATGCAGAAAGCAGAGTACAACGCGGGCATGCATATGCAATCGTCGACGAAGTTGACTCCATCTTCATTGATGAAGCTCGCACTCCTTTAATTATTTCTGGCGCTGGCACAAAAGCTGCAGATACATATCGCGCATTTGCTAGAGCGGTCAAGCACTTGGTCAAAGAAGTCGACTTTGACATGGATGAAGCTAAACGAACAATTTCTACAACTGATATAGGCTTGAGCAAAATGGAAGGCTTACTTGGCATTGATGATATATATTCAGATATGTCTGGCCAACTTTCAAACCATTTGCAGCAAGCATTACGTGCTCAATTTTTATTCAAGCGCGATGTTGATTATGTTGTTGTTGATGGCGAAGTCAAGATTGTTGATGAATCAACGGGCCGTATTATGGAAGGTCGCCGCTATTCCGATGGTCTTCACCAAGCAATTGAAGCAAAAGAAGGCGTTTTGGTTCGTGAAGAAAATCAAACGATGGCAACGATCACTTTGCAAAACTACTTCCGCTTGTATGACAAATTGGCAGGCATGACGGGTACTGCAAAAACTGAAGATGCAGAATTCCGTGACATTTATAAGTTGGAAGTTGAAATTGTTCCACCAAATAAACCAATGATTCGTGAAGATTTACCTGACTTGGTTTATCGTACTGTTGAAGCAAAATATAATGCAGTTGTTCGCGATGTTATGAAACGCCATGAACGTCAACAACCATGTTTGGTTGGTACAGTTTCTGTTGAAAGTTCTGAAATTCTTTCAGCGCTATTTCACAAAAACGGAATTAAACATGAAGTCTTGAATGCTAAAAATCACGAACGCGAAGCTTTAATTGTTGCTCAAGCAGGCCGCGCTGGCGCTGTCACAATTGCAACAAACATGGCTGGTCGTGGTACAGATATCTTGCTTGGTGGCAACCCTGAATATCTTTCAGAAGATATTTTGCTTGAAAAAGGAATTGACCCGGAAGAAGCAAATGACCAGCAGCGTAAAGAAGCATTAGCCGAAGCGAAAGCGATATGTACTAAAGAGGCAGAAATTGTCCGCGAAGCCGGAGGCTTAGCCGTAATTGGTACTGAACGCCATGAAGCTCGTCGTATTGATAATCAGTTGCGCGGTCGTTCTGGTCGTCAAGGTGACCCAGGTTCAGCACAATTTTATTTGTCACTTGAAGACGATCTTATGCGTCTATTTGGTGGCGACCGCATGGATAAAATTGGCAGACTGATGCAAAACTCTGGTCTTGAAGATGACATGCCAATTCAAGCAAAGATGGTAACAAAAGGAATTGAAAGCGCTCAGCGCCAAGTTGAATCTATGCATGCAAGTTCAAGAAAGTACGTTCTTGAATATGACGATGTTATGGACAAACAACGTAATACAATTTATGCAGAACGCAATAGTATTCTTGATGGCAAGAAATATGGAGAGCGCGTCCCTGATCTTATTGAAGAGACAGTAAATGACAATGTTCAAATGTTCTGCTCTCCTCATGCATCATTTGATGATTGGGATTTCGACGGCTTGAATGCTTGGTACAAAGAATTAACAGGTGAAGAAAAAGTTGACCTTCGCGATCTTGACCATGAAGAAGAATTTGGCAAACTTGTAGAATGCATAATTGATAAGTTAAATGCTCTTTATGATTCAAAGAAGACTGATATTCCTGAAGCTGTATTTTCTCAGATTGAAAACCAAGTCATGCTTCGCGTTATCGACCAACGTTGGATGGCTCACCTATCAGAAATGGATTATTTGAAAACTGGTATCGGCTTGCGTGCTATTGGTCAGCGTGACCCATTAGTTGAATATAAAGAAGAAGCATTTAATGCTTTTGGCTTGCTTGTTGCAAATATCTATGAAGACTTCTTGCGCACTGTGCTGCATCTTCAAATCAAGATTCAAGAAGAAGTTCAACCTGAACTTGATGAGGAAGGCGAACCTGAAGAAGAAATTCTTGAAGGGGTTTCTTATTCAAAGCCAGATGAAAATGCAAGTTCCAATTATAGAAATGCACAAGTCGAAGCTGCTGCAGCTGCTGCCGGTGAAGCTTTAAAACCTTCACAAGGCAAGACTCAAACATTTGTAAAAGATAAAAATGATCCATATGCAAATGTTGGACGCAATGATCCATGTCCATGTGGTTCTGGCAAGAAGTTTAAAAAATGCCACGGGGCAAATATCTAGAGTTAAAAAGCCATGGCAGAAAATTACGACGCAGAATTACAAAATTTAAAAGAGCGTATAAACGCAATTCACGCTTATCTTCATATTGAAGATAAGCGTGATCAGATTGAAATTCTTGAAGAAGAAGCTGCTGCTCCAGACTTTTGGAACAATCAATCGAAAGCACAATCTGTCATGAGCAAAGTTTCATCATTGCGTGATCAAGTCACCCAATATGAATATGTTGCCATAATGCTTGATGATGCTAAAGTTGCAAAAGAATTAATGAGCGAAGACGAAAGCATGGCTTCTGAACTTGAAGATACAATCGCGCAATTAAATGAAAAAGCAGATGATTTAGAAATTGCATCATGGTTTGATGGAGAATTTGACGATGGTGACTGCGTAATCAGCATAAACCCTGGAGCTGGCGGCCTTGAAGCTCAAGACTGGACAGAAATGTTATTTCGCATGATTACAAAATATTGCGAAAGCAAAGACTGGAAAGTCACAGTAAATGACGCTCCAACAGCTGATGTCATCGGACTTGACCATGCAACTTTCACTGTTAGTGGCCACAACGCATATGGAATGTTGCGAAGTGAAGATGGCGTGCATCGTCTTGTGCGCATAAGTCCAACAGATGAAAAAAAGCGCAGACATACAACATTTGCTGCTGTCCAAGTTTTGCCACTTTTACCTGACGAAATTGAAGTAGACATAGATCAAAACGACTTACGAATAGACGTTTATAGATCAAGCGGTCCTGGTGGACAATGTGTCAATACAACAGATAGCGCTGTTAGAATCACGCATATTCCAACAGGAATTGTTGTCACATGCCAAAATGAAAAATCTCAAATCCAAAACCGCGAAACTGCAATGCGCATTTTAAAGGCTCGCCTTTACGAACTTGAAAAACAAAAGCGCCAGGAAGAGCTTGATGAATTGCGCGGCGACAAAAAACATATTGAGTTTGGCAGCCAAATTCGCAACTATGTTTTATATCCATACCAATTGGTCAAAGATGTTCGTAGCGGCGTTGAATCAGGAAATGTTGAAGCTGTGCTAGACGGCGACTTAGATAAATTTGTTATTGGCTATCACAGATGGCGAGTAAATAATAAATAACAAAAAGTAAGGCGGCACCTCTAAAAAGAGGCGCCGCCTTCCATATGAACATACTATATTGCAGCTGCACAGCACACTGCCCTGTTCAAAACTCGATGTCCAATACAGAATGTGTAGTTGCACATTTCTTGTGATGGGCAAGGAAGGCAGGAGGCTGTTTCAAAACTTAATGCTCGATATGAACTATATAGTCATCTCCATCTAAGCCAACAACAATAGTGTCGCCTTCCACAAGATTACCTTGAACAATTTCATTTGCTGCCCTATCAACAACTTGATGTTGTATCAAACGCTTTAACGGTCTGGCGCCAAAAGCTGGATCGAAGCCTTGCTCTGCCAGATGCTTTAATGCATCTGGCTCAATACGAAGTTCAATGCGTCTGTCTGCTAAACGCTCGCGAACTTTTGCAAGCTGCAAGTCCACAATCTTTTCAAGGTCTTCAACACCAAGAGCGCTGAAAGTAATAACCTCGTCAATCCTGTTGATAAATTCAGGACGGAAAGTCTTGCGCAAAGCTTCTTCTATTCCCTTGTCAAGTTCAGCCTTGTTGCCGTTTTCCATATATTCTTGAATAAGCTGGCTGCCAACATTGCTGGTCATGATGATAATCGTATTCTTAAAGCTTACAACGCGACCTTGGCCATCTGTTAAACGACCATCATCCAAAACTTGAAGCAATATATTGAAGACATCAGGATGTGCTTTTTCAATTTCGTCAAGCAAAACAACAGTATATGGATGTCTGCGCACAGCCTCTGTGAGCTGCCCACCTTCGTCATATCCAACATATCCCGGAGGAGCACCAATCAGCCTTTGCACACTAAACTTTTCCATATATTCGCTCATATCAATGCGAACCATATTACGTTCATCATCAAACAAGCATTCAGCCAAAGCTTTTGAAAGTTCAGTTTTACCGACACCAGTAGGCCCCATGAAAAGAAAGCTGCCTATAGGCCTGTCTGGGTCTGCCAAACCGCTGCGGCTCCTGCGTATAGCACCTGCTACAGCTTCGACAGCCTTATCTTGGCCAATAACTCGCATATGCAGTTGGTCTTCCAAGCCAGCAAGTTTTTGCATTTCGCCCTGCATCATCTTGCTAACAGGCACGCCAGTCCACTTGCTAACAACATCAGCTATATCTTCAACAGTAACTTCTTCTTTCAGCAAGCCGTCTTCTCTGCTTTGATTTTGCTCCAAAATAGCTGTCGCATCATCAAGTTCTTTTTGCAAAGATGGAATCTTGCCAAAGCGCACTTCAGAAGCAGCAGATAAATCGCCTTCACGCGTATATCTTTCTTCTTCTAGCTTTGCCTCGTCAAGCTGCGTCTTTAATTCTTGAACATGCTTAATTGCATCTTTTTCATTCGACCATTGCGCTTTTTGCTTATCCAGTTCCTGTTGCTGTTCGGCAATTTCACCACGCAATTCTTCCAAACGTTGCTTTGACAAATCGTCGCTTTCCTTCATCAGAGCTTGCTCTTCAATTTGCATTTGCGTTAACGCGCGTTCCATCAAATCAATTTCAATTGGCATTGAATCAATTTGAATACGCAACCTACTCGCAGCTTCATCGACCAAATCTATCGCTTTATCCGGAAGGAACCTATCAGTAATATAGCGATTTGAAAGTTCTGCAGCAGCAACAATTGCGGCGTCCATAATTCGCACGCCATGGTGAATTTCATATTTTTCTTTGATGCCACGCAAAATTGAAATTGTATCTTCAACACTTGGCTCATTCACTAAAACCGGCTGGAAGCGTCGTTCCAAAGCAGAATCTTTTTCAATATACTTCCTATATTCATCCAAAGTTGTAGCGCCAATAGCATGAAGTTCACCGCGAGCAAGAGCTGGCTTAATCATATTGCTTGCATCTAAGCTGCCTTCACTTGCACCAGCGCCAACAATTGTATGAAGCTCGTCAATAAACAAAATTATGCGGCCTTCACTATCTTCAACTTCACGAAGAACAGCCTTCAACCTGTCCTCGAATTCGCCACGATATTTTGCACCAGCAAGCATTGAGCCCAAATCAAGCGCAACAACTTCCCTATCCTTCAAGCTAGATGGAACATCGCCAGCAACAATACGCTGTGCCAAGCCTTCAACAATTGCAGTCTTACCAGTGCCTGGCTCGCCAATCAACACAGGGTTGTTCTTTGTGCGGCGGCTCAAAACTTGAATCGTCCTATTTATTTCATCGCTTCTGCCAATAACTGGGTCAAGCTTGCCGTCGCGAGCTTTCTCTGTCAGATTTTCACCATATTGTTCCAAAGCTTCAAATTCGGCTTTTTGATTACGATCTGTAACACGCGTGTCACCGCGCAATTCTTCATAAACTTGTTCAATACGCTTGCGCGTTACGCCTTCACGCTCCAAAATCTTACCCGCAGAACCCTTGTCACTTGAAAGCGCAATTAACATATGTTCCGTAGTTGCAAACGAATCTTTCATCTTCGAAGCAATTTTTACAGCGTCATCAACAACATCATTCAAACGCTGGCTTGGATTAGGAAGATTCTGCTGACCGGATACCTTCGGAGCTTTTGCAAGCTCTTCATCTAAAGCTTGCTCGATAACTGCTGGGTCAGCGCCAATGCGTTCAATAATTGCACGCAAGTTGCCTTCATTCGCATCTAGCAAAGCTTTTAAAAGATGCTCAGGCTCTATCTGTGCTGCCTCCATGTCAGCTGCTATCGTTATTGCATTTTGCAAACTTTCTGTCGCGCTTACTGCTAATTTATCCAGTCTCATTTTTATCACTCCTCATATATCACTCGTAGTATCAATTTTCACCTATTTTGCACTTTTTTGTTGTCACGCCTCAAAAACCACACCGCCTTGTTTTTGGGTACAACAACCAAAGGGTCGTGCAAAACCCTATCTTTCAAACATGTTTATACCTGCTATTTGTCAGGGAAGATACAAACGTGCATCACGCTTTGTTAATGTTGCAATTGTGTTGCGTACTTCCATTTCATGCAGCTTATCTTGCGTAACTTTAAGCTCTTTGCGCATTTCTTCTAGCTCAGATTCAAGTTTAGAAATGCGCTCTTTCTGGTCAAGAATTCGCAAAACGCCAGCAAGGTTAATTCCTTCTTCAGTAAGTTGTGCAACAAGCTCAACTCTATCAACATCAGCCTGTGAATACATGCGAGTGTTGCCGCTTGTCCTTTGCGGAACAACCAAGCCCTTCGATTCATAGATTCGCAGAGTTTGGGGGTGCAGTCCGGCCAAATCTGCCGCAACACCAATCATATAAAGCGGCTTGTTTCTGTCTGTTTCTTTCGCCATGACCATCACCTCCCTTTAATTTTTACTCTTTGCTTCGTCAACTTTTTTATTTAACACGCTGCGCAACTTATCAGAATCTTCTGAAGCTTTTGCAAATTCTTCCAGAGCCTGTTTTTGCGCAACACTTATGCGTTTTGGAACAACAACTTTTATACAAACTTTAAGGTCGCCGTATCCATTACCTTTAACCTTCTTTGCGCCTTTGCCACGAACACGCATCACCTTGCCATGCTCTGTACCAGCAGGAACTTTAATTTTTACAAGGCTGCCATCTGGAGTTGGAACAACAACCGTTGTGCCTAAAACAGCTTCATCAATACTTACTGGCAAGTCAAGCAACACGTCTGCTTTGTCGCGCTTATAAAGTTCATCATCCAAAATATGAGTGACAACAATAAGGTCGCCGCGCTTGCCGCCGCCAGCACCATATTCGCCCTTTTCCTTAAACCTGAGCTTGCCACCATCAACTGCACCTTCAGGAATTTTGGCAGTAACTTCCTGGCTTTCACCAGTAGAAGGAATGCGAATTGTAATCTTTTTTGTCACGCCTTTGAAAGCTTCATCAAAAGTCAAGTCGATATGCGCTTGCAGGTCTTGACCTTTCACATTGCGATTAATTTTAAAATCCCAATTTCCGCCAAAAGCGCCGTCGCCATTGCGCAAATTTTGGAATAAGTCGCCCCAGTCCATGCCTGCAGCACCGCCGCCAAAGCCGCCAAAGCCTGAAAATGGATTGCCGCCAGCGCCACCAGCTGCTTGTTGCCAACCGCCATATTGACCAAAGCGGTCATATTGCGCTTTCTTTTGCGGGTCAGACAAAACTTCATAAGCTTCATTTATCTCTTTGAATGTATCTTCATCGCCGCCAGCATCCGGATGATGCTTTTGCGCAAGCTTTCTGAATGCCTTCTTAATCTCGTCAGCAGAGGCGCTTTTATCAACGCCAAGCACCTCATAGTAATTACGTTTTGACGCCATATGGGCACCTCCTTCCTATCTATAGGGCCGACCAAAAAATGGCCGGCCCTCACTCAAATAACTACTTATCTTCTTTTGGTCTTGCAGGACCGCCCGTGCTGGTGATTACCATTGCCGGCCGCAATACTTTCTCACCCATCGTGTAGCCCTTTTGGAAGACCTGAACTACTGTTTCTTCAGGAACAGACGCATCTTCTGCTGTTCCAACAGCTTGATGTTTTTCCAAATCAAGAGCTTCATTCAAAGCTGGAATTTCTTCCACTTTAGACTTCCCCAAAATATTGAGGAATTTGCTCCTGATTGCATCAACACCATCTGTCAAAGTGCCGCCTTCGCCACTTTCACGTGCGTGGTCAATTGCGCGGTCAAGGTCGTCAAGCACTGGCAACAAATCTTTCACAAGCTTTTCAGAAGCTCTAACACGTTCTTGCTCGCGTTCGCTTGCTGTGCGCTTGCGGAAGTTATCCCACTCAGCCTGCAGACGCATGTACTTGTCATGCATGTCAGAAGCAAGCTTCTTTGCCGCTACAAGTTCAACTTCAACAGGAGTGCCTTCAGTCTGCTCTTCGCCTTCACCTTCAACAGCCTCGCCTTCAATTTCTTCAACACCATCAAGTTCTTCGTCGATGATTGTTGCTTCAACTTCTTGCACAGGCTCTTCTTCGGCTGCACTTTCCTTAGCAGTAGCGCCTACTTTTTCTTCGGCAGTCATTGCTTATTCCTTATCGTCTACGACTTCATAGTCAGCATCAACAACATCGTCTTCTGGAGCAGCGCCCGCAGCACCTGCACCTGCAGCACCAGCTGCACCTTGCATGTCGCCATAAGCAATTTGAGCCAACTTATAGCTTGCTTGCTGAAGTTCTTCAGTCTTTGTCTTGATAGCTTCGATGTCTTCGCCTTCCATAGCAGTCTTCAAAGCAGCAATTGCATCTTCAACTTCGCTCTTTGTAGCTTCAGGAACTTTGTCGCCCAAGTCTTTGATTGTCTTTTCAGTAGCATATACCAAAGAGTCAGCCTGGTTGCGAACTTCAACTTCATTCTTGCGAGCTTCATCTTCAGCTTCATGTTCTTTAGCATCAGAAACCATGCGGTCGACTTCTTCATCAGACAAAGCAGTTGAACCAGAAATTGTAATCTTCTGTTCCTTGCCAGTGCCAAGGTCCTTAGCAGAAACATTAACGATGCCATTAGCGTCGATATCAAATGTTACTTCAATTTGAGGTACGCCACGTGGAGCTGAAGGAATGCCAGTCAAGTTGAAGCGGCCCAAAGTCTTGTTGTCGCGTGCGAAGTTGCGCTCGCCTTGCAAGACGTGAATTTCAACAGAAGTCTGATTGTCTGCAGCTGTTGAATAAATTTCTGTCTTGCGAGTAGGAATTGTTGTGTTGCGGTCAATCATCTTTGTCATAACGCCGCCCAATGTTTCAACGCCCAAAGAAAGCGGAGTAACATCAAGAAGAAGAATGCCTTCAACATCGCCGCCTAAAACGCCGCCTTGAATTGCAGCACCGATAGCAACAACTTCATCTGGGTTAACGCCCATGTGTGGATTTTTGCCAGTAATCTTTTTAACTTCTTCCTGAACAGCAGGCATACGAGTTGAACCACCAACAAGGATGACTTCATCAATGTCGCCACTCTTCAAACCAGCATCTTTCATTGCAGTAGCAACTGGAGTCTTGCAGCGTTCCAAAAGATCGTCTGTGATGCGTTCAAATTCAGAACGAGTTAAAGTGTAGTCCAAGTGAACTGGGCTGCCATCAACTGCTGTAATGAATGGCAAATTAATGTTTGTTTGCTGTGTGTTTGAAAGCTCCATCTTTGCCTTTTCAGCAGCTTCCTTCAAGCGCTGCAAAGCCATCTTGTCGTTGCGAAGGTCAACACCTTGGTCAGCCTTGAACTTGTCTGCTAACCAATCAATGATGCGCTGATCCCAATCGTCACCACCAAGGTGATTGTCGCCAGCAGTTGCTAAAACTTCATAAACGCCATCTGCCATTTCAAGGATTGAAACATCGAATGTGCCGCCACCAAGGTCGAAGACCAAAACTTTTTCTTCCGCGCCTTGCTTGTCAAGACCATAAGCTAAAGCTGCAGCTGTTGGCTCGTTGATGATACGCTTAACTTCCAAGCCAGCAATCTTGCCAGCATCTTTTGTTGCTTGACGTTGAGCATCATTGAAGTAAGCAGGAACAGTAATAACAGCCTCTGTTACGCTTTCACCCAAATATTTTTCAGCGTCTGCCTTGAGCTTTTGCAAAACCATTGCGCTGATTTCTTCAGGAGTATATTCCTTGCCATCAATGTCAACCATGTTACGGCCATCTTTGCCGCTTGAAACATTGTAAGCAACAGTAGAACGCTCTGAGCTTGTTTCTTTGTACTGACGACCAATGAAGCGCTTGATTGATGCAACTGTATTTTCAGGATTTGTAACAGCCTGGTTTTTAGCAGCTTTACCAACTACGCGTTCACCGTCTTTGCGGAAACCAACAACTGAAGGAGTTGTGCGGTCGCCTTCTGCATTAACAATGATTGTAGGTTCGCCACCTTCAAGCACCGCCATTGCAGAGTTTGTCGTGCCTAAGTCGATACCAATAATCTTACCCATTTTAATCAGTCCTCTCGTCTATCGAGTTATTACCTTTATTTCGAACAATTGGAAGATTAAAATCTAAGTCGACCATTGTCAAGTTTTCTAAGTCGAGCTTCATCAAATCGTTACCCTTATGTCATTTTAGATTTTCTGAGTGCGAAATTTGAACTTGAGGGAAAATCAGACGCTATATAAAACTTAAGCGCAAAGTTTACGGTCGCAGAAAAAAGAAACGCCCCGCAAAATGCGGAGCGTTAAAATTCGATGGTGCCAACAGAGGGATTCGAACCCCCAACCGTCTGCTTACAAGGCAGCTGCTCTACCGTTGGAGCTATGTTGGCGCGAGATGAAAGTTTATCACAATGACAAAAAAACGCAAATAAAGTTTGGCAAGAGGTTATTTATTCCCGCTTAACATTGCTTCAAGCTTTGCGCGAGTGCTTGGGTCAAGCCTTTCGCCAAGTGTATTTTTAACGACCGGCTTATCTTTTTCATCTTTCCAAGTCTCTTCAAGTTCATCACCAGCGCTTGCAAAACCTGCCGCGCTCATGCGAGTAACACCGCCGC